>JAFEFG010000023.1 GCA_018240685.1 Pseudomonadota bacterium | reverse complement strand
AAGCCCGCTGTCCAGAGTGCTGCGAGGGCGGCCATCGGAGCGCCGTCGTCGTCTTGCTCGAGGCTCGCGGCAGTACCGGCCAGCGCCGAGCGTTCCAGAGCCTGGGATGCCAGCGCCGAAAGCGCATGACCGGGGCCGACTTCGAGCAGGAAGGTTCGGCCGCCCGAAGCAGCCGTCGCGAGGGCGTCGGCGAAGCGGACGGGCGCCCGGCCGTGCCGGACCCAATAGGCGGGATCGGTGGTCTGTGCCACGTCGATCCAGTCGCCTGTGACGCAAGAGGCGATAGAGAGTTGCGGCGCCTGCAGATTCGTGGCGCGAGCTGCCTGTTCGATCTCGGGCAGTACGGGGTCCAGCGCACGCGAATGGAATGCATGCGATGTCGCGAGACGCCGGAAGGACACGTCCCGGGCCGTCAGCCGTCGTTCGAGGGCTTCGATTTCCTGCGTCGGTCCGGAGGCGACGGACAGCGACGGCGCATTGATCGCGGCGAGATCGAGCGTATCGCCCAGTTCCACCGAGAGTTCGCGTTCGGGCAGGCGGACGGCCAACATCGCGCCCGGCGCCATCCGCTGCATGATCTGCGCCCGCATGGCGACCAGCCGGCAGCCGTCCTCGAAAGAAAAGACGCCTGCGATGCAGGCTGCAGCAAATTCGCCGACGCTGTGGCCCACCATCGCGTCGGGCCGTAGGCCCCAGGACATCCACAGCCGCGCCAGTGCCACCTCGAGGATGAACAATGCCGGCTGGGCCAGCAGCGTTGCGTTGCCCCCCGTGGCGTTGGGGTCGAGAAGCTGTTCCCGCAGGCCGTCGCCAACGATCGGCGAGACGATGGCGATGCCTTCGTCGAGCAGCGCGGCAAATGCCGGATGATCCCGGTAGAGATCGCGCGCCATCCCCGCGTACTGCGCGCCTTGTCCGGGGAACATGAAAACCAGCCTTGATGCTGCGTCTGTGCCCCGTGCGGCAGCGGACAAATTGCGCAGCGCCTGGATCGCTTCCTCGCGTGAGCCGCAGGCAACGGCGGCACGCCGGTCGAAGCGATGGCGACCCGCCTGCAACGTGTAGGCGACGTCCGTGAGTGCCGTTGTCTCTTCAGCGGCGAGGCTGTCCGCCAAGGCCCGAGCCATCTCGCCAAGCGCTGCGTCGTTGCGGGCAGAGAGTGGCAGCACGACACGGCGCGGCGTCTCTCCGTGAGCGGCCGCGACGACGGGCGCTTCTTCCAGGACGATGTGAACGTTGGTGCCGCCCACGCCGAAAGAGCTCACGCCGGCGCGTCTCGGCGAGCCGGTTGCGGCCCAGGGTTGAGGACTGGTCGGAAAATAGAAGGGGCTGCCGGTTGCATCGATATGCGGATTCGGTGCCCGGAAGTTGGCGAGCGGCGGGATCTCGCGCTTGTGCAGTGCGAGCGCGGTCTTGATGAGGCCGGTTACACCCGACGCAACATCGAGATGGCCGATATTGGCCTTGGCCGAGCCGAGCGCGCAGAACGGGTGCTCGACAGTGCCGACGCCGAACCCCTGGACGAGGCCGGCGAACTCGATCGGGTCGCCGAGCGGTGTTGCCGTGCCGTGGCACTCGACATAACCGATCGTGGCGGGATCGACGTCGGCTGACGCCAGCGCCAGGGCGATGACATCCGCCTGTCCCTGCACGCTGGGTGCCGTGAACCCGACCTTGTCATTGCCGTCGTTGTTGACAGCGCTGCCGCGGATGACGGCATAGATATGGTCGCGATCCTCGACCGCATCGGCCAGGCGCTTCAGGAGCACCATCGCCGCGCCGTCGCCGAAGATGGTGCCGGCGGCGTTGGCATCGAAGGGACGGCATATGCCGTCCGGCGAGACCATGCCGCCTTCCTGATAGAGGTAGCCGCGCTTCTGCGGGAAGGTGATGGAGACGCCGCCCGCGAGAGCCATGTCCGATTGATAGAGCAGCAGGCTCTGGCAGGCTTGAGCGACCGCAAGCAGCGACGTCGAACAGGCACTCTGGACGGTCGCTGCCGGCCCGCGCAGGCCGAGCCGGTAGGCGATTCGTGTCGCCAGCGTGTCGGGCAGGGCGCCCAGCAAGGCGTCATACGAGCCGACCTGGTAATCGCTCGCGAAGCGGTCGGGATCGAGCCGTTCGGCGAGAACGTGGGTCAGGAGGTAGGTGTCGAAGCTGCAACCTGCGAAGACGCCGACTGCGCCGCGATAGCGGGAGGGATCGTAGCCGCCGTTCTCCAGGGCCTGCCATGCGCACTCGAGAAGCAGCCGGTGTTGCGGATCGATGAGGGCCGCCTCGCGCGGCAGCATGCCGAAGAACTCGGCATCGAAGCGATCAACGTTGTCGAGGATAGGCCGCGCTCGCACGAAGCGCGGATCGTTGCGGATGTCAGAGGGGAAACTGTCCTCGAGCTCCGCATCGGAGAAGTGGCGGGTCGACGTCGTGCCGGCGCGCAGATTGCGCCAGAACTGCCCGACATCGTCGGCACCGGGAAACCGGCCGGCCATGCCAATGATGGCGATCGCGTTCTCGGGCAGGGTCATGCTGAAGCATTCCGTGTCAGGAGGCGACGCAACGCGAGAGCCCGCCGCTGAGCTCTCGCACGGGCATCCATCCCGTCGGACGCCACCGATGCCTTGCTGCCATCGATGGCGCCGGCAAGCCCACGCAGGGTGGGATAGCGGAACAGCATCAACAGAGGCGTGCCGGGCCGGACGCGTTCGAGTTCGGCGTGGACTTCGACGAGCTTCAACGATGTGGCGCCGAGTTCGAAGAAGTTGGTATCCGGACCGATGTCGCGCACACCGAGCACACGCGCGAGGATGCCGCTCAGCACCGTCTCGGTGTCGTTCAGCGGAGCTGCTGCTGCCGGTGGTGGCGCGGCCGCCGGCCGCTGCTCGGCCAGACGGGCATGATCGACCTTGCCGTTGGCGTTCAGCGGGAATTCGTCGAGAACGACAAGTTGGGACGGCTGCATCCATGCCGGCAGCGTCCGTGCCAGCGCCGTTCTGACGGCGACCCGCAGCGCATTGCGGTTACCGACGGAAGGCTTCGCCTTGACGTAGCCGGTGAGGCTGGGCATGTCGCCGCCGTCTCGCGACAGCGTCACAGCGGCGTCCGCGACATCGGGGATGCCGCGCAAGGCCTCTTCGATCTCGGTGAGTTCGATGCGCTTGCCGTCGACCTTCACTTGACGGTCGCGCCGGCCGAGGAAATCGAAGCCGCCATCGGGGCGCAAGCGGGCGAGGTCGCCGGTTCGATAGAGCATCGCGCCGGGCCGGAATGGATCGGGAATGAAGCTGTCCGACGATCGGCGTGCGGCACCTATATAGCCGGTCGCGAGGCCGCTCCCTCCGGCATAGAGCATCCCGACGTCGCCAGCGGCCACCGGTTCCAGCAATTCGTCAAGGAGACGGACATAAGTGCCATGGATCGGCGTTCCGATCGGCACCGCCCCATTCCCCCAGCCTTCGCGCGGGATGCGGTAACAGCAGGTGAAGGTGGTGTTCTCGGTCGGACCGTAACCATTGATCAACTGGCAGTTTGGCAGGGCCGCGAGCGCGCGTCGCACGTGAGTCGGGGACAGGACATCCCCGCCCGCCAGGATCTGGCGCACGGCGGCAAGATCCGAGAGGCGGTGCTCCACGAGCAGGTGGAAAAGTCCGGCCGTAAACCAGGCGGCAGTGACGTGGTGCCGCCGGATCGTCTCGCCGATGCGCTGAAGCGATGCGCCTTCCTCGTCGAGAACGACCAGCCGTGCGCCGTGGAGAAGGGCGCCCCAGATTTCGAAGGTGCTGGCGTCGAAGGCAAGCGGCGCTGCGTGGAGGAATACTTCGTCGGCCGCGAAGTGCGCATAGTTCTGGTCGGTCACGAGGCGGAGCACGGCACGCTGCGGCACCTGGACTCCCTTCGGGTGACCGGTCGAGCCCGACGTGTACATCACGTAGGCGGGAGCATCCGGGCCGACAGAGATTTCGAGCGGCTCGGGCGAGAGCGCCGCGGCGGCGGCCAGCGCCTTGTCGATCGTCAGGACGGGACGCGACAGGCCGGTCGGGCAGGCGGCGTCTGCAAGCAGCAGATCGGCGGCGCAGTCGCGCAGCATCCAGTCGAGCCGGTCGGCCGGAGCCGCGGGATCCAACGGGGCGTAGGCGGCGCCGCATTTCAGGATCGCCAGGATAGCCTCGATCGACGCGAAGGAGCGGTTGGCCCGCAAAGCGATCAGATGTCCGGGGCCGATACCCTGAAGCTGCAAGTGCCGGGCGAGCTGGTTCGATCGACGATCCAGTTCGCCGTAGGTCAAAGTTGCGCTGTCGCAGACAAGCGCTACCGCTGCCGCTGCAGATTGTGCCTGCCAAGCGAAGCGACCCGCGATGCTTTCCGCGATGTTCTTCGTACCGGCCTCATTGTCGAGGCCATGCCGGCTGACAGCACCACCCACTGGTACTGCGCCGAAACGCGCCCAAGCCATTGCCCACACCCTTCCCCAAACGAGCTCGGCTCAACCTGACGTAGTCCCACCACCTCTCACTATATGTAATCGCAGTTGCAATACAGACAACTGCCTTTGGACAACCCCAATAGTGCTAGGGCTATATCATTGCAAATCAGTTGCAGCCAATGCGGAACCCGTCAGTGTTTACCGCACTATCAAACAATGCTCCTCCTTCATTGGGTAAGCAATGTATTTGCTTTCCTAGTGCGGAAAATTCATCCACCGTGATTCTTCATAGGAGGTGATCAAGGCAGCTTCAGGGCGCAACGGTGGAAGTCCTTCAGCAGCAATGAAATTCGATGAATTCCAGCGTCTCGGTAGCCGGACGCCACAATCTCATGCAGCAGTTCGACATGTATTTGCAGCGGATGAGGGCAGCAGCCATGCATGAATGGAGGGTTTCGGCCCAATGCGCCCCTGAAAATTGCAGGAGGAGGTGAAGGCGACGCGAATGTCGCTTCGGTATCGCATCGCGTTGGAACTCAGTGATGAATTTGCGCCAGATCGAGGTCTTCCGGGCAATCATGATGACAGGCTCGATCAGCGACGCTTCCCGCTTGCTGCATGTCTCTCCGCCAGCGGTGAGCCGCCTGCTTTCCTATACGGAGAGCAGGCTGGGCTTCCCGCTGTTCGAACGGATCAAGGGCCGCGTGCACCCGACATCGGAGGCACAACGCCTGCTGCATGAAGTGGAACTCGTCCATCGCGGTGTGCAGAGGGTCGAGCGCCTGACGCGCGAGCTCGGACAAAGACGGCACGGCGTGCTGAACATCGTTGCCAGTCCCAGCATTGGCCAGATGCTGGTCCCGGCCGCCATTGCGCGCTTTCGGCGCGACCATGCGGCGGTCCGCATCAACTTCCAGGCGCTGAACCATCAGCATCTGAAGGAAAGGCTGCTCAACCGTCAGACCGAGATCGGCGTATCGATCCTGCCGGTCGATCATCCTCATCTGCATACGGCACCGATCGCGAAGAGCCGCATCGTCTGCATCTGTCCGGCCGACCATCCGCTTGCCCGGTTGGCGACGATCCGCCTCAAAGAGATGCGACCCTTCCCGTTGATCTCCTACCCACCGGACACGCCGTTCGGCATGCGCATCGAGCAGATGTTCCTGGAAGCGAACGAACCGCTCAACGTGGCGATCGAGGTGGGCTCGCCGCAGAACGCCTGCGCCATCGTCCAGACCGGGTTCGGCGTCGCATTCGTCGACGAATTCTCGCTTGAAGCCTGGCCGGGAGCGGACTTCGTGATTCGGCCTGTCGACAAGGCACCGGAAATCGTCGCCGATCTCGTGCATGCGAGGACCGAACCGCTCTCGCCGGCAGCCGAAGCGTTCATTGTGGCGTTGCGCGAGATCCTCGCGAGGCGTGGTTTCGGCCTCATCTCCGATCGCTGATGTGGCGCTCTCTCGATCAGGAGTGTCGTCGACTGCTCGTTTCTTGGGCGCGCTCCGCGTTGTCGTTAACAAACAGTTAAGGGGAGCCGACGGAACGGCAATCGACGCCTTCTTGGACGCTGCGTAGCCTGTGCAACGGGAACGGAGGGTCCTCATGAGTGTTCAAGCCGCCGAGTACATGACGCTGGTACAGCCCATCCGCATGGGAGAGGCGCCGCCGGCCATCCCTGTCATCGATGTCGCGCCGTTCCTGAACGGCGAGCCGGGGGCCCTGGACGCGGCCGCATCAACCCTGCGGCATGCTCTTGAAGAAGTCGGCTTCTACGTGATCGTCGGGCATGGCGTTCCACAAGAGACCATCGACGAGGCCTACAGCCAAATTCGCCGCTTCTTCGCGATGCCTGCGGAAAAGAAGACGGTGCTGGCGAAGAACGAGCACAACATCGGCTACACGCCGCTGGGCGCGCGCTACAACCGCGCGACTTCCGATCTCAACGACCGGGCGAAGAAGGAAGCGGCGGCCGAATCCTATTTCATGAAGACGGATCTGGCGCCCGATCATCCGGATGTCCTGGCGGGCAAGCGATTCCGTTCACCCAACTTGTGGCCCGCCGAGGCGGACGCTCCCGGCTTCCGCGCGGCCATGGTGACCTACATGCGGGCGCTGGAGAAGCTCGGCAAGTCGCTGCTGCCGCTCTATGCGCGCGCACTCGATCTGCCGCTGGACTACTTCGACAAGGCGTTCGTCGAGCCCATGTATACGCTTCGGATCTCACGCTATCCGCGGCAGGCGACGCTCGAAGGGAACAAGCAGGGGCTGCCGCCGCACACCGATACCAGCTTCATGACGCTGCTGCCCTACAACCGCGTGCAGGGGCTTCAGGTGCGGCTCACCGACGGCACCTGGGCGGACGCGCCGGCCATTCCCGGCAGCTTCGTCATCAATAGCGGCAACATGCTGCGCCGCTGGAGCAATGATCGCTGCATGTCGACGCCGCACCAGGTCGTGAACCTCTCGCCGGAGGAGCGCTACGCACTTCCGTTCTTCCTCGACTGCAATCGCGACTGGCTCATGGATTGCATGCCCAGCTGCACGTCGTCATCGAAGCCGCCGCGATACAAGCCGATGACGTATGTCGATTACATGGCCTGGTACAGCACGGTCGACCGGCCTGGCGAAGCGTAGTTCCGAAAAAATGGGTTCGAGTGAGTTGGGGGCGTTCATGTTGAAGAGGGATCGATTGTCCGGCTGTGTCCTCGCGCGGTCGGCAATGGCTGCAGTGCTGGCGGTGGGCCTGGTCAGCAGCCTGTCGGTGGCGTTGCCGGCTTACGCCGAACCGGGGCGCCCCGTGCTCCGGGCAGGCATGAACCTCGAGGTCTCGACACTCGATCCGGTGCGCGCGACCAACCTGTTCGAAAACACGATCGCCCTCAATGTCTACGATCCGCTCGTCTTTCCCGATCCCGACAAGGGCGTGATCCCATGGATCGCGAAATCCTGGGAAGCCTCCGACGACCGCAAGACCTACACCTTCCACCTGCGCGACGACGTTCTGTTCCATGATGGCAGGAAGCTCGAGGCGGAGGACGTCGCCTTCTCGATGAAGCGTGCGCTCACCGTCCCGGGATTGGTCGGTGGCTACCTGCGCAGTATCGACAAGGACCGGATCGAGGTGGTCGATCCGACGACGATCAGGTTCCATCTCAAGAGCGTCGATCCATCCTTCGTCCGTGCGATGGTCCTCCTGAAGATCATGAACGGCAAGCAGCTGATGGCGAACAAGGCCGAGGGATCGTACGGCGAATTCGGCGATTACGGTGCCAAGTTCCTGCAGAACCAGGATGCGGGATCGGGTCCGTACATGATCGCGGATTTCCGCGCCGGCGATCACATGATCCTGAAGGCGTTCGACGGCTATACGCTGCGCAAGTGGGCACCCAATGCGCCGGGGGAGGTTCGTCTCAAGATCATTCCGGAAACGGTCACGCTGGAGACGAAGTTCTTCGCCGGCGAGTTCGATTTTGACTTCAACAGCCCCGCGCCGCCGCGCGTGAAGGTCTTCGAGCAGAATCCCAAGATTGCCATGGACAAGTGGCAGACGCTCAACAACTACTACGTGGTGATGAACACCACGCTGCCGCCGCTGGACGACGTCAACGTGCGCAAGGCCATTTCCTACGCCTATGACGCCAACACGGTCATGAACCGCATCCATGCCGGCGGTGTCCGGCTTGACGGTCCGGTGCCGAAAGCGCTGCTAGGCTCATGCGAGGGAATTCCCCGCTACGACTACAACATGGAGAAGGCCAAGGAGTATCTTGCCAAGTCCAAGTACAAGCCTGCGGAGCTTGCGAAGTTCAAGCTCGAGTTCGCCGCCGTCGCTGGCGCCGAGGCCTTCCAGAAAGTCGGGCTGATGCTGTCGCTGAGCCTGAAGAAGCTCGGCCTGAACGTAGAAGTCAAGCCGGTGCGCTGGACCGACATCGTCGCGGCGCAGACCAAGCCGGAGACGGCCTACCCGTTCGTCTACTTCTACGATTCGGCGCGCGTGAGGCATCCCAGCACGCTCCTGAAGTTCTACACCAAGGCCGGCTGGGGAGCGCCCTATCCGAGCGGGGGCATCTATTGGCAGGACGCCGCCGTTACCGGGATGATCGACAAGGCGGCGGCGCTGGAGGACGGCTCGCCGCAGCAGATGGCGCTGTATTGCGAGGCTTCCAAGAAGATCGCTGCCGAAGCGCCGGCCATTTTCTCCCACAACGATCTGCGCCTTCAGCCGCGGTGGAAGTACCTGACGGCCGGTACGCGGGACGGAGGGTCGTCGCAATACGAATACCGCTTCGACATGTTCCGCTTCGATACCGCGCAGCCGGACTATATCGCCAACCAGGCCAAGTGACCGCAGGCGGCGCGCGAGCTGTTGTCTGCGACAGGGTGTGAAGGTCGATGGTGAGGTTCCTGCGTCGCGTCCTCAATACGGCGATCGTCGTTCTGTTCGTGTCGCTCCTCATGTTCCTGCTGGTGAGGGTGCTGCCGGGCGATCCCGTGGCTGCGGCCATGGGGGAGGGCGTGACGAAGGAGCAGGCGGACAAGTTTCGGGCCGAGATGGGGCTCGATAAGCCGCTGTACCTCCAGTACGCGACCTATCTCGATCAGCTGGCGCACGGCGAGTTCGGTCGGTCGCTGATCGAATCGAGGGACGTCGGTGAAATCGTGTCGGAGCGGCTGCCGGCGACTCTCGAACTCGTCATCTGTGCGCTCCTCTTCGCCGTCGTGGTGGGGGTGCCGCTGGGCATCCTGTCGGCCACGCACCGCAATGGTCTGCTGGACCAGGTCAGTCGCCTCTGCTCCCTGACCGGCGTGTCGTTTCCCGGCTTCTGGGCGGCGCTCATGCTTCAGCTTCTGTTGGGAGCGGCGCTGGCGCTGCTGCCCATCACCGGCCGCATCACCGGGCCTCCGCCGGAGCACATCACGGGCTTGTATCTGGTGGACTCGCTGCTCACGGGCAATATGAGCGCCTTCGGCGACGCCTTTCGTCATCTGGTGGCGCCGACGATCGTTCTCGCGCTGGGGCCGCTTGCCCAGGTGACCGGCATGATCCGCAGCAGCATGCTCGACGAACTGTCGAAGCCCTACGTGTCGTTCAGCCATGCCGTCGGCATGCCGGGCTTCCTGATCAACTACAAATATGCGCTCCGCAACGCGTTCTCGGCGACCTTGACCCTTATCGGCTTCCTCTTTCCGCTGATGATCGGGAGCGCCTTCGTCGTCGAGAAGGTCTTCGCCTGGCCGGGGATCGCCCGTTTTGGTGCGGATGCGATCCTTGCCAATGACTACAACGCCATCGTGGGCGTGACGCTGGTCGTCTGCCTCTTCGTCGTTGTCGTCAACTTCGTCACCGACGAGCTCTACGTGATGCTCGATCCCAGGATCCGGTTGCAGCGATGAGGAGCGTGGCATGACGCCGACGACGGCGACGGCCTCCGGCCAGGCGGCGGAAGCGACCTCCTGGCTCGAGGATGCTGCACCCGTGGTGCGCAAAACGGGCGCCGCCCGGCGGTTCGCGCGGTTCTCTCGCAACCGGCTGGCACTGGTCGGCGTGTCGATCCTGGCCGTGCTGCTCCTGGCCGCGGTCTTCGCGCCATGGATCGTGCCATATCCGGACGACGTCGCGGACGCCGTCAATTTCGACGCCGTCCTATTGCCGCCTTCACTACAGCACTGGATGGGTACCGATGAGGTCGGGCGCGACGTTCTCACCCGTGTTGTCTTCGGCGCACGCTGGTCTCTGTCCATGGCTGCCATCGTGCTGGCGATCGCGGTCACGATCGGTGTGCCGATGGGACTGTTCGCCGGTTATTACGGCGGGGCGGTCGAGCAGGTGCTGATGCGCGTCACGGACGGCTTTTCGGCCGTCCCGGCGCTGGTGCTGGCGCTCGCCATCACCGTCCTGCTGGGGCCAAGCCTCCTCAATGCGATGATCGCGATCGGGTTCGTCTGGTGGCGAAGCTTCGCCCGCATCGCGCACGGTCAGACGCTGTCGAAGAAGCAGGAGGCCTATGTGGCGGTAGCCAGGTCGCTGGGCGCGTCGGACCTCCACATCATGTTCCGCGAGATCCTCCCCAACATTTCCTCGGCCCTGCTCGTCTCCATCTCCCTCAATGCAGGCTACGCCGTGCTGACGGGCACGGCGCTCAGCTTCCTGGGCGCAGGCGCCCGGCCGCCGACACCGGAGTGGGGGGCGATGGTGGCGGACAGCCGCAACTATCTGCCCGATGCCTGGTGGGCGTCGCTGTTTCCGGGCCTGGCGATCTTCGTGACGGTCGTCAGCTTCAACCTGCTGGGCGACGGCCTGCGCGACTATTTCGCGGAAGAATGATGGTTCAGCCCGTCGTCAGGCTCAGCTCGCTGCGGGTCGACTTCAAGACCACCGATGGCCTCGAGCAAGTCATCAAGAATGTGAGTCTCGAGATCGCGCCCGGGGAGATCGTCGGGCTCGTCGGGGAGACCGGCTGCGGCAAGAGCGTCACCGCCAAGCTGCTGCTGGGCATTCTGGCGATGCCGCCGGCGGTTATTGCGGGCGGCAAGGTGGAGATGTTCGGCAAGGATCTCAGTCAACTCGGCAGCGGGGAGCGCGAGGCGCTCAAGCAGTTCATCGCCTATGTGCCGCAGGATCCGACCGGTGTGCTCAATCCGTCCTTCACCATCGGCACGCAGATGATCGACATGATCGTCTGGTACGAGAGCGGCCGCCGCCTGTCGCGGTATTTCGTCAAGCGCCATCATCGCGCGACGGTCTCCAGGGCCCGCGACTATGCTGCGCATCTGCTGGGCAAGGTGCAGATCGCCGATCCGAATCAGGTGCTGAGCCGCTATCCCGTGCAGTTGAGCGGGGGGATGCGCCAGCGCGTGATGCTGGCGATGGCCTTGAGCGGTTCGCCGCAGCTCATGATCGCCGACGAACCGACGACGGCGCTCGATGTGACCGTCCAGAAGCGCACCATCGAGCTGCTGAAGGATATGGTTGCGCGCGAGGGCCTGGCGGGGCTCTACATCACCCACGATCTCGGTGTCGCCCGCGAGATCTGCGCGCGGACCTACGTGATGTACGCCGGGACGACGGTGGAGAGCGGCCCGACCGGACCGCTGCTGGACAGTCCGTTGCATCCCTACACGCGCGGCCTGGTCGAGGCGATCCCGTCGCTGCTGGGCGGCCTGCCGCGCACGATCCCCGGGCAGGTCCCCGACTATCTGGCGCCGCCGCCAGGGTGCCGCTTCGCGCCGCGCTGCGACACGGCATTCGCACGGTGTCGCGCCTCGCCGCCGACTGTCGAGCCGGAGTCGATGCGATCGGTGTCATGCTGGCTCTATGAAGGGGGCCCGTCGTGAGGGACGACAAGGCTTTCCTCCGGGCGGTCGGCGTCAGCAAGGTCTTCAGGGTGAAGCGTCCTGGCGCCGGCGCCTTCGAGGCCCAGAACGCGTCGCTGCGCGCCGTGAACGATGTCTCGCTCGACATCCAGCGCGGCGAGGTCTTTGCGATCGTGGGCGAATCGGGTTCGGGCAAGACCACTCTGGCGAACCTGCTTGCCCGCGTCACGGTGCCGACCGACGGCAGGATCGTCCTGAACGGCGAGGAGATCTCGCAGACGAAGGGATCGGATCTGCGCTCGCTGCGCAAGCTGATCCAGATCGTCTTCCAGGATCCGGCGTCCTCGCTCAATCCACGCCAGACCGTGGAGCAGATCATCGCCCTGCCGCTGAGGCTGGCCGGCGTGATCGGCAAGGCGACCATGGCATCGCGGATCCGCGAGTTGCTGGAAGCGGTCCATCTGCCGGCGGACTTCATCCACCGCTATCCGGGGTCGTTGAGCGGCGGGCAGAAGCAGCGCGTCAACATCGCCCGCGCGCTGGCGCTCGAACCGCTTGTCCTCGTGCTCGACGAGCCCACCTCGGCGCTCGACGTGTCGGTGCAGGCGCGCATCCTGGAGCTGCTCGCGACGCTAAAGCGGGAGAGGGCGCTCACCTATGTCATCGTGACGCACAATCTCGGCGTGGTGCGCGCCATCGCCGATCGGGTGGCGGTCATGTACCTCGGCAAGGTGGTGGAGGTCGGCCGGGTCGACGAGCTGATGAAGGTCCCGCAGCATCCCTATACGAAGACGCTGCTGTCGGCGATCCCCGTCGTCACGGAGGCGGATCGCGCCGTCATTCCCAACGTTACGATCCGCGACGGCGAGATCCCGTCACTGGTCGATCCGCCGCGCCATTGTTCGTTCTATTCGCGTTGTCCCGACCGGCGTCCCGAATGCCTGGAGCGGGATCATCCGGCCCTGGTTGCGACGGGGGATGGACGTCTGGTCAGTTGCCACTTGGTAGCTGCGGCTGGCGCAACATAGTAAGGTCGGCCCCGTCAAGGTCCGGTGCTCTTTGCGAAAGCGTGTCATTTCATCTGGAGGATCGTTCGCGTGTCACGTCGTCTAAAGGTTTCTGCAGCCCAGCTCGGCCCCATCAACCTCGCCGACAGCCGCGCCAGCGTGGTGAAGCGCATGATCGAGATGCTGAAGGAGGCCGATTCACGCGGGTCGAAGTTCGTCGTGTTTCCCGAACTCGCGCTCACGACCTTCTTTCCGCGCTACTGGTATGACGATCCGAACGAAGTCGAGAAGTACTTCGAGAACCAGATGCCGAGCCCGGAGACGCAGCCGCTGTTCGAGCTGGCGCGCTCCAAGGGCATCGGCTTCTATCTTGGCTATGCCGAGCGCGCCGAGGAGGGCGGCAAGCCGCACCATTTCAACACGTCGATCCTGGTCGGTCCGGACGGCCGGCTGGTCGGCAAGTATCGCAAGGTCCATCTCCCGGGCCATGACGACCATCGTCCGAACGTGCCGTACCAGCATCTCGAGAAAAAGTACTTCGAGGTCGGCAATCTCGGCTTCAACGTCTGGAAGATGTTCAAGGATGACGTGCGGATCGGGCAGTGCATCTGCAACGACCGGCGCTGGCCCGAGACCTTCCGCGTCATGGGCCTGAAGGGTGCCGAGATGGTGGTGCTGGGCTACAATACGCCGAGCGACAACGTCTATGCGCCGCACGAGCCGCCGTACCTGCGCGTGTTTCACCATATGCTGTCGCTGCAGGCAGCGGCCTACCAGAACGGAATCTGGGTCGTCGCCACCGCCAAGGCTGGCAAGGAAGATGGCTTCTGGCTGCATGGCGGCTCGGCGATCGTCGCGCCGACCGGCGAGGTCGTCGCCAAGGGCACGACCGAGCAGGACGAGGTGATCTCCTACGACTGCGATCTGGCGCTCGGCGAATACATCCGCAACACCACCTTCAACTTCGCCAAGCATCGCCGTCCGGAGCACTACAAGCTGATCTGCGAGCGCACAGGCGTCGAGATCGACCTGGCGAATTAGGAGCTATCGATGCAATACGCCGCGTCCGACGTTAATCCGCATGACCGCTACAAGATCCTGACGGCGTTCGTGCTGCCGCGGCCGATCGCCTGGGTTACCACGATCGGGCCGACAGGCGTGGTGAACGCCGCGCCTTTCAGCTTCTTCAACGTCTTCGCCGAGGATCCGCCGCTCTGCATGTTCGCCATCAACAAGCGGCCGGACGGGCGCATCAAGGACACCTGGGCGAATATCGAGCGTACCGGCGAGTTCGTGGTCAATCTCACCGACGAGCCGCTGGCGCTCAAGATGCATGAATCGAGCGGCGACTTTCCGCCCGATGTCGGGGAACCGGACTATCTCGGTCTGAAGCTTGCGCCGTCGGTCGACGTCAAGCCGCCGCGGCTCGCCGATGCGCCGTGGGCCATGGAGTGCAAGGTCTGGCAGGTCATCAACGTCAAGGACGACCGTCAGCTCGTCATCGGCGAGGGCCTGCGCTTCCACATTCGGGACGAGCTGTGGGATCCCAAGGCCATGCGCGTCCACATGGACAGGTACCATCCGGTCGGCCGCATGTTTGCCGATCGTTATTGCCGCACCGACGACCGCATGGACTTCCCGCCCGCGCCGGTCGTGAAGAAAGCGGCGGAGTGACGGGCGGCGGCGTCGCCGGTCACTCCGGACGATCGCCGGGAGCGGCTCAGGACCAGTTGAGGCGTGTCCGGCCGATCGCCATCGAAACCGCGGCCTGGCTGGGCTCGACCACCGGCAGGCCGACATGGCGCTGCAGCCGGTCGCGATAGCGGGCCATGCCGGCACAGCCCATGATCAGCACATCGGCTCCGTCCTCGTCGCGCAGTTCGGCGGCAACCTCGGCCATGCGGCTGAAGGTGCGGGCCTCGTCGGCGAGCTCGACCACGCCAAGACCGATGGCACGATCGCCGGCCATGCGGTCGTTCAGTCCCATCTGGCCGACGTAGCGCAAATGCCGCGGAATCGACTTTCGCAGGATGGAGATGACGCCGAATCGCTGGCCGAGCGTCAGCGCCGTCAGGATGCCGCACTCGGCGATACCCAGAACCGGCTTGGAGGTCACTTCCCGGGCCGCGTGCAGGCCCGGATCGGAGTAGCAGGCGATGACGAATGCCGAACAATCGTTGTCGCGGCTCTTCACCATGGCGCTGACGGGGGCCACGACGCTTTCGACATGGGCCTGGGTTTCGATGCCGGGCGGCCCCTCCTTCAGGGTGATGCACTCGATGGCGGGCCCGCCGGGAATGCGCAGTGGCTGCATGGCCCTGTCGATGCCGGCGGTAACCGCTTCGGTGGAATTCGGGTTGATGACGAGAATGCGATCGGGCTGGGACATGGCCGCGACATGGCCTCTAAATTGCTATTCGAGTGCGCCTGTTCTAGCGTGAGACGTTGGGGATTTCGAGAGAGGGCAATGGAATGTTGAAATGCAAATGGGCCGTAGCTGCGGCCGTTCTGCTGTTGGCTGCGGGAGGGGCGACCGCCCAGGCACAGGACAAGCAGCCGCCCCTGCGCACGGGCGTGGACGGGACCTTCGCGCCGCACGCCTTTCCGAAGCTCGGCGGAGGCACGCAGGGCTTCAATATCGATCTCTTCACCGAGGTCGCGAAGCGTATGCATCGCGATATCACCATCGATGCAGTGAGCTTCTCGACGCTCATTCCCGGAATGGAATCGGGCCGCTACGATTTCGTCGCCGCGCCGGTGACGGTGACCAAGGAGCGCGCCGAGAACATGCTGTTCACGGCCGGCTATCTGTGGACCGCCTTCCAGTTCGGCATCAAGAAGGGCAGTGCCCCGCTCAAGGGCTGGGCCGACCTCAAGGGCAAGGCCGTGGCGGTCAACAAGGGCACCCCCTACGAGACGCTCAGCAAGAAGATGGGGCAGGAGATCGGCTTCGAAGTCCAGGCCTACGACACGCAGCCCGACGCCATCCAGGCCGTGTTGTCGGGCCGCGCCTACGCGACGCTCGTCGGCAACACGTCCGTGCTCTATGCCGCCTCGAAGAATCCGCAGTTCGTCGCTGATCTCGAGTTGAAGGACACGCGCGCCCACTGGGCCGCACCGGTTCCGAAGAACAATCCCAAGCTGCGGGCCCAGCTCCAGGACGCCCTGGATTGCATGAAGAAGGACGGGTCGCTCGTGAAACTGTCGGAGAAGTGGTTCGGCCGCACACCGCCGCCGGACGCGCTCGAGCGCACCATTACGCCGGGCTACGGCGTTCCCGGCATGCCGGGCTACGATCCGACGCCGCATGACCTGCATTGCGGCTGATCGTTCGGACCGCGGGCCTTCGGGCCCGCTTTTCCTCTTGAGGCGGGCCGTGAAGGCTCGCAAATCCCGGTCCCATGGCTTATCCAATCGTCGCCGCGCACGGCATCCATAAGCATTTCGGCCAGCTCCATGTCCTCAAGGGTGTCGACCTGGAGGTGGAAGAGCGTGAGCTTGTTTTCGTGATCGGGCCGTCCGGCTCGGGCAAGTCGACCCTGCTGCGCTGCCTCAACCGGCTGGAAGAGCCCAGCTCCGGCAGCATCACGGTTGCGGGCATCGACATGCTGAGTCCCAGAACCGACATCAATCATGCCCGCCAGCACATCGGCATGGTGTTCCAGTCCTTCAATCTCTATCCGCACATGACGGCGCTGGGGAATGTCATGCTTGCCTTGCGCAAGGTGGCGGGCAAGAGCCGCAGTGAGGCCGAGGACATCGCGCAGGCGGCGCTCGAACGGGTCGGACTTGCCGATCGGGCGCATCACCGGCCGGCCGAACTGTCCGGCGGGCAGCAGCAGCGCGTGGCGATCGCCCGTGCGATTGCGCTTGAGCCGCGGGTGATGCTGTTCGACGAGCCGACGAGTGCGCTCGATCCGGAGCTGGTGGGCTCGGTCCTGGCCGTGATGCGGTCGCTGCGGGAATCGGGCATGACCATGATCGTGGTGAGCCACGAGATGGGCTTCGCGCGTGCGGCGGCCGATCGCGTGGTGTTCATGGATCACGGTCTGATCGTCGAGCAGGGGCCGCCGGCGCAGATCTTCGAAACCCCTGCGCACGAGCGCACGCGGGCCTTTATCGGCCAGATCCGGCAGCACTGATGTTGTCGGTGACGGTAACGCAGTGCCTGGGCACTGCTTGCGACGGCGGCATGGCGTCATGCGCGCCCGGTGGTGAAGGCCGGCATGAATAGCTGGAACCGCTTCGTCGAGACCTTCTTCAACGCGAAGGTCATGGCCAAGTACCTGCCGGACATCCTGTACGGCACCGTGGTCACGATCGAGCTCGCCGTCCTGGTCGTGCTCGCCGGACTCGCAGCCGGACTGGTCCTGGCGCTCGTGCGCAGCCTCGCGATCCGTCCGCTCAACTGGCTGATCATCTTCGTCGTCGACTTGTTCCGCTCGCTGCCGCCGCTGGTGATCATCGTGCTGCTCTACTTCGGCCTGCCTTCGGCTGGCTGGTCGCCGTCGAGCTTCGTGTCGACCTGGCTGTCGCTGGCGCTCGTGCTGATGGCCTTCGCCGAGGAGATCTTCTGGGCCGGCATCACGTCGGTGGCGAAAGGGCAGTGGGAAGCGGCGCGCTCGACCGGGCTGTCGTTCGGCCAGACCCTGATCTACGTGGTGCTGCCGCAGGCGCTGCGGCTGACGATCGCGCCGCTGACCAACCGGACCATCGCCATCACCAAGGGCACGGCGCTGGGCACGGTGGTCGCCCTGCACGAGATCCTCGGCATGGCAAGTTCGGCGGTGTCGAATTCCTACAATCCCTCGCCGCTGATGATGGGGGCGGCCGCCTACATCGTCCTCTTCCTGCCGGTGGTCGTCGCCGCGCGCTGGATCGAGACCAGGTTCGCATGGAAGAGATAGTCCAGTCCTTCTTCAATGCGGAGATCGCAGAGGCTGCCATGCCGATCGTGCTGGCGGGTCTCCTGAACACGATCCTGCTGTCGTTGCTGGTCGTCCCGCTGGGCTTCCTCGGCGGCCTGATCCTCGCGGTCCTGGCGCAGGTGAGGAACCCGGCCGTGCGCTGGCCCTTGATGGCTTGGGTCGATTTCTTCCGCGCCTTCCCGCCGCTGGTGCTGCTGGTGCTGCTGTTCGCAGGGCTGCCTTTCGCGGGAGTGGAACTCGGCGGCTTCGCCTGCGTGGCCATCGCCTTCTTCCTCAACACCGGCGCCTACTACGGCGAGATCCTGCGGGCGGGCATCGAATCGATCCCGCACGGCCAGGTGGAGGCGGCGCGTTCGA
This sequence comes from Pseudomonadota bacterium, assembly GCA_018240685.1. Classification (GTDB taxonomy): domain Bacteria; phylum Pseudomonadota; class Alphaproteobacteria; order Reyranellales; family Reyranellaceae; genus Reyranella. The sequence goes on along the minus strand of JAFEFG010000023.1, from coordinate 32,503 downwards.
CCGGGCTCTCCGGCCTGCAGACGATGACCTACATCGTCCTGCCGCAGGCGGTGCGGAACGTCTTGCCGGACCTGCTCTCCAATACGCTCGAGGTCGTGAAGCTGACATCGCTGGGCAGCGTCGTGGCCGTGCCCGAACTTCTGTTCCAGGCCCGCCAGGCGCAGAGCGTCACCTTCAACGCCACGCCGATCGTGATGGCCGCGGTGATCTACTTCCTTATCCTGTGGCCGGTCGTGCGGCTGCTGAGCCGGCTTGAGAATCGGGCGGCGGCGGGCAGGGGATAAGTCACCCGCCTGGGCAATTGCGGCCGTTGCCTACCTCAATTTGGTCACACCTGCGGGCGTCCCCCTGAACTAAGGTGCCAAATCATGGAGAAGGTCGGCAGCAACAGGGTGCTTGAAGGCGCCAAGATCCTTGTCGTCGAGGACAACTATCTGATGGCGGAAGTCGTCTGCGAGTTCGTCCTCGAGTGCGGCATGGAGCCGATCGGCCCGGCCTCGGGCCTTGAGACGGGTCTGGTCTATGCCCGCGAGGCGCCGCTCGACGGAGCGCTGCTCGACATCAACCTCGACGACCGCTTCTGCTTCCCGATCTGCGCCGCTCTCATGCAGCGCGGCATCCCGTTCGCCTTCCTCACGGGCTACAGCCATCTCTCCCTCATCCCGCAGCCCTATCGCGACGTGCCGCTGGTGGCCAAGCCGTTCGATCCGGACGAGCTCAGGGGCGTGATCGGGCGCATGCTGGACGGTCGTCGCGACGGTCCACTGGCGCGTGCGGCGTCCTCGGTCTCCCGGGACGCGATCATTTCCTGAAGCAGGGGGCCGGACGGCCCCCTTGAAAACGGGAAAGAAAGGGCCCATATCGCTACCGTCGATAGACGGACTTTTTTTGGCAATGCCCGACGCGGTCGGCGCCAGGCCATCGACTGCTCCCGAACACCAATGCGCATTCGACGGACCGGCTCGCCCCAGGCGGGGAGGGCAGGTCAGCATATCTACGTCTTGAAAGGCTACCATTCCCATGACTACGGGAACCGTTAAGTGGTTCAACGCCACCAAGGGCTTCGGCTTCATCCAACCGGATAACGGCGGCGCCGACGCGTTCGTCCATATCAGCGCCGTGCAGCGCGCCGGGCTGGACGGGCTGGTCGAGGGCCAGAAGGTCGAGTACGAGCTCGTCGCCGACCGCCGCAGCGGCAAGATGGCCGCCGACAATCTGAAGACCATCGGCTGATCCATCGCTTCCGGCAGGGCCGACCGCGGATGAACCGGCGGCCCTGCGGGAAGTGCGGAGCCCCGCGCCCGGATGGGTAGCGGGGCTTTTTGCTGCCCGGCCCGCTGCCCGAAGAGCCGGGGAGCAGTCCCGAGCCGGTGCTTGATTTGCCCCGGCCGCCTCGCCAACGTTGCGCCAAAAGGAAAGGCAACTCCGGAGGAGGCGCATGTTTTCGGGGCAGCACGCGGCGACGCGCGCGCAGCAGCCGGCCGTCATCATGGCAGGCAGCGGCGAGACCATCACCTACGGCGAACTCGAGGCGCGCAGCAACCGGCTGGCCCACCTCCTGCGCCGGCAGGGGCTGAAGCGGCTCGACCACTATTCGATCTACATGGAGAACAACGCCCGCTACGTCGAATGCTGCGGCGCCGGCGAGCGGGCAGGGCTCTATTACACCTGCGTCAACTCCTTCCTCACCGTGGAGGAGCTGGCCTACATCCTGAACAACAGCCAGTCGAAGGTGCTGATCACCTCGCAGGCCAAGCGCGACGTGGCGCTGGCGGCGCTGCCGCTGGCGCCGCAGATCGAGCTGTGCCTGATCGTCGGCGGTCCCGGCGAAGGCGACCGCGTCCGCAACCTCGAGGAGGCGACGGCAGGGCTGCCGGCGACGCCGATCGCCGACGAATCGCTCGGCACGGCGATGCTCTATTCTTCCGGCACGACCGGCCGCCCCAAGGGCATCGTGCGGCCGATCCCCGAGCAGCCGCCGTCGCAGCAGCTGCCGATCTTCACCTTCCTCGACAAGCTCTGGCAGTACCGCGAGGGCATGATCTACCTGTCGCCGGCGCCGCTCTACCATTCGGCGCCGCAGGCGGCGGTGAACCTCACCATCCGCAACGGCGGCACGGTGGTGATCATGGAGCGCTTCGACGCCGAGCATTACCTGCAGCTGGTCGAGAAGCACCGCATCACGCACACCCAGCTCGTGCCGACCATGTTCTCGCGCATGCTCAAGCTGCCCGAGGAGGCGCGCCGGCGCCATGACCTCTCCTCGCTGGAGATTGCCATCCACGCCGCCGCACCCTGTCCAGTGCAGGTGAAGGAGCAGATGATCGCGTGGTGGGGGCCGATCATCCACGAGTATTACGGCGCCACCGAGGGGCTGGGCTTCACCGCCTGCAATTCGCAGGAGTGGCTGGCGCATCGCGGCACGGTAGGCCGCGTCCTGCTGGGCGAGCTGCACGTGCTGGACGACGCCCTGAACGAGGTGCCCACCGGCACGCCGGGCACGCTGTGGTTCAAGACCGCCACCCCCTTCGAGTATTTCAACGATCCGGCCAAGACCAGGGAGGCGCGCTCGCCCGACGGCACCATGAGCACGGTGGGCGACGTGGGCTATGTCGATGCCGACGGCTATCTCTACCTGACCGACCGTGCCACCTTCATGATCATCTCGGGCGGGGTGAACATCTACCCGCAGGAGTGCGAGAACCTGCTCATTACCCATCCCAAGGTCGCCGATGCCGCCGTGTTCGGCGTACCCAACCCCGATCTCGGCGAGGAGGTGAAGGCGGTGGTGCAGCTCATGCCCGAGGTGCCGCCCGGCCCGGCGACCGCCGAGGAGCTGATCGCCTTCTGCGGCCAGCACCTGGCGCGGCAGAAGGTGCCTCGCTCGATCGACTTCGAGGCCGAGCTGCCGCGCCTGCCCACGGGCAAGCTCTACAAGCGCCTGCTGCGGGACCGCTACTGGGGCAACAGGACGAGCCGCATCGTCTAGCCCCCCGGGAGTGGAAGTCTGCCCCCGATTGGCGCATGCTGGACTTGCTCCAAGCGAGGGAGGGGGCCATGGCCCTGCAATACTCCGCCCTGTGCAAGGGATGCTGGCAGCAGATGCATGTACCGATCCCGCTGCGCGGCGGCTTCTCGATGCCGTTTCGCGTCGTCGGCATCCGCCCGAGCCGGATGAATCCGAACATCTGCACCATCTGCGAGATGATGTTCGAGCGCCTGATGAAGGCGCGCACGGTGACGATCGACGCCACCATCCTGTTTGCCGATCTCAGGGGCTACACGAGGCTCTCGCAATCCGTGCCGGCGGCGGAGGTGGCGAGCCTGCTCGATACCTTCTACGACCACTGCGCCGAAGCGATCTGGGCGTTCGACGGGCTCCTGAACAAGACCCTCGGCGACGCCGTGATGGCCGTGTTCAACTTCCCGATCAAGCACCCCGACCATGCACGCCAGGCGGTGCTGGCGGCGCGCGAGATGCAGCGCTGCTTCGCCGAGCGGCGGGCGCAGCTCGCGCAGCTACTGGGGCCGGAGGGCGCGGATTTCGGCGTCGGCGTGGGCATCCATACCGGCGCGGTGAGCTTCGGCGAGTTCGGCCATTCCCACCGCGACCTGACGGCGATCGGCACGGTGGTGAACATCGCCGCGCGCGCCCAGGCGGCGGCCGGCCCCGGCGAGATCCTGGTCACGCAGGAGGTGCGCGACCAGGCGCCGGTAGAGCTGCAGGACCGTGCCGCGCGGGACTACACGCTCAAGGGTTTCGACCGGCCGGTCACGCTCTACACGGCGTAGCGCGCCCTCCGGCGTCGCCCCGGAGGGACCTTCGCGACGGGTGTCGGTGACGGCGCGTCAGGCCGCGGCGCGGATGGCGGCCTGCATCACCTTGCCGTCGACGTGGCTCTCGAACTGCTGGAAGTTCTTCTCGAAGCGCTGCGCCACGTCGCGGGCGGCGCGGTCGTAGGCCTTCTTGTCGCGCCAGGTGTTCTTGGGGTTCAGCACGTCGCCGGGCACGTCGGGGCAGGCCGTCGGCACCTGCATGCCGAAGTTGGGGTCGGCCGAGGAGGCGACGCTCGCCAGCGTGCCGTCGAGCGCGGCGCGCACCATGGCGCGCGTGTGGCGGATCGACATGCGCTGGCCGACGCCGAAGCCGCCGCCCGACCAGCCGGTGTTCACCAGCCAGCACTTCACGTTCTGGCGCGCCATCTTCTCGCCCAGCATCTTGGCATAGACGGTCGGGTGGCGCGGCATGAAGGGGGCGCCGAAGCAGGTCGAGAAGGTGGCCTGCGGCTCGGTCACGCCCTTCTCGGTGCCGGCGACGCGCGCCGTGTAGCCCGACAGGAAGTGATACATCGCCTGTTCCGGCGACAGCCGCGAGATCGGCGGCAGCACGCCGAAGGCGTCGGCCGTCAGCATGATGATGTTCTCGGGTGTGCCCGCCGTGCCGGAGAGGCTGGCGTTGGGGATGAAGTCGAGCGGGTAGCAGGCGCGCGTGTTCTCGGTGAGGCGGCCGTCGTCGAGGTCGAGCGCGCGGCTGTCGGCGTCGAACACCACGTTCTCCAGCACGGTGCCGAAGCGGCCGGTGGTGGCATAGATCTCGGGCTCGGCCTCGCGGCTGAGCTTGATGACCTTGGCGTAGCAGCCGCCCTCGAAGTTGAACAGGCTGGTCTCGCCCCAGCCGTGCTCGTCGTCGCCCAGCAGCGTGCGCGAGGGATCGGCGGAAAGCGTCGTCTTGCCGGTGCCGGAGAGGCCGAAGAACACCGCCACGTCGCCGTTGGGCCCGACATTGGCCGAGGCGTGCATGGGCAGGATGCCCTTGTCCGGCAGCAGGTAGTTCAGGATCGTGAACACCGATTTCTTGATCTCGCCCGCGTACCAGGTGCCGCAGATCGCCACCACGCGGTCGGTGAAGTTGACCAGGATGGCGCAGTCAGACGCCGTGCCGTCGAGCGCCGGGTCGGCCTGGAAACCGGGCAGGTTCAGGATCGTGAAGTCGGCGCGGAAGTCCTGCAGCTCCTCGTGGCTCGGCCGCAGGAACATGTTGCGCGCGAACAAATTGTGCCACGCCGTCTCCGTCACCACGCGTACGCCGATGCGGTGGTTGGGATCGGCGCCGGCCCAGCAGTCGCGCACGAACAGGTCGCGCCGCTGCGCGTAGCCGATCATGCGGTTGTAGAGGGCACGGTAGCGCTCGGGCGACATCGGCTTGTTGGTCTTGCCCCAGTCGATGCGGTCGCGGCTGTCGGCATCCTCGACGAAGAACTTGTCGTTGGGCGAGCGGCCGGTATGCACGCCCGTGCGCACCACGAAGGCGCCGCCATCGCCGATCGCCCCTTCGCCGCGGCGCACCGCCTCCTCGTAGAGGGCGGGGACCGTCAGGTTCCAGTAGACGTTGCCGAGGTTTTTCAGTCCGAGGGAATCGAGGCCGGTCCGGGGGATGACAAAGCCTGTCTGGTGCACGTTCAGCTCCCTGCTGTCTTCGTTGACGCGTTGCGACGGTGCTAGCGCCCGCGTGCTGGCGTGGCAAGAGCGAGTGAGAAGCACGCCCCGTTCCTCTGCGTCACGTTTCGCCATCCGGGTGGCGCGGCCCGGCGGGCATCCCAGGCCGTGTGTGCACCTGCAGCAAGACGGGCGTGGCGATCGATCGGGGACGGGGCTGCTAACCCTTGAGCGCGTTGGCGATGATCGACGGGTCGATGCTGGTGACGCCGCGGAACGGATTGTCGACGATCACGATCAGTGCGATCACCATGCCGATCGCCGCCATGTGGACGACGATCAGGTGCATGCCGTAGCGGTGCAGGTTGTTGCGTCCGTTCATGAAGCTCGCGGCGGCGACGAACAGGATGATGATCACCCAGAAGATCGAGGGGATGCTCCTGGTCGCCTCGGCCAGCCGCTCCGCGCGCGCCTTCTCGATGTTGCCGAAATAGCGGTCCAGCGCGTCGCGGATGTGTTCGGGCGTCAGCCGCGGGTCGCTCTGCAACTGGCGGATCCCGGTCCAGAGCCGGGCGATGTCCCGCGTCGCGGCGGGCGACAGCGTCGGCTGCACCTGGGCGAGCCGGGGCCATTCGTCGGTCGCCACGTCGCGGACATAGTCCGCCAGCGCCTGGCGCGCCGCCGTCGCGCGCTCACCCAGGGCGCCGAGCTCGCGGTCGAGGCCGGCGATGTCGCTGGCTTCCAGCCGCGCCGCCTCGCCGACCTGCGACAGGTTCGACAGCACGTTGGTGACCGCAAGCGCCAGCACGAAGGCGGAGAAGCCCAGCAGGCTGGTCTGGACGGTGTCGGCGATCTTCTTGTCCTCCTCGCCGCGCACCGGCCAGCGGGTGAACCAGATGCGATGCGCGGCAAAGGAGACGAGGGCGCCGCCGGTCCCGAATACGGCCGCGGCGATGGCCAGGATCGCGAAGTCGTTGAAGCGCTCCGCCAGCGCGCCGATCAGATAGGCCATGGGCGACGCCCGCCGGCGGCCGGCGCCTCTCCTGGACCCTGACCCGCCTCGACCGCGACGCGCGGCAAACTCTGCGCTGACACCGAACTCCGGCTCCCCCGACGTGACGCGTCAGCTTATACGGCCGGCATGGCGGGAGAACAGAGCCCTCTCTGTTGCCGCCCCTCCGTCGCCGTCTTACAGCGACGGAGGGGGCGCTGGCCAAGGGGCCCAGGCGAGATAGCGCAACGTCTGCGACACCTTCGGGGACTATCATCCGGCTCCCGCACCGCGCCCGGAGCCGCCCATGCCGCGCCAGACCGCTTTCCTGTTCGATCTCGACGGCACGCTCGTCGACAGCGTCTACCAGCACGTGCTGGCGTGGAAGGAGGCGCTGGATGCCGAGGGCATCGAGCTGTCGGTGTGGCGCATCCATCGCAAGATCGGCATGAGCGGCGGGCTGTTCACCAACCAGCTCCTGCGCGAGACCGGGCTCGACATCAGCGCCGAGCGGGTGGAGCGCCTGCAGCGGCGCCACGCCGAGGCGTTCCGGCGCCACGCCGCCGGTGTGCGGCCGCTGCCCGGCGCGCGCAAGCTGCTGGCGGCGCTGGCCGGCGCCGGCATCCGCTGGGCCATCGCCACCAGCGGCCGGCTGGAGACCGCGCGCTTCAACCTCGCGGCGCTGGGCGTCGATCCCGCGACGGCGCCGGTGGTGACGCGCGACCAGGTGCGTCACGCCAAGCCCGATCCCGATCTCTTCCTCGCCGCCGCCGACCGCGTGGGCTGCCCGATCGAGCAGGCGGTGGTGGTGGGCGACAGCATCTGGGACATGCTGGCCGCGGTGCGCTGCCGGGCGCTGGGCGTCGGCGTGCTGAGCGGCGGCTACGGCGCCGACGAGCTGCGCCAGTCCGGCGCGCTGCGTGTCTATGACGACCCCGCCGACCTCCTCGCGCATCTCGACGAGGTGGGCGGCCGGCAGTGACGAGGCCGTCTACCTCAGCCCCAGCGCTCGGAGCTGCTCGCGGATGCGCCCGACGGCGATCGTCTGTCCCCGCGCATTCCAGTGGGCGTCGCTCAGGCGAAAGGCATGCGGCACGCCGAGCAGGTCGCCGCGCAGGTCGGTGAAGGGCACCGTCGTGCGGGCGAGCACACGGGCGAGGCGCTGGTGGCGCGCGTCGCTCAGGAGGTACCAGCTGAAATAGCGCGGCCACGGCTTCCAGAAGGCGGTGAAGTCGGGCGACATGCTGGCGACCGGTATCAGGAACAGATGCATCGGCACGTGATGCGCCTCGGCCAGCGCGTGAATGCCCTCCAGCCATGACGCGGTCGCCTCGATCTCGCTGTCCTTGACCGCCTTCTCGGCATCGCCGGGGGTGCGGATGCGCGTCTGGTCGTCGTCGCGGATCTCGGCCGACACGACGAGGTTCAGCAGCCAGCCGGGCAGCGCCTCGCCGCCCGGCGCGTGCTTGTCGAAGGTGGCCCAGAAATCGGGACCGCCGCGCCCCACGATTTCCGTCAGCCGGTCGCGGTCGAGGTGGGGGAAGTAGTATTTCCGCAGATGCTCGACCAGCGCCGGGATGCGCTGGTCGGCCGGCCCTTCGAGGATCGCCTGCAGCCGGTCGCCTTCGTGCGGAATCGGCTTGTTGCCGCGCAGAAATTCCGACAGCCGCAGCCGGTTCACCAGCATCCAGTCGGTGCGCGGCATGATGCGGCCGAGCAGCGAGCCGCCGGGCGACTCGTCGACCAGCGGCGGCAACCAGCCGTCATGCTGGCCCCCGCCCGATGGCATGAAGTCGTTGCCGGAGACGAAGAACACGAACAGCGCGTCGGGCGACAGGGACAGCGCCACGTCGCGCGTGCGGTAGTAGTAGCTGCGCGGCCCGGTACCCGAGATGCCGAGGCCGACCGCCTCGAAGCCGCCTTGCCCGTCGGCGGCGACGCGCTCCTCGACGGCGCGGGTCAAGGTGCGGCCGTCGGGATCGAACTCGACGAAGCTGTCGCCCACGAAGACGCTGCGGAAGCGAACGCCGGGCGGCTTCGCCAGCGTCCGCTCGCGGTCGTACATGCCCCAGCTGTTGAACGGCTTGTCCGGATCCGCGTTGACCGGCGGGATCGTCCGCAGCGCCCGCGCCGGCCACGCCGGGGCGTAGAAGCTGGCCAGATATTCGATTCCTGCCAGCATGAGCACGAACAGGGCCACGTTGTAGGCGACCGCGACCCAGCGCGATCGGAGAAGGGACGGCGGCGTCATTTCGATCCGGTGCTCCGGTTCGGGGGGCTGTGCGCGGAAGGCGGCGGGGCATAGGCGGCCCGGCGGCCGCGCCCTAGGGCCGGCCGGCCGCGGTCTGATCGACCTTGGCGAGATAGTCGGTCAGCACCTCGGCGCGGGCGCGCTGGGCGGCGGCGCTCGGATGGCCGTCGCCCTCGATGATGGCGTCGACGCCCTGCGGCAGGCGGCCGGCGATGCTCATGTCCAGCACCAGCACGCCGCCCCGGCGCAGCCGCGCCATGATCTCGTCGTCGGTCACGCCCGCGGCGGCGAAATAGTCGGACTCCTTGACGCGGTCGTAGATCACCACCGTGGCGGCGCCGTACTTCTCCTTCACGAGCGCGGCGGCGCGCAGGATGGTGGCGACGTAGAGGGCGACGTCGTCGCGGCGGATGATGGCGCGGTAGGGCTCGACATAGCGTTTGTAGATGGCGGTATTGGTGACCACCTCCATCGCCGCCCGCGCGGCGCCGCCATAGCAGGGCCCGGCGAAGGTGGCCTGCCCGGCGGCGTCGAGCGCGTAGCGGGGCGCACGGATCACGTACGAGGCGCTGCAGTCCGTGCGCCGGATCTGGTCGGCGAAGGTGGTGAAGACCGCGTATTTCAGGTCCGGCCCGAGCAGCCGGTCGTCGATGCCGGTCTCGACCGCGCGCAGGAACTGCTCGGGCCCGTAGCCGGGGAAGCCGAAATTGAGCACGCGCCACCGGCCTTCGGAGAGATCGGCGAAGACCTGCGGCATCGCCGCGGCATCGGCGACGCCCTCGCCGAACACCCAGGAATCGCCGAAGAAGGCGACGGTCGGCCGGTCCGCGGGCGAGACCGTCCTGCGCAGGCCGTCGGCGTCGATCGTGTAGGTGGCGTCGAAGATCGTATGGCCGGTGGCGAGATCGGTCTTGATCTCGCGCACCGGGCCCGGCCGGTCGGCGGCCCAGCCCAGCACCGGATTGTCCGCGAACAGGCCGCCCGGCGTCTGCACGGAGGATGTCCGCGCCGGCGGGCTCTGGATCAGCGACAGCGTCTCGACCGCAGCGAGGCCGAGCGAGAGCGAATAGAGCGCGATCAGGGGAAGCTGCATCCAGCGTCGCGGCATCAGCGCGGCGATGTCCATCGCCAGCAGCGAGAACAGCACGAGGTCGCAGAGCGACTGGTAGCGCGGCGGCACGATGGCATGGGAGAGGGCCGCCGCACCGGCAAGGATGACCGGGATAGCGGCCAGCTTGATGGCGAGCCGCCACCGCTTGGACTCGAGCATGGAGCCTCGACGCGCAGGGAAGGGGCGCGAGGACGCGCCACGGGGAATCGGGATCGGGGAGGGCGGCCCGCGACCCCGATGCAGGGTCGGTCCGCGGGCCGTTCGGTGGTGCCGGCCGCCTGCGGCCGTCACCCTGACGAGGTCGCGACGATCAGAAGATCGTGTAGATGAACGGCGCCACGTAGGGGATCGCCTGCAGCACGGTCAGCACGATGCTCAGGAACACGACGATGACGAAGAACGGCATCACCCACCAGCGGCCGTTGGCCCGCAGCATGCGGAACAGCTCCTTGACGGTACGGAAGCGTTCGTTGGCGGTCCGGGTGGACGACAGAATCCTATTCATAGAAATGCTTCCCTATCGCTGTGTTGATGACGCGGAAATTGCCGAGATAGAGGACGTCGAGCTCGCTCGAGTAGAAGGTCCGCAGCGCCTGCAGCGGCGAGGTGACGATCGGCTCGCCCTTGAGGTTGAACGACGTGTTCAGCAGCACCGGATGCCCGGTCGCCCGGCCGAAGGCGATCAGCAGGCGCTGGAACAGCGGGTTGGCCAGGTCGTCGACCGACTGCACGCGTGCCGAGCCGTCGACATGGGTGGTCGAGGGCAGCAGCGCGCGCGCGCCGTCCTTGACCGGGAAGACGCCGAGCATCCACGGCATCAGCAGCTCCGTACCCGGCGCCATCTCGAAATAGGCGTCCTCGTGGCCCTGGAGCACGGCCGGCGCGAAGGGACGGAACTGCTCGCGGAACTTGATCTTGCGGTTGATGCGCTCGGTCATCTCCGGCCGGGTTGGATCGGCCAGGATCGAGCGATGGCCGAGAGACCTGGGGCCCCATTCGAAGCGCCCCTGGAACCAGCCCGCCACCTTGCCGTCGACGAGGTCGTCGACGACGCTGGCGATCATCGCGTCCTCGTCGTCGAACGCCGTATGCTTGATGTCGAGGTCGGCCAGCAGCTTGGCGATCTCGCCGTTCGACCACGCCTTGCCGAGCCCGGGGCGTGTCAGGGCCGGCCCGCGCCGGCCCGCCAGCACCTCGTTCCATGCCCACAGCGCGGCGCCGGCCGCGCAGCCGTCGTCGCCGGGAGCCGGATGGACGAAGACACGCTTGAACTGGGTGCGCGACGTCAGCCGTGCGTTGATGACCGAGTTCAGCGCCACGCCGCCGGCCAGGCAGAGGTCGGTGCGTCCCGTCTGGCGTTGCAGGCCGTTGGCCAGATCGACGACGCAATCCTCGGCGACCGCCTGCAGGCTGGCGGCAATGTCGGCATAGCGGCGGCCCTCCGGCGTGGTGATATCGAGCCTGGCGTCGCCCGACCGCGCCGGGCCGAACAGCTGCTCGAACCTGGCCGAGAACGACTGGGTCGCGCTGTGCTGGTAGGTGACATAGGAGAGGTCGACGGTGATGCCGTCGGTCTCACTGCTGCGCAGGATCTTGCGCACCTCGTCGACATAGCGTGGCTGGCCGTAGGAGGAGAGGCCCATCACCTTGGCCTCGCCGTCATTGACCTGGAAGCCGAGATAGGCGGTGAAGGCGGAATAGACGAGGCCGATGCTGTGCGGGAAATGGATCTCCGACAACCGCTCGATGCCGTTGCGGCTGGCGTCGAACAGGGCCGTCGAGGCCCATTCGCCGACGCCGTCGACCGCCAGCACCGCCGCCTCCTCGAAGGGCGAGGTGTAGAAGGCGCTGGCCGCGTGCGACAGGTGATGGTCGGAGAAGATCACCTTGCGGGCATCGATGCCCAGCCCCTTCGCCAGGGCGCCGCGTACCCACAGCTTGTCGGGAAACCATGACAGGGCGGTGCGGCGGAAGGCCTCGAGGCTGCGGGGAAAGGCGTTGATCTGGGTGATCATCAGCCGCTCGAACTTGCGCAGCGGCTTCTCGTGGAACACCACCGCGGCGAGGTCGTCGGGGCGGATGCCCTCGTGCTCCAGGCACCACTTGGCGGCGCGGAACGGCAGCGCCGAATCGTGCTTGATGCGCGAGAAGCGTTCCTCCGCCGCTGCGGCGACGATCTCGCCGTCGCGCACCAGCGCAGCCGCGGCGTCGTGGAACTGCGCCGAGATGCCCAGGACGTAGTCGCTCATCCCTGCACCTCGTACTCGAGACGGGCGCGGGCCGAGGCGCCCGGCGTCGCCACCAGGCCGGCGGCAGGGGCCGACCGGCGGCCGGCGAGCGAGAAGGGGGCGACGATGCCGAAATAGATCACCGTCAGCCACAGGCCGGCCATGACATGGCCGAAGCCGTGCGAGGTGCGCAGGAAGGCTTCGCGGGCGCGCCGCAAGCGCAGCCGGCGGATCGCGCCGCGCACCTCGCGCGGGCCCTTCTGTATTTCGATTCGATCGAGTTCGCGGCGCGAGTAGCTGACGTGGTACTCCTCGTCGGCGCAGATCTCGGCGAACATGGCGGAGGAGGCGGCATCGTGCTTCATCAGGTCGGCATAGAGCCCGAACTGCCTGGCGCCCTGCCGCTCGTGCAGCCATACGAAGGCCAGGAACTCCGTCTCCCCGAGCCGTTCGTAGAGCGAGGTCTCGCCGCGGATGCCGTGCGAGGCGCTGTATTCGGCATCCTCCAGGACGTCGGCGGCATGGCTGCCCCGGGACAGCGCGATCGCCCGCTCGTGGAACAGGCGCGAATGGCGGAATTCGTCGAGCGCGTGCCGGAAATACTTCTTCCGGAGACTGGCGGTCGGCGCGAGTTCCGCCGCATCCATCATGTCGAGAGAGCTGCCGGCCTCGGTGTGCGAGAAGCCCGCCATCTTGAGCGGGCGTCGCGAGGGGATCTTCCAGACGACCCAGCTGACAAGCCGCAGCATGGTGAAGGGGTTCGATTGGTCAAGCATCAGCCGATTTCTCTTTCATTCGTTCGTCGGTGCCGGGGGGGATCGCGCTCGGCCGGCCGCCCTCGGAAGGTCCCGGGACCTCGAAGGGCACGCCTCGATCGCGATCCGACGAGGCATCGTTGGTAGCATCGCAATGTCGGGGAAGTTGTGTTCGGGGCGCGGCGACAAGCCCCTCAAATGGTTTCTGAATGTGTCCGCGCCTCCACCGGGAGACAACCCGGAGTTGTCGCCTCCGCGCCGGCCGGGCTGCCCGGCGGCGGGCCTTAAGTTGCGATCAATTCTCAGGAATCGGACGCGGCTGTCGCGCCTCGCGTGTATGCAGCCGGTGCGCAATCGACCGCTTTCTGCAGGCGGCACGACAATCTTTGGAAACATATTGGATTTGTCGCGGCCGGGCTGGAGATTGGTGGCGCGCGCCCACGGCAGGCCGCCAGCCCGGCCTGCCTCGTGCGCAGACGGCGCCGCGGGAGGGTTTGACGATGAGGCTGACACTTGTGGCGATCGCGCTGCTTGCTGCCCTGACAACGGCCGGCTGCGCCAACATGCCCGGCGCCGACGGGCGCTACGCCACCCACGACCGCGGTGCCAACAATCGCGAGGGCGGCAATGGCCTGCCGGTGACGCCCTACATCCCCCGGTAGGTGCCCGCGGGAGGATCGCGGCCGGGCCGAGCGAGCGGTGCCGCCCTCTGCGGGCCGGGCGCGCTGGCTGTGCCTATGCGCTATCCTCGGCGGCGGGGAGACAACGCCGATGACGATGCGGGACGACAATGCTTGACCAGGTCCGCGACCTCGCCGCCGAGGCCGATGAATTCGACGCGCTGCTGGCGCGCCTTACGCCCGGCGACTGGCCGCGCGCCACGCAGTTCAAGCAGTGGACGATCGACGACATCGTCCAGCACCTGCATTGGGGCGACCGCCTGGCGCTGGCCTCGGCGACCGACGAGGCGGCCTTCGCCGCCCTGATGGCCGACGTGCAGGCCCGGCGCGCCACCGGCTTGAGCCGCGTGGAGGAGACGCGGCAGCGGCTGGAGGGCCTCACCGGCGCCGCTTTGCGCGCGCGCTGGCGCGCGACGCTCTGGCAGCTTTGCGAGGCACTAGCCACCAAGCCCGCTGACGCGCGCTTGAAATGGGCCGGGCCCGACATGGGCGTGCGCATGTTCGCGACGGCGCGGCAGATGGAAGTGTGGTCGCACGCGCAGGCGATCTACGATCTCTTGGGCCTCGACCGCCCGCCGCCGTCGCCGCGCCTCAGGAACATCGCCGAGATCGGCGTGCGCACCTTCGGCTGGACCTTCCGCGTGCACGGCCGCCCGGTGCCCCAGACCGTGCCGCGGGTGCGCCTCGACGGCCCCGGCGGCGAGACCTGGAGTTGGAACGAGGCGACGACGACCGACCGCGTCATCGGCGATGCCGTCGCCTTCTGTCAGGTCGTGACCCAGACCCGCAACATCGCCGACACGACGCTCACCGTGGAAGGTGATGTGGCGATGGACTGGATGAGCACCGCGCAATGCTTCGCGGGACCGCCGGAGGTGCCGCCGGGGAAGGGGATGAGGTTTAGAGCGGCTGGTAGGTAGTAACGCGCAGCTCCGAGTTGTATCTGGCGATCAACCCATGAGATTTTTGTCTCGTTCTTGTCTGAAGGCGATGTAGCTTGGCTCTAGAAACGATACGCAAACGTGGATCCGTTTATGCCGGACTTGAGACAAATCTAGTCACAAGGCCGCAAACGCGTTGCTCTCATCATTGGAGTCGAAGCCCCCTTTTCTGGTCGCGCTGACAAGTCTGGACGACTTGATCTTTCTGGAAATCCGCTCATTCCAGGCGTTGATCATCTTACAAGTGACGTCTTGAGCTACCTATCAGGTAACCAAGCGGAAGTGACTAACAAGATCAAAGGCGGTTTGGGAAGCGACGCGAATAGTTGCCAACATTGCGAGTAATTTCGACCGGAGCAGAATCGGGTGCAATCGGAGATATGTAATTAGTCGTCATAACCCCTCACTGATCTATAGAAAATGTTGATGTAGGGACAACGCTCCATTTGCGGTCGTTCGGGAAGCGATACTTAGTCCTCACGGCTATATGACGTCCACCAGGCGCCAAGGAATAGAAAGCGGTATATGAGTTTCCTGAAGCGACTGGCGCCGCCGAGCCACGAGTTCTGCATCGCCCTGGAAGCACGTTTAATTTAGTTGGGACCGCTTCTATTACACACGGGCGCGCCACAAGCTCGGGAGCTTTGGGAAAGCTACGATCAACGTAGTATCTTGGTATTTCTCTAGTAGCTATAACAACGCTAGGGCCATCGAACCCTATTATTCCAAACTCCAATGCCGATAATTTAGCAAATGATGAAATGCAATTAAGCGCTTGATTTCCGACTATATCGCAGGTGGCAATAACAAGATTGTTAGCGCTGGTCTTGCCGGAAATGACGATTTTGTTTTGATCAAAGAATACATCATCTATTGCATCAGCACCCGTGATCAGCGCCCTCAAAGGACCACGCATCCCAGATCGTCCGTCGGTAAAAGACAGCGCCAAGTCCATGTAGTCTATATCGTTCCACAGGCGAGGATCTCGACTGGAAGAAATCAAACGAACCAGTTTCTCTCCGTCGAGACTTATTTTAGCCGTCAGCACGACTTCTGAATCGTCATGCTCAATCAACTTCATCTCGCCATTGAGCGATGCACCATCCGTTCCATCTTGCGACTTAACTTTAATGATTTCCAGATTGGGTAGTGACTTCAGTCTTCCCGGGAATGACGACTCGTACCACGAGCCAACACCTTTAGAGAAAACAAATGTTCGCTGCCACGCGTCCGAGGACACTAAACGTACGCCGTCCGCAATCTTTTCTATTTTTTTGTCAGCTACGACGAGATAATATGAACCGAAATACTCGCCGCCATTTTCAGAAGCATCCTTAATTCTTAATTGTCTTTCTCCATCTGGACTGCAGCCAACTAAATTCCAAGGCCCAACCACTTTCCTCGTTTCAAACTTATTTTGACTTATCAGAAGATATTTAAATTCTTCGTGATTGGACGCTTGACGTTCGGTTGCGACGGCATTTGGAAAAACTATTATGTTAGATCCACACCATATTGGCCGGATGGCATCTGTGGAATCCACACGCACACTTGTTCGCTGAACATTAGTGGGAATATCTACTTCCCATTGATTCCAAGTGGTAGACTGACTAAATGCGGTTTGTAAATGGGCGAGCATCAGGACAAAAAACGCAATTGTACTATAATATAACGACTTTTTCGAGAGTGAAGTCGGTAAACAAATTTCCGAATAAGAACTCATCTCTCCGCTCCACCTCATGGCGATACCGCAGCAGCGCTGATAGCATATATTTGATCACTCGCCTGAACTAATGGGGCCGGTCCACCCCATCAGTACAATCAAAGAACCATAAAGGAGGAACGCCCCATGGACGTCAGCATGATGATGCTGTTCACCAACTACGGCTGGGTGAACTGCCCGGACGATCGCGTGTGGGAGGAGGAGATCCGGCTGGCGCGGCTGGCGGCGGATCTCGGCTTCGATTGCCTGTGGTCGGCGGAGCATCATTTCAACGATTACTCCTTCGTGCCCGACAACCTGGCGCTGATGATGCACCTGGCGGCGCTGTGCCCCGACATCGATGTCGGCACCGCGGCGGTGATCCTGCCCTGGCACGATCCGCTGCGGGTGGCGGAAAATGCGCTGGTGCTCGATCTCGTCAGCAAGGGCCGGCTGCGCTTCGGCATGGGGCGCGGGCTGGCGCGGCGCGAGTTCGCGGCCTTCCGCGTCGCCATGGACGAATCGCGGGAACGCTTCGACGAGGCGGCGCCGATGATCGTCTCGGCGCTGCGCAGCGGCGTCATGGAAGGCAACGGCAAGCATTACA
Organism: Pseudomonadota bacterium; assembly: GCA_018240685.1. GTDB lineage: Bacteria > Pseudomonadota > Alphaproteobacteria > Reyranellales > Reyranellaceae > Reyranella. The sequence goes on along the minus strand of JAFEFG010000023.1, from coordinate 15,801 downwards.
AGCAGCCGCGGGTGGAACTGCGGCCGCGGCCCAAATATTCCTTCGACGGCCGCATCTACGCCGTGGCGTCGAGCGAGGATTCGGTCGAGTCGGCGGCGAAGCTCGGCGCCCACATGGTGATGTTCGCCGACCGGCCGTGGGAGATGCGCCATCCGGTGATCGAGCGCGGCCGCGCGCTGCATCGGCAGCTCCACGGCACCGAGCCGCCGCCCGTCATGCTGACCGATTTCTGCGTCTGCGGGCCGGATGCGGCCACCATCGAGGAGGAGGCGCGCCGCTACCAGGGCAAGTTCGTGGAGAGCAACTTCCATCACTACGAGCTGCTGGGCGAGCACTTCAAGGCGGTGAAGGGCTACGACGCCTACCAGCAGAAGGCCGACCTGGCGCGCAAGAGCGGCGGGCTCGACGGCGCCGTGAAGGGCTTCATGCAGGCGGCCTCGTGGGGCACGCCGGACAAGATCCTGCGCGACCTCGAGGCGCGGCGGCGGCTGCTGGGCGACTTCGAGCTGAACGTCGCCTTCCGCTTCGGCGGCACGCCGTTCGAGGTCTCGGAGCGCGGGCTGACGCTGTTCGCGAAGGAAGTGCTGCCGGTCCTCAAGAGCTGGCACGCGCCGGCAGCGGCCAGGGCGGCGGACTAGGGAGAACGGCGGGCCGATCTCACGTAGGCCCTCTCAGGCAGGCCCCTCTCAGGCAGGCCCGTCTCACGCCGAGAAACGCGCGGCGCGTTGCGGTTGCCGCGCCTGTCCGTCCATGGAAGCATCGCCTCCAATCAAGAACGGGATTGGAGGAAAAGCGTGGAACGCTTCAAGGCTCTGGCCGGCGCCGAGCGCGGCAACGAGTTCCTGCGGGCGCAGGCGGCGCGCGTGCCGTTCACCTTCGCCATCGCCTGTGGCGGGGAGGCGGTGACGGTCACGGCCTCGGGCACCGGCATCGCCGTCGCGCCGGGCAAGTCGGACGCGGCGGCCTTCACGCTGAGCGCGGCGCGCGAGACCTGGGACAGGTTCGCCCAGCCGGTACCGCCGGTCGGCTATCAGGCGCTGGTGGGCATGGTGCGGCTCGGCCATCTCTATCTCGAAGGCGACGTGATCGAGTTCGGGCGACGGCTGCTGTTCCTGGAGCAGCTGTTCGAGCGGGCGAGGGGGGCGGACTCTTCCGGCCCGGCAAAGAGCGGACCGGAGGCCCGCGGTCCGGCAAGAGAGCCCGTGATCGAGCCGGTCATGGGGCGCTACCTGCGGCTCGACTTCCAGGGGCGGCCGCATCGGATCTACTTCGAGGAGGTAGGGCCGGCGGACGGCATCCCGCTGGTGTGCCTGCACACCGCCGGCTCGGACGGGCGGCAGTTCCGCGCCGTGCTCAACGATCCCGCGGTGACGGCGCGTTTCCGCGTCATCGCCTTCGACCTGCCGTGGCACGGCAAGTCCTCGCCGCCGCCGGGCTTCGAGCGCGAGGTCTACCGGCTCACCACCGATCTCTATGTCGATACCGTCATGGCCTTCTGCCGCGCGCTCCGGCTGGAGCGGCCGGTGGTGATGGGCTGCTCGATCGGCGGCCGCGCCGTGCTGCACCTGTCGCTGCGCCATGGCGATTACTTCCGGGCGGCGATCGGGCTGCAGTCGGCGATGCATGCCGATCCCGGCGCCGACACGCGCATGCGCGATCTCGGCGTGCTGCACCGGCCCGACGTGCATGGGCAGGAGGCCTCGGCCGGCACCGTCGCCTGCCTCACCGCGCCGGTGTCGCCGCGGGCGGAGAAGTGGGAGACGCTGTGGCACTACCTGCAGGGCGGGCCGGGCATCTTCATGGGCGATCTGCATTACTACTTCGCCGAGGGCGACCTGCGGAACGGATTGCTCGACGGGCTCGATACCAGGCGCTGCCCGCTGCACCTGCTGACGGGCGAGTACGACATCTCGGCCACGCCCGAGCTGACCGCCGAGCTTGCCCGCACGGTCAAGGCGACCTCGTTCCAGGTCATGAAGGGCATGGGCCATTTCCCCATGAGCGAGAACCCGGCGCAGTTCCGCACCTACCTGCTGCCCGTCCTGGAGCGCGTCGCCGCCGCCTGACGCCCTGCGTGCGTCCTCCTGTTTCTCTCCCCCTTCACGGGGAGAGGCCAGCTCACGGCACCGTCGCCGGTAAGGACCGGAATCGTCGCTCGCGCCACGGCGGCCTTACACTGCGGCCATGGTGGTGTGCGATCGTCCAGGCGCGGGAACCCGGTTACCGGAAGTAACGTTTTTATTTCCCTTTTTAAAAGGGAGACCGGACCCTTTCGCCGTTCGTCAAGGGATATTCCGCGCCGGCACGGCGGCGGCCCCGGGGCGCGACCGATTGACCTCGATCAAACGAGCGGCCGCGGCTCCGGACCATCATGCCGGCATGGTCGTGGTGTCCGCCCTCCGGGTCGAAGACGTCATCCTGCCGCCGCTGGGCCTGCCGGGCACGCTGCGGCTGCCGATGGGTGCGAAGGCGCTGGTCGTGTTCGCGCACGGCAGCGGCTCCAGTCGCTTCAGCCCGCGCAACATCGCCGTCGCCGAGGCCTTTGCGCGCGCGGGCATCGCCACGCTGCTGTTCGACCTGCTGACGCCGCAGGAGGAGGAGGACCGCGCCAACGTGTTCGACATCCCGCTGCTGGCCGGGCGCGTGGTCGATGCCGTGCGCTGGCTGGAGTCGGACGGGGCGACGCGCGGGCTGCCGATCGGGCTGTTCGGGGCCAGCACCGGCGCGGCGGCGGCGCTGTCGGCGGCGGCCACGCTCGGCGCGCGGGTGCGGGCCGTGGTCTCGCGCGGCGGCCGGCCCGATCTCGCGGGCGAGGCGCTGACGCAGGTGCGGGCGCCGACGCTGCTGATCGTGGGCGGCGCCGACGACGTGGTGCTGGCGCTCAACCGCCGCGCGCTGGCGCGACTCACCTGTCCCAAGGCGCTGGAGATCGTGCCCGGCGCCACCCATCTCTTTCCGGAGAAGGGCGCGCTCGAAGCGGTGATCGGGCACGCGCTCCGCTGGTTCCAGCAACATGCCGTGGAGGAGCAGTCATGACGAACTGGCTTCAGATCAGCTTCCGCAACATGGACGCCTCGGAGGCGGTGGAGGCGAAGGTGCGCGAGCGCGCCGCCGAGCTCGCGAAGTTCTTCGACCGCATCGTGAGCTGTCGGGTCGTGATCGAGGCGCCGCATCGCCGCCACGAGCAGGGCAAGATCTTCCACATCCGCGTCGAGCTGAAGGTGCCCGGCAAGGAGATCGTGGTGAAGCGCGATCCTTCGCAGCATCACGCCCACGAGGACATCTACGTGGCGGTGCGCGACTGCTTCGACGCGGTGCGCCGCCAGCTCGAGGATCACGTGCGCCGCCGCCGCGGCGACACCAAGGCGCACGAGGTGCCGGGGCACGGCAGGATCCGCAACCTCATCGCCGAGCAGGATTACGGCTTCATCGAGGCGAGCGACGGAACGGAGGTCTACTTCCACCGCAACGCCGTCGCCAACCACGGCTTCGACCGGCTGCAGGTGGGCGAGGAGGTGCGCTTCTCGCTGCATCCCGGCGAGGGCGAGAAGGGCCCGCAGGCCAGCGCCGTGACGCCGCTCGGCAAGCACCATCTCGCATGACCCTGGTCTCCGCCGCCGCGCGACGTCCCCCGTGGACGCCGCCGGGCAGGGGAGCGATAAAGCGCCCATGGCTGCCTCCTCTTCGACCGCCGCCCTCGCTCCGGCCGAGCATGCCCGCATCCGGGCGCGCTTCTTCGCGCTGATCTGGGACCAGCTCCGGCCGTGGGCCTACATGGACACCGACGGGCTGGAGCTCCGCCGCTTCGACGGCACGACGATCGCCTTCGAGCCGGCGATGTTCGACGGCGCACCGCGCCAGGCGCTGTGGGAGGGCAACTACATCGAGCCGTTCCTGGAGGCGATCTGCCGCGAGGAGACGGCGCGGGCGGCCGGCCTGCCGCCGGCGGCGCAGAAGGCATTGCGCGAGGTGCTGCGGGCGGGGATCGCGCGCGTCTACCTCACCATGCAGGAGATCGACTGGCACATGGTGGGCGACGGTGTCGCCGAGCACCACGACAAGCACGACACCGAGTCCGGCATCGCGCGCATGACCGCCTTCCTCGACCGCTGCCTCGCCGGCACCGAGACGCGGGCGGCGTAGCGCCGCCCGCTGTCGGGACGCCCGCTGTCGGGCCGCTAGACGTCAGGCTGCCCGCTGCGCGGCCCGCATGCGGGCCGCATGCAGGTCGACCAGGGTCTTGAGGTCGGAGACCGGCGCGATGATGTCGAGCGGGCGCACCTGGTAGAGGTTGGCATCGGCCGCCGCCTTGGGCGCCTCGCCGCGCTGCAGGGCGCGGGCCTCCTCCAGCATGCGGCGGCGCATGGCGATCACCGCGATGTCGGAAGTGCCGAGATGCTCGTTCCAGCGGTCGCAGATCGGGCCCATGCTCTCGACCACGGCGCGGTCCTGGTTGTTGATGCCGTAGATGCCGGTGTAGCTGCGCGTGCGCTGCACCTCGCGGTCGAGGCCGTAGAGGTTGGAGGCGTTGAGCTTGGGCGTGAAGGTGCCGGGGATCAGCTCGGGGGCGGGGCCGATGCCCGCCTCCAGCGGCGCCAGGTCCTCCTTCGTGAGCGGCCCGTCGGCGTTGTAGGAGGTGTTGAAGACCATCGTGCGCTCGTCGTCGATCGGCACGTAGGCGCGGCAGGAGATCGGCCACTTCGGCATCGGGATGATGGCGAAGAAGGGCAGCAGCCACTGCGTCACGCGCCAGTAGTAGCGGTCCTCGCCGTAACGGCGACGCGAGCCGTAATAGAAGCCGTAGTCGGTCGACTGCACGGTGAGCTGCGGGGCCTTGTCCTGCGTCCAGTAGCTCGCGGCCTGGGCCATGGTGGCATGCATCTCCGCCTGCGGCGTCTTGGTGTCGTGCAGGAAGCCGGTGTGGGCGCTGTCCAGCTCGCCCTCGACGCCGGCGGCATAGTTGGCCTCGTAGGTCCACTTGGCCTGCCAGCGGTTCTCCGGCGGCAGCAGCGCCCATTCGAACTGCGGCAGTTCCGGCATGGCCGCCTTGTCGCCCATGTAGACCCAGATGAAGCCGCCCCATTCGCGCGCCGGATAGGAGCGCTGCTTGATCTTGTCCTTGAAATTGGAATGCGGCGGTTCGCTCGGCTGCTCGACGCAGTTGCCGTCGACGTCGAACTTCCAGCCATGATAGACGCAGCGCAGGCCACACTGCTCGTTGCGGCCGTAGAAGAGCGACGCGCGGCGATGCGGACACAGTTCGTCGAGCACGCCGATGCGGCCGTTGCTGTCGCGGAAGGCGACCAGGTTCTCGCCCAGCAGCCGCAGCCGCACCGGATCGCAGTCGGGCTTCGGCAGTTCGCGCGGCAGCATCGCGGGCATCCAGAAGCGCCGCAGATAGTCGCCCATCGGTGTGCCAGGCCCCACACGAACCAGCAGTTCGTTGTCTTCACGCTTCAGCATGCTATCCTCATCCCCATTCTCGCCAAACATACGCTGTAACGAGCTGCCGAAATGCTAAGTGGGCCGGACGCCGACGACAAGGTTGGCGCGCATGAGATTGCAAACAAGATATCGATCGAGCGGCTCAGCAAGGAATTCACCTCGGGCAAGCTCGCCGTGACGGCGCTGCAGTCGCTGGATCTACGGGTGGGTGAGGGTGAATTCATCTGCATCGTCGGTCCGTCGGGCTGCGGCAAGACCACGTTGTTGCGCATCCTCGCCGGCCTCGAGACGCCGACCGGCGGCGAGGTGCGGATCGTGCGGCGCGGCAAGGACCGGCCGCTCTCCTCGATGATCTTCCAGGAGAACTCGATCTTCCCGTGGATGCGCGTGCGCGACAATGTCGCCTACGGGCTCGACCTGCGTGGCATCGATCGTGCACGCCGCGACCGCACCGTGTCGCACTTCCTCGATCTCACCGGTCTCGCGCGCTTCGCCGATGCCTGGCCGCACCAGCTCTCCGGCGGCATGAAGCAACGCGTGAGCGTGGCGCGCGCCTTCGCCAACGATCCCGAGATCCTGCTGATGGACGAGCCGTTCGCGGCCCTCGACGAGCAGACCAAGATCGTGCTGCAGCAGGAGCTGCTGCGGCTGTGGAGCGAGACGAAGAAGACGGTGCTCTTCATCACCCATTCGATCGACGAGGCGCTGGTGCTGGCCGATCGCGTGCTGGTGATGAGCGGCCGGCCCGGCCGGCTGCTGGCCGACATCCGCGTCGACTTCCCGCGGCCGCGGCTCGTGCACGAGCTGAAGGCCGACGCCGAGTTCGGTCGGCTGTGGCATCGGATCTGGGAGCTGCTCGACAGCGGCCGTCGCGTCGGCGGGATCGCCGCGGCGTGAGCGAGGAAATCGTCATCGCTGCAGGGACCGCGCAGCGGCCCTCGCTGTGGCAGCGCCTGACCGCCTCGCACGGCTTCATGGCGGTGGCCTCGCCGCTGATGCTGCTGGTGCTGTGGGAGATCGCCGCCCGCGCCGGCTTGCTCGACCCGCGCTTCTTCCCGGCGCCGTCGGCGGTGCTGCGTGAGCTGATCGTGCTGCTGGGTTCGGGCGAGCTGCTGGTGAATGTCGGCTGGACGCTGCAGCGCGTCGCGATCGGCTTCTGCCTGGGGGCCGTGCCGGCGATCGTGCTGGGGCTGATGATGGGGCTCTCGCCGCCGCTGACGGCGCTCCTGCGGCCCTCGATCGCGGCCATCTATCCGATCCCCAAGATCGCGCTGTTCCCTTTGATCATGCTGATCTTTGGCCTCGGCGAGACCTCCAAGTGGGTGATCGTGGCGGTCGCGGTCTTCTTCCAGGTCTTCTTCTCGACCCTTGCCGGCGTGCTCAACATCGAGCGCATCTATCTCGACGTCGCCACCAACTTCGGCGCCAGCCGCTGGCAGGCCTATCGCACGATCGCGCTGCCGGCGGCATTGCCCTTCATCTTCACCGGCTGCCAGCTTGGGCTCGGCATGGCGTTGATCGTGGTGGTGGTGGCGGAGCAGTTCGGCACCAAGACCGGACTGGGCTTCATGATCTGGCGGTCGTGGCAGGTGTTCGAGGTCCAGGACATGTTCGTGGCGCTGATCATGGTCGCGCTGCTGGGCTATGGCTCGCAGCTTGCAATGCTGGCGCTGGAGCGGCGCCTGATACGCTGGAAGCCCCGGGACGGGGCCCGGTCGCAGGTCTGACGCCGCAGGTTGGTGCAATGGGGAAGCACGCACCGGAAGGGAGTGTTCGATGAGGGGTAACGGGATCACACGGCGGGCCGCTCTGGCGGGGCTGGCATTCGCGGCGTCGACGTCGGCGGCCTTCGCGGCCGACCAGGTGAAGGTGTCGGTGTACCAGTCGGTCTCGGATGCGGGCATCTATGTCGCCGAGGCCAAGGGCTACTTCAAGGAGCAGGGCGTCGCCATCGACGTGGTGCAGCTGGACTCCGTCTCGTCGGTGGTGACGGCGCTCGCCTCGGGCCAGGTCGACGTCGCGGGCGGCGCGCCGAGCGCGGCCGTCTACAACGCGGCGCGGCAGGGCATCGGTATCCGCATCGTCGCCGACAAGGGCAGCATGCGCAAAGGCGGCGGCTATCTCTGCCTCGTCGTGCGCAAGGGACTCGAGGACAAGATCAAGACCGCGGCCGACCTCAAGGGCCACAAGGTCGCCTGGTCCGGGATCGGGGTCGGCACCACGAACGAGGTGGCGCTCGATCACCTCCTCAAGTCGGCCGGGCTCAAGGACAGCGACCTGTCGCTGCAGAACCTGACCTTCGGTGACAGCTTCGCGGCCCTGGCCTCAGGGAGCGTCGACGCGGCCTACCTGATCGAGCCGCTGGTACAGTCGGCGGAACAGAAGGGCGTGGGGACGCTGCTGATGACCGGCGACCAGATGTATCCGAACCAGCAGGTCGCCGTGCTGCTCTACGGCGCCGACTTCGCCCAGAAGCGGGCCGACGTCGCGCGGCGCTTCATGGTCGCCTACCTCAAGGGCGTGCGCGACTACAACGATGCCTTCGGCAAGGGCAAGGACCGCGCCGGGATCGTTGCCATCCTGAGCAAGAACACCAGCGTCAAGCGGCCCGAGCTCTACGAGAAGATGGTGATGCCGGGCCTCAATCCGGACGGCGAGGTCAATCTCGACGGCATGAAGGCGGACATGGCGTGGTTCCACTCCAAGGGCTATCTCAAGGAGACGATCGACCTTTCCAAAGTGGTCGATTCATCGTTCGTCGACGAAGCCCTGAAGAAGTTGGGTCGATACCAGTGAAGCTCCGGTCGGCGCCGCGTCAGAGGACGCTGACGCCGATCAGGTAGGGATGCGCCCAGATCATGGCGACGTAGGCCACCGTGCCGGCGGCGATCGCGACGCCGTCGCCCGCGGTGATGGCGCTGCGCGGAGCGCCCTTGTCGCCGCGTCGCCGAATGGCGATGCGGTCGTAGCCTGCCCATAAAAGGAAGGCGCCGAACAGGACGATGCCGCCAAGATCGCCGTTGGCGAGCAGGTGGCCCAGCGCCCAAGCCTTGATGCCGACCAGCATCGGATGGCGCAGCAGGCCCTTGATCTTGCCCGCCGGGCTGTAGGCCGCGGCGAGGGAGACGAAGGCGATCCAGACCAGCAGCATGGTGACATGGCGCATCCCCGCGGGCGGCGACCAGATCGGGATGAGCCCGTCGAGGCGATAGCGCTCGAAGCCCAGAACGATCAGGAGGAGGCCTACTGCCGACAGCGCCGAGAACAGGCCCCTGTAGCCGTTCAGGCCCATCCGGCCGATCAGGGTGGCGCGCTGCTGCCGGAAGGTGGCGAGGGTGTGGGTGCCGAGAAACATGACAAGCCCAAAGAGCAGCAGGGCCATTCGACTTCCTCCGCTGGGAGCGCCACGTCAGCCGGGATTGGCGACGGTGGCGCGCCCGAAAGCGTCAACCTTGCCGTCCGTGTAGCAGACGTAATAGGGATCGGACATGTCCCACGGCACGCGGCTCCAGAAATCCTTGAGCACCGTGTAGCGGGCGCATTCGCGTCCGGCCGTGTTGGTGGTGACGTCGGGCTGACCGATCAGGGCCGAGACCTGGTCGCGCGTCATGCCGGCATGCACCTGCTCCATGGTCGAGCCGTGGATGCAGCCAGCGGTGAGGAGGGCGATCGCCAGAGCGGCAAGGGCACGCGTCATCGGTCACTCCCGAATGTCGCCTTTGGGCAGTGCCACTACGATAAGCCAGACTTGGTCTGCCCGCCAAGAATAGTCGGGGTAGCGAAGGGTGGCGCCTGTGCAGCCGATGGGTTAGGGGAGGGCATGCAGAGCGAAACCCGAATCATGCCGCCCGGACTGCGTGCCGGGCTGAGCGGCGCCATTGCCGGCCTTCCCGAGACCCCGATCGCCGAGGTCTCCCAGACGGTGTTCGGCGATCCCGACGTGGTGCCGCTGTGGTTCGGCGAAAGCGATCTCGTGACGCCGGACTTCATCCGCGACGCCGCCGGCGGCGGCCTCGGCGCGGGCGAAACCTTCTACACCTGGCAACGCGGCACACCCGAGCTGCGCGCTGCGCTCGCGGCCTATACCGAGCGGCTCTACGGCATCAAGTGCCCGGTCGAGCGCATCACCGTGACCACCGGCGGCATGCAGGCGATCCTGCTGGTGTGCCAGCTCTTGCTCGATCCGGGCGACAACGTCGTCATCGTGTCGCCGATCTGGCCGAACATCACCTCGGCGGTGAAGCTGGTGCACGGCGAGCCGAGATACGTGGCGCTCGACCGCACGGCGGAGGGCGGCTGGAAGCTCGACCTGCAGCGCCTGTTCGATTCGGTCGACGGGCGCACCCGCGCGATCTTCGTCAACTCGCCGGGCAATCCCACCGGCTGGACCATGAGCCGCGAGGAGCAGGGCGCCGTCCTCGACTTCGCGCGCCAGCGCGGCATCTGGATCATGGCCGACGAGGTCTATGCCCGCCTCACCTACGCCAAGCGGCCCGACGGCCGCCAGGTGGCGCCGTCGTTTCTGGAGCTGGCGGAGCCCGACGATCCGCTGGTGGTGCTGAACAGCTTCTCCAAGCCCTGGGCGATGACCGGCTGGCGCATCGGCTGGCTCACGCATCCGGCGGCGCTGGGCGACCAGTTCGCCAAGCTGGTGCAGATCAACACGTCCGGCCTGCCGGCCTTCCTGCAGCGCGGCGCAATCGCGGCGCTGGAGAAGGGCGACGGCTTCATCGCCGAGATGGTGGAGCGCTGCCACGCCGGCCGCGAGCTGGTGTTCCAGCGTCTGTCCGGCCTGCCGCGTATCACGGTGGCGCGTCCCGAGGCGGCCTTCTACGCCTTCTTCAGCGTCGACGGCATCAGCGACACGCTGGCCTTCTGCAAGAAGCTCGCGAAGGAGTACAAGGTCGGCTTGGCCCCCGGCGAGGCGTTCGGGCCAGGCGGGCAGGGCAACATCCGCCTCTGTTTCGCGTCCAGCGCCGAGCGTCTGAGTCGCGGCCTCGATCGCATCGAGACCGCGATCAAGGCGCTGTAACCAACGACGGGCCTTCAGGCCCGCAGGCCGCATGAACCCGAATCCCTCCATCGATGTCCGGCACCTGCGCAAGGTGTATGGCGAGGTGGTAGCGGTCGACGACCTGACCTTCGCCGTGCCGCGGGGCGCCGTGCTGGGCCTGCTGGGCGGCAACGGTGCCGGCAAGACCACGACCATCTCCATGCTGCTGGGGCTGCTCGAGCCCACAGCGGGCGATATCCATGTGCTCGGCGTCGACATGCGCCGGCAGCGCTACGCGGCGCTGCCGCGCATGAACTTCTCCTCGCCCTACGTCGACCTGCCGCACCGGCTCACCGTACGCCAGAACCTGCTCTTCTATGGCCGGCTCTATGGCGTGAAGAAGCTGCGCGAGCGGATCGAGGAGATCGCCGATCACATGCAGGTCTCGGCTTTCCTCGATCGCCAGACCGGCAAGCTGTCGGCCGGCCAGAAGACGCGCGTGGCGCTGGCCAAGGCGCTGATCAACCGGCCGGACGTCCTGCTGCTCGACGAGCCGACTGCCTCGCTCGATCCCGACACTGCCGACTGGGTGCGGACCTATCTCAAGGACTACCAGGCCAAGACCCATGCGACGATCCTGCTCGCCTCACACAACATGTCCGAGGTGGAGCGGCTGTGCGACGACGTCATCCTGCTGCAGTCCGGCCGCGTGTTCGACCGCGGCAGTCCGCGCGAGCTGATCGAGCGGTTCGGCCGCGAGGACATGGAAGAGGTCTTCCTCGACATGGCGCGCGGTCGCGGCCGAGGACTCGACTCGCTCAGGAAGGACGAGGCGGCACAATGAGCGGCTCGATCGAACGGATCTACGCCCTGGTGCTGCGCCATATCTACATCTGGCGCAGCTCGGTGATGCGGCTGATCGATTCCATCTACTGGCCCGCCGTGCAGATGGTCATGTGGGGCTTCATGACCCAGTACTTGCTGCCGCAGGCGTCGTTCGTCGCCCAGGCGGCCGGCATCCTGCTGTCAGGCCTCTTGCTGTGGGAAGTGGTGGTGCGCGGCAACCTCTCGCTCTCCATCGCCTTCCTCGAGGAGATGTGGTCGCGCAACCTCGGCCATCTCTTCGTGAGCCCGATCCGCTCCTGGGAGATGGCGACGGGAATCATCGTCGCCGCCCTGCTGCGCACGTTGCTCGGCCTCGTGCCGGTGTCGTTGATGGCCTGGGCGTTCTTCGGCTTCTCGATCTACAGCCTCGGCCTGCCGCTGCTGGCCTTCTTCGCGATCCTGCAGATGTTCTCCTGGTCGATCGGGCTCGCCATGTCGGGTCTCATCATGCGCGTGGGGCAGAGCGCGGAGACCTTCGCCTGGGCTGCCGTCTTCATCCTGATGCCGATCAGTGGGGTCTACTATCCGATTTCGGTGCTGCCGCACTGGCTGCAGATCCTGGCCCAGGCCCTGCCGACGTCCTACGTCTTCGAGGGCATGCGCGCGATCCTGCTGGAGAAGCAGGTGCATTGGCACCTTCTCGGCTTCGCCTTCGGCCTGTCGGTGCTCTACCTCGTCGCCGGGTTCCAGATCTTCCTGTGGTTCTTCCGCGCCTCACGCCGCGCCGGCAGCCTGTTGAGCCAGGGCGAATGACGATGTCAGGCCGGTTCGCCGGCCTGTCGTCCGCGGAGGGACACACTTTCCCACAGCGCGACCACGATCAGGATGGCGGTCGCGGCAACGGCGAGCTGAAGCGTTGTGGCGTAGGCGGCTCCGAGGGCGAGGAGTGCGAAGAGCCCGAGCCCGACCAGGTGTGAAAGCGGGACGTTCGGCGCGGACAGGCGCTTGAACAGGGCCGTGCCGACCAGATAGAGGACCGGCCCCCCCAGCATCACGAGGACAGTTCCCGCCGATGCGTGGCCGTGAGGATGGGCCATGGCGATTTCGTTGGCGACCGCCGATACGATGATGCCGGCGACGATCAAAATGTGCAGGTAGGTATAGCCGCTGCGCGCCAGGCGCCCCGGATCGGCGGAACCGGCGATCAGTCGGCTGGCGCGCTCAGCGCCGATGTTGAAATAGACGGCCCACAGGGCGACGCTGCCGGCGAAGGTTGCGGCGAAGGCGACGAGCACCTCCGCGTTCCATTCCATTTCGGCGAACGTGGCGCCGGTCATCAGCACCGACTCACCCAGGGCGATGATGACGAACAGGGCGCATCGCTCGGCCATGTGACCGCCGTCGATCTTCCAGTCCGCAGGCGTCGAACGGCCGAGCCCGGGGGTCCACATGCCCACGGCCGGGGAGACGTACTCGATGGCCAAGGCCACGATCCACCAGCCCAGCCGGTGTCCGGGATCCACCCAGCCACCCACGATCCAGAAGATCGCCGCCAGCGCCAGCCAGGAGGTGATCCGCAGAAAATTGCGGTAGTTACCGCGGTCATGCTTCTTGAGCGCCCACAGCATGAAGAGGCTGCGGCCGACCTGCATGAAGATATAGGCTCCGGCGAATATCGGGCCGCGCTGGCCGAAGGCTTCCGGGATCGAAGCCGCCAGGATCAGGCCGGCGCCCATCAGGACGAACAGCATGAGGCGGACCGGGAGCTGCTCGGGGTCGAGCCAGTTGGTGATCCAAGAAGTATAGATCCAGACCCACCACACGCCCATCATCAGCAGCGCGGTCTGCAGCGCCCCCAGGGCGGTCATATGCGCCAGCAGTCCATGCGAGAGCTGCGTTACGGCAAAGACGAACACGAGGTCGAAGAACAGCTCGACATTGGTCACGCGGCCATCGTGATGGCTGCCGCGCCGGCGGAGATGGTTCTTCGTTGCGGCAATCATCGCGCGTGCAATATCGCCTGGCACGCGGCCGGAAGCTTCGGCTTGTACGGCTTCTTGGGTGGCACATCCTCTGCCGGGAAGACGACGGGCGGCTGCTTCAGCCACCAGTCGAGCGCCGCGCCGCAGCCGTCGTCATGGGCAAAGTCGGCCTGCGCCTGGCATTGGGGATTGCCAGGTGGGCAAAAGAGCCGGACGTGGAAGTGCTCATCGTGCCCGTACCAGGGCACGACCTTGCGTAGCCAGTGCCTGTCGCCCGTGACCGTGTGGCAGAGCCGCGCCTTGATCCAGCGATTCACGAACAGCCGGTCGAGATTGGGCATCTCCGCTGCAGCCTTCAGGAGCTGGACGTGCTGCGCGTTGAAGACCTCGTCATCGAGCGAGAGGTCGTCGCGCACCAGCGACCGCAGGCGCGGATGCTCCCGCTCGGCCGGCGGCGTCCGCGGTCCGGGCTGGCGTTCGAACCAGATGTCGGCGTCGAGGCCGTCCTGATGGCTGGCATGGCCCGAGGGCAGGGGGCCGCCGCGCGGCTGGCCGATATCGCCGATCAGCAGTGGCGCCTGGCCGGCAGCCTGCATCTTGCGGCCCAGCCTTTCGATGAATTCGAGCGTGACCGGCTGGCCCCAGTAGCGGTTGCGACTGATTCGAATGACCTCGTAGCCCGGCCCGTCGAAGGGCAAGGGCTTCGCCCCCTGGACGCATCCCGCGGAGTAGAAACCGATCGATTGCGTCGGCCCGGGCGTCGGCGTCTTCACATCCGACCAGTCAAAGGCCGCGCACAGCAAGGCCGCGATCAGCGAAACGACGGCACGCTTCATCTTGTGGCAAGAATACCCGGTCGCTAAGAGTTTGCCCATGGCCGACTACGCCAACATCACCCTTTCCCGTGAAGGCGCCGTGGCGCGGCTGATCCTCAATCGGCCGGAGCGGCGCAATGCCCTCACGCAGCCGATGATGATCGAGCTGGAGGACGCCTTCAAACGCGTCGCGGATGACAGGGAATGCCGCGTACTCGTGCTGCGCGGCGCCGGCGGGCATTTCTCGGCTGGAGGCGATCTCTCCGCCATGGCGCAGATGCCGCCTGCACCTGACAAGACCAACGGCGACAGGACCGAGGACCCGCTGGTGGCGGGCTACCGGCAGTTCGGGCACGCCCTGGGCGCCCTCAACAACCTGCCGCAGCCCACCATTGCCGTCGTCGAAGGATCCGCTGTCGGTGGCGGATTCGGGATGGCCTGCTGCTCCGACGTGGTGATCCTGCATGAAAGCGCGCGGTTCGGTCTTCCCGAACCGCGGGTCGGCTTCATTCCTTCGCAGATCCTGCCCTTCATCGTCCGGCGCATCGGCGAAGGGCCGACGCGCGACCTGGCGCTGACCGCCCGCGTCATCGACGCGGGTGAAGCATACCGCATCGGCATCGGTCGCCATCTGTGCGCGACTACGGCCGAACTGAACCGGACGCTGAAGGCTGCGATCGACGATATCCTGAAGCTCGAGCCGCAGGCGCTTTCCACCGTGAAGCGGCTCACGCTCGCCGCGGCGACGGACGACCTGCATGCCGTTCTCGACGATGCGGCGCACAGTCTGGTCGGCCTGCTGCGCCGGCCGCAGGCAAGCGAAGGCATCGCCGCCTTCCTGAACAAGACGTCTCCCTCCTGGGTGAAGGACTGACACCATGCGCAACTATCGACATATCGAAGTAAGGCCGGTCGCCGGCGCGCTCGGCGCGGAGATATTCGGCGTCGACATGGCACAGGACCTCGGCGACGAGGTCGTGGGCGAGGTGCGGCAGGCGCTGCTCGACCATCTCGTGATCTTCCTGCGCGACCAGAAGGTCACGCCGCAGCAGCAACTGGCCTTCGCCGGCCGGTTCGGCGATCCGGTCGAATACCCGCAGCTCAAGGGACTGCCCGAGGCGCCCATGATCACGCCGGTCGTGAAGCTCGAGCACGAGCGGAGCAATTTCGGCGGCATCTGGCACGCGGACACGACCTATATGGAACGGCCGCCGATGGGCACCATGCTGCTGGCGCGCGAAGTGCCGCCTTATGGCGGCGACACGCTGTTCGCCAATCAGTACCTTGCCTACGAAGCGCTCTCGGATGGCCTGAAGAAGACCCTGGAGGGTCTGGTCGGCGTCAGTTCCTCCGCCAAGGCCGAGGTGACCAAGACACGCGAGGACCGCATGAAGGAGGCGGGAGCCGAGCTCAAGGTTCTGACGGCGGAACATCCGATCGTGCGCACGCATCCGGAGACGGGGCGCAAGGCCCTGTTCACGTCCGACGCGCACACCGCCCAGATCAAGGGCTGGACGGAAAAGGAAAGCCTGCCGCTGCTGAAGTTCCTGTGGGAGCACCAGGCGAGGCCGGAATTCACCTGCCGGTTCCGCTGGCAGGTCGGGTCGGTGGCCTTCTGGGACAATCGCTGCACGATGCACAATCCCATCAACGACTATCACGGCTTCCGGCGCATCATGCACCGCGTGACCCTGGCCGGCGACAAACCGGCCTGACCCGGAAAGCCTCCGCGAGGCGGTCC
>JAFEFG010000239.1 GCA_018240685.1 Pseudomonadota bacterium | reverse complement strand
CCGCCGAACTGCGCCTTGCCGCCCAGCGGCTGCTGGGTGACCAGGCTGTACGGGCCGATCGACCGCGCGTGGATCTTGTCGTCCACCAGGTGGTGCAGCTTCAGCATGTAGATGTAGCCCACCGTCACCTTGCGATCGAAGGCATCCCCGGTGCGACCGTCGACCAGCGTCACCTGGCCCGACTTGTCGAGGCCCGCCATGTCGAGCATGCCGACGATATCGGCCTCGTGCGCGCCGTCGAACACCGGCGAGGCGAAGGGAACGCCGCGGCTCAGGTTCTTGGCGAGCTCGACCACGCGCTCGTCGTCAAGGTCGGCGATATCGGCCTTGTAGGACTTCTCGCCATAGACCTCGCGCAGGGTCTTGCGGACATGCGCCACCGAGGACTCACGCGCCCCGTTCACCATCTCGCCGATCTTGCGGCCAAGACCCGCCGCGGCCCAGCCGAGATGGGTCTCGAGGATCTGACCGACATTCATGCGGCTCGGCACGCCGAGCGGATTCAGCACGATGTCGACCGGTGTGCCGTCCTCGAGGTACGGCATGTCCTCGAGCGGCATGATGCGCGAGATCACGCCCTTGTTGCCGTGACGGCCGGCCATCTTGTCGCCCGGCTGGACCTTGCGCTTGGTCGCGACGAAGACCTTGACCATCTTCATCACGCCCGGCGGCAGCTCGTCGCCGCGCTGCAGCTTGTCGACCTTGCTGTCGAACCGGTCCTGCAGCCGCTTCATCGATTCGTCGAACTGCTTGTTCAACGCCTCCATCTCGCTCTGCCGCTTGTCGGTCTTGACCGCGATCTGGCGCCACTGGCCCGGGGTGAACTCGCCCAGCACCTTGTCTGTGATGCGCGTGCCGGGCTTCAGTCCCTTCAGGCCGCCGGCGACGGTCTGGTTCAGCAGCATCTCCTGCAGCTGGCTGTAGAAGCTGCGCTCCAGGATCGCCTTTTCGTCGTCGCGGTCCTTGGCCAGGCGCTCGATCTCGTCGCGCTCGATGGCGAGCGCGCGCTCGTCCTTGTCGACGCCGCGGCGGTTGAACACGCGGACCTCGACGACGGTGCCTTCGACGCCCGGCGGCACCTTCAGAGAGGTGTCGCGCACATCCGCGGCCTTCTCGCCGAAGATCGCGCGCAGCAGCTTCTCTTCCGGCGTCATCGGGCTTTCGCCCTTCGGCGTCACCTTGCCGACCAGGATGTCTCCCGCCTTCACCTCGGCGCCGATATAGACGATGCCGGCTTCGTCGAGGTTCTTCAGCGCTTCTTCGCCGACGTTCGGGATGTCGCGGCTGATTTCCTCCTGGCCCAGCTTGGTGTCGCGGGCCATGACCTCGAACTCCTCGATGTGGATCGAGGTGAAGACGTCATCGCGCACGATGCGCTCGGACAGCAGGATCGAGTCCTCGAAGTTGTAGCCGTTCCACGGCATGAACGCGACGAGCACGTTGCGGCCCAGCGCCAGCTCGCCGTCGCGGGTCGACGGACCGTCGGCGACGATATCGCCCCTCTTCACCTGGTCGCCGACCTTCACCAGCGGCTTCTGGGTGATGCAGGTGCTCTGGTTGGAGCGCTGGAACTTCAGCAGGTTGTAGATGTCGACCGCCG
>JAFEFG010000238.1 GCA_018240685.1 Pseudomonadota bacterium | reverse complement strand
GCCATCATCCTGAAGGAAATCCAGCAGCTGCGGCGCGACCGGCTGACCTTCGCCATGATGTTCGGCATGCCGATCATGCAGCTCCTGCTGTTCGGCTATGCCATCGACACCGACCCGCACAACCTCCCGACCGCGGTCATCTCCGCCGACGACACGACCATCACGCGCACCATCGTCTCGGCGCTCCAGAGCACCGGCTACATGCGCGTGACCAACCGGCCCACCTCGGAAGCCGAAGCCAACGACCTTCTGCAGCGGGGCGAGGTGCAGTTCGTCGTCACCATCCCGTCCGACTTCACGCGCCGGCTGATCCGGGGCGAACGCGCCCAGATCCTGATCGACGCCGACGCGACTGACCCGATGGCCGCCGCCAATCCGCTGGCAGCCGCGCAGCCGGCCGTGGACCAGGCGCTGCGTCGCGATCTCGTCGGGCCGCTGGCCGGACTGGCGGTACGGCCCGACGCGGTCGAACTGGTCATCCAGCGCCGCTACAATCCGGAGGGCAAGTCGCGGCTCAACATCGTGCCCGGCCTGCTCGCCGTGATCCTGACCATGACGATGGTGATGATGACGGCGCTTGCCGTCACCCGCGAGCGGGAGCGCGGCACGATGGAGAACCTGCTCGCCATGCCGGTGCGCCCGCTGGAGGTGATGGTGGGCAAGATCGTGCCCTATATCGCGATCGGCGCCGTACAGATGATCGTGATCCTAGTCGTCGCGCGCCTGCTGTTCGACGTCGCGATCGAGGGCAGCGTGGCCCTGCTCAGCCTCGGCACCGCCCTGTTCATCACGGTGAACCTCGCCATCGGCTTCACCATCTCGACGCTGACCCAGAACCAGCTCCAGGCGATGCAGGCGTCGTTCTTCATGATGCTACCCTCGATCCTGCTCTCGGGCTTCATGTTCCCGTTCCGCGGCATGCCGGTCTGGGCGCAGTGGCTGGGCGAAGGTCTGCCCGCCACCCACTTCATGCGCATCGTGCGCGGCGTCATGCTGAAGGGCGCGACCCTCCCCGACATCTCGGCCGAGCTGATCGCCCTGGTCGCCATGCTGCTCGCCGTCTCGACGCTTGCCGTCAGCCGCTACCGCGTGACGCTCGATTAGGAAAGTCGACGCACCGAGGACGGCGGCCCATAGAAAGCCGCAGGGATCCTCCGGTCGAAGGCGGTCTTGACGGCCCCGCCGCGCGCGGGCAAGCCCATCGCCCGATGTCCGCTCCCGCCCTCGACGCACCCGACGCGCTTTCCGGCCTGATCCCGTCGCGGACCGTGCGCGGCTTCGTCGTCTCCATCCTCTCGGGCCTTTTCTTCACGCTGTTGAACGCCTCGGTGAAGGAGCTCACGCACGAGCTGCCGCCCCTCTTCGTCTCCTGGGGCCGTTGGGTCAGCGGCATCGTGCTGATCGCCCCCTTCATGCTGTGGCGGCACGGGCTTGCCGGAGTCGCCACCCGCAATCTCCGCCTGCATTGCCTGCGCGGGCTGTTTCATTCGTCCGGCTATGCCCTCTGGTATGAGGCGGTATTCTGGCTGCCGCTGGCCACCATGGCCGCCATCGGCTTCACCGGTCCCATCTTCGTCACGATCGGCGCCGTCGTCTTCCTCGGCGAGACGGTGCAGTGGCGCCGCTGGCTGGGCGTTGCCGTCGGCTTCCTCGGCATGCTGG
>JAFEFG010000237.1 GCA_018240685.1 Pseudomonadota bacterium | reverse complement strand
GCGCATCTCATCTACATGTGCGACGCGGGCTTCGGCCTGCACTTCCTGGCGCATTGGGTGCGCGAGCGTGGCGACTTCGACATCGTCGAAGGCATCCGCCGGCTGACCAGCCACCCCGCCGACCTCTACGGCATCGCCGATCGCGGCCGCATCGCCGTGGGCGCGCAGGCCGATCTGTTGCTGTTCGATCCTGCAACGGTGGGCGTGACTCCCGCCGAACGCGTGGCGGACCTGCCCGGCGGCGGCCGTCGCACCATCCGGCGGCCCGTGGGCGTGCATGCGGTCTTCTGCAACGGCGTGAAGACCTTCGACGGCAAGGACTACGTGCGCCACGCCACGGGGCCCGGCCACGTGCTCGACCGGTTCAACGCGTCGCGGGGCCAACACGCGGCGATCGCCGCGCAGTGATGCGTATCGGGTCGCCGGCGCCATGACGTTGCAAACCTGGTGGCTCTACCTCGGCGCCGTCATCGTGATCAGCGCGACGCCGGGCCCGAATGTCCTTTACGTCACGACGCGCAGCATCCGCTTCGGCTTCGCAGCAGCGATGATCGGCATGTCGGGATGCCTGCTGTCGCTGACGGTCCTGCTGGTGGCCTCGGCGGCCGGCGTCAGCGCGTTCATGCTGGCGGTGCCAGTCGCCTTCGAAGTCATGAAATATGCGGGCGCCGCCTATCTCATCTTCCTGGGAATCCAGATGTGGCGTGCGCCAGCCACGCTTGCGCCCGTGGTCGTCGGCCCGTCGAGCGAAACGGCCGGCCGCATGGTGGGCCCATGGTCCTTGCTGCGCGGTGGCTTTCTGGTCGGCATCAGCAATCCCAAGTTGCTGGTCTTCGCCGCGGCTTTCTTTCCGCAGTTCATCGCTCCCGATGCCCCGTGGGCGCCGCAGTTCGGCCTGTTGGTCGCGACTTTCCTGGCCGTCGAAGCCTTCTTCTACACCCTCTACGCGATGGGCGGCCGACGGTTCGCCGCGCACCTGCTGCAAGGCGTCTGGCTGCGCCGGTTCAATCGGACAAGCGGCGCGATTTTCTGCGGCTTCGGCATCGCCATGCTGCGCTACAAGCCCTAGCGCCTTGCGCTGACCTCCCGGCAGTATAGGATTTTCATAAATAAATCGCCTGGGAGGGCGCTCATGTCGACGATCATGAAAATCAGCAGCCGGAATCTGTCCGGGCTGCAGCGGCGCAGTCTGGTCAAGGGCGGCATGGCGGGAATCCTCGCAAGCGGGCTCGCCCCCACCTTCGCGCGCGCCGAGGCGAAGAAGCTCGTCTTCGCGCACATCAATGCGGTGCCGGAATCCGCGGCCGTCGCCTTCGACTGGATGGCGGGCGAAGTGAAGAAGCGGTCGAACGGTGAACTCGACATGCAGTTCTTCGGCTCGACCCTGCTCAGCAAGGAACTCGACATCATGAACGCGGTGAAGTCGGGCAACATCGCCATGGGCAGCCCGGCCGGCGCGGCGGCCACCATCTTCCCGGAAATGGGCGTGTTCCTCGTGCCCTATCTCGTGAAGAGCTACGACCAAGCCTACAAGATGTTCAACGGGCCGATCGGCGACAAGATGGACAAGGATTTCCAGCAGAAGTACGGCGTGAAGACGCTCTGCTACTTCGACTACGGATTCCGCCATTTCTGGACGAACAGGAAGGCGATCGTCGAGCCGAAGGAT
>JAFEFG010000236.1 GCA_018240685.1 Pseudomonadota bacterium | reverse complement strand
GTTGGTCTGGTCCATGAACTGCGACAGCTGGCTCGAGCCGAAGAACTCGCGCACCGCCGCCGCCGCCGGCTTGGCGTTGATGAGGTCGTGCGGCATCACCGTGTCGATGTCGATCGAGCTCATGCGCTCGCGGATGGCGCGCTCCATGCGGAGCAGGCCGACGCGATACTGGTTCTCCATCAGCTCGCCGACCGAGCGGACGCGGCGATTGCCGAGATGGTCGATGTCGTCGATCTCGCCGCGGCCGTCCTTGAGGCCGTGCAGGACCTTCACCACCGCGATGATGTCCTCGCGCCGCAGCGTGCGCTGCGTGTCGGGCACGCCCTCGAAGCCCAGCCGCATGTTCATCTTCACGCGGCCCACCGGCGAGAGGTCGTAGCGCTCGATGTCGAACAGCAGGCCGCCGAACAGCGACTCGGCCTGCTCCAGTGTCGGCGGCTCGCCCGGACGCATGACGCGGTAGATGTCGAGCAGCGCCTCTTCACGGCTCGAGTTCTTGTCGGCTGCCAGCGTGTTGCGGATGTACGGGCCGACGTTGGTGTGGTCGATGGCGAGCGTCGGCAGCGTGTCGATGCCGTTCTCCTCGAACAGGTCGAGCACCGCCTGGGTGATCTCCTGGCCCGCCTCGACATAGATCTCGCCGGTCTTCTCGTTGATCACGTCGAGCGCGGCGTAGCGGCCGATCAGTTCCTCGGGCGACACGCGGATCTCCTTCAGCCCGCCCTCCTTGAGGCGGTTGAGGAGACGCGGCGTCATCTTGGCGCCGGCTTCCGCGACCGTCTTGCCGGTCTTGGCGTTGACGAGGTCGTGCGTGAGCTTGATGCCCTTCATCGCCTCGGCGTCGAAGCCGGTGTTCCAGCCCTCCTCGTCGCGCTTGTAGATCATCTGACCGTAGAAGGCGGCCAGGATTTCCTCCGGCGACAGGCCCTGGGCCTCGGCCGGATCGAGCTGCTGGCCCTTGGCCGCCGCAGCCGCGCGCTTCTTCGCCGTGGCGTCGTTGTCGAGCGCAAGCAGGAGCGTCGTCACCGGAATCTTGCGGCGGCGGTCGATGCGCACGTAGATGAGATCCTTGGCGTCGAATTCGAAGTCGAGCCAGGAGCCGCGGTAGGGGATGATGCGGGCGGCGAAGAGATACTTGCCGGAGCTGTGGGTCTTGCCCTTGTCGTGGTCGAAGAAGACGCCCGGCGAGCGGTGCATCTGGCTCACGATCACGCGCTCGGTGCCGTTCACGATGAACGTGCCGTTGTCCGTCATGAGCGGCATGTCGCCCATGTAGACATCCTGCTCCTTGATGTCGCGGATCGACCGCGAGCCGGCTTCCTCGTCGATGTCCCACACGACGAGCTGGAGCGTGACCTTGAGCGGCGCGGCAAAGGTGATGCCGCGCTGCTGGCATTCCTCGACGTCGTACTTCGGCTCCTCGAACTCGTACTTCACGAACTCGAGGCTGGCGCGCTCGGCAAAGTCCTTGATCGGGAACACCGAGCGGAAGACTTCCTGAAGGCCCGACTGCGTGCGCTTGGCGGCCGGAATCATGCGCTGCAGGAAGCTCTCGTAGGAACTCTTCTGCACTTCGATGAGGTTGGGCATCGGCGCCACGGATTCGATGTGGCCGAAGAAACGACGGATCCGTTTGCGCGTATTGAAGGCCGTGGCCATCCTGCGTCCTCGAAGGTTCAAGGGCGGAGA
>JAFEFG010000235.1 GCA_018240685.1 Pseudomonadota bacterium | reverse complement strand
CCCTACCTCATCGCCGACGCCCAGACCGGCGAAACCCTGCTGCAGAGCAATGCCGGTGCGCCCTGGTATCCGGCGTCTCTGACCAAGCTGATGACGATCTACGTCGTCTTCCAGGAGCTCAAGGCCGGCCGCCTGACGCTCCAGGCGCCGGTGCCGTTCTCCCAGCATGCTGCGAGCATGGAACCCTCCAAGCTCGGCCTGCCGCCCGGCCATTCCATCACCGTCGAGCAGGCGCTCGAGGCGCTGGTCGCCTTGTCGGCCAACGACGCCGCGGTCGCGCTGGGCGAGCGCGTGAGCGGTTCTGAGCCCGCCTTCGCCCAGCGCATGACCCAGGTCGCGGCCCAGCTCGGCATGACGGCGACCACCTTCGCCAATGCCAACGGCCTGCCCAACCCCCAGAACGTCACCACGGCGCGCGACCTAGCCATTCTTGCCATCGCCCTCGTGAAGGACTTTCCCGATTACTACAGCTATTTCCACACCCACGACTTCGTGTTCGGGAACAAGCGGATCGGCCATGGCGTGAAGTTCGTCGAGATGTACGCGCCCTATGCCGACGGGATGAAGACGGGCTTCATCTGCGCCTCCGGCTTCAACCTGGTGGGAAGCGCCGTGCGCGACGGGCGTCGCCTGGTCGGCGTCGCGCTGGGCTTCCGCCGTGCCGAGTTGCGCGACGAGTTCCTGGTCCGGCTGTTCGACGACGCCTACAAGCTCAAGACCGGTGGTGGGCGTCCCAGGGTGTGGCAGCTGCACAATGAAGGCGGCGCGCCGCCGATCGTCTTCCCGCACGCCGAATGCACGGGCTATCGCTATGACTACCCGGGCGATGCCGCGTGGCTCGGCACCTACGGCAACTGGCAGGCCGCTCGCCGTGTCTACGACAA
This sequence comes from Pseudomonadota bacterium, assembly GCA_018240685.1. Lineage (GTDB taxonomy): Bacteria > Pseudomonadota > Alphaproteobacteria > Reyranellales > Reyranellaceae > Reyranella. The sequence continues at coordinate 844 of JAFEFG010000235.1, read as the reverse complement.
GGGTGAGGCGGACCTCGTGATGCTGGGCGTCACGAACCTCGGCAAGGAGTGGATATTGCCGGACAACCCCGCCAAGCCGACGCGCCAGGCCGCTGTGATCGCCGATCTCGAGCCGGAGGCGGCGCAAAAGCTCTGCGACTGGTATCGGGCCAAGAAGCAGTTCTGCCAGGTCAAGAAAGCCCAGGATCTGCGGCCGCCCTTCAGCGGATTCTGGCATTGAAACGGGGCCTTCCTCCCCCGAGACGGGGGAGGGCGGGACTGCTATACCGCAGGCCATGAACTGGCTGACCAATTTCGTCCGGCCCAAGCTTCGCGCCCTGGTTTCGCGCAAGGGAGCGCCGGAGAACCTCTGGCTGAAGTGCCCCAAGTGCGAGCAGATGCTGTTCACCCGCGATTGGGAGGCGAACCAGGAGGTTTGCACCCATTGCGGCCACCACATGCGGCTGCGCCCGATGAAGCGCCTGCCGCACCTGTTCGACGACGGCAAGTTCGAGCTTCACCCGCTGCCGCGGGTGCCGGCCGATCCGCTGAAGTTCCGTGACACCAAGCGCTACGACGCGCGCCTGAAGGAAGCGCAGGGCAAGGCCGAGGGCACCACCGATGCGCTGGTCGTCGCGAGCGGCCTGATGGGCAATCGGCAGACCGTCGTCGCAGCCCTCGATTTCGGCTTCATGGGCGGCTCGATGGGCACGGCCGTGGGCGAAGGGCTGGTGATGGCGGCCGACCTCGCCGTGTCGCGCAAGGCGCCGCTGATCGTCTTCTCCGCTTCGGGCGGCGCGCGCATGCAGGAAGGCATCCTGTCGCTGATGCAGCTTACGCGCACCACCATCGCGGTCCGGCGCGT
>JAFEFG010000234.1 GCA_018240685.1 Pseudomonadota bacterium | reverse complement strand
TCGCAGCTTCGTTCCGGACACAATCGCCGTCCACCCGTAGCCGGCGGCAAAAGGTGCGGCAATCGTCATCCAGGCGAGAACAGTCATCGATGCCGGCGTCGCACCCTTTGTCTCGTACGCGGTCATCCAAACCGCGGCGGCTCCGGCGACCAGTGGCGCGATCAGAATCGCGCCAGCCCATCGGGCGTACCGCAGGAACCGGCTGCCTGCACGACCTTCGGGCCACGGTCCGGCATTGATCAGCAGGATCAGCAGCGCCGCGCAGCCCAGCAAGGTGGCCGAGGCAAATCCTGCCATCGGCATTCTGCCCGGGAGGAACAGCAGGCATGGCAAGGCAATGGCCAGCACGACGATCACGGGCAGAGACCAGCACAGTGATGCCATCAGCACCACGCGCGCGACACCTACTCCCGATGACAAACGGGTCGCGGCCCCGAAAACCAGATGCATCGCGCCAATCATAAGAAGAAGAACGATCCCGGATGCGTCCGGCCGAGCCGTGCCTTCAACGATATCGACGGGCCGGACGAGGCTGCCGACCGAGACGACCGCCCCATAGGCCAGGAGACCTGACAGACCCGCCAGGAGCAGACGGACAACCAGTGTCCAGAAGTGGTCACAGGAAGTTGCGGCGGTGGGTGGCCATCGCCGGTCAGCAGCCGTGGCCGCCACCAGACAATGGATGATCAGGAGGATGATCCCCAATCGAGCCGTGAAACCGCACCAGAACAGGAAGCCGCCGGGTCCGCTTGCCGTTGGATCACGCGAAACGGCGAACACGGCCAGCCCCGCGCAGAGGATCGCAGCGGCAGCCATCCAGGCTAGCAGCAATCCTGGAGATAATTCTCCGATGCCCGCCGCGGCGATAGCCGGCACAAAGATGGCCACCATCAGCAAGGGAGCGAAGACCAGGTCGTCAGCGGGCGACTGATAGCTCTCCCGCAGGCCGAGCAGAACCGAGGCCTGCACAATGGCAATGGCGGCGCGGGTGGCGACGGCTGCAAGGCGGCCACGACGGAGAGACCGGCCTGTCACGGCAACTCTCGCATCTGGAACAATCCAAACAGCGGGGTCACGGCACCTTCCTCTATATGACAGCGAATTCGACGAAGGACGTGACGATGGAAGCCGCCATCGAATTCAGGTCCTTCGGCGTGGATCGTTTGCGTCGAAGCGACATCATGGACCACAACGACGAAGGGTCTGCTGCAACGTCACAAGGAACCAGCCCGCGGCTCTCGGCAGGAACTCCACGATATCCGGGTATCGCGGATGCATTAGAACCACTCGCTTGCCGGTCCACACCGTCGCAGGCAGATCCGGCCCCAGATGACAGCGACCGGAATCGCCGCCAGCCCGGCACAAGGATAAGACCATATCGGCAGCGGCCTGGGGAGACACATATCCAGAGACGGATCCACCACGATGCAAACGACGTCAAAGAACAGCCAAAAACGGCATAAGCGCGCCGACGTTTATTGCGATAGCGACCAGGGTGAGAGGACTGGCGCGAAACTCTCCCCAGGACATTCTCAAGAGATCGTCATGGGCGAATGTCACAAGAGCATAGACCCACAGGATGACTACGGACGAAAAGATCGCCCGGGCGGCAAACCCCACAACGCTCAAAGCGGCTCCCGGGATCTTCTTCAGGAACTCATTCTTGGATCTGCTCATCTCGCAGAGACTATCCCTGAGAATCTCTTCCACAGGAAGCTATCTGTGGTTGTATTCTCGAATGCCC
>JAFEFG010000233.1 GCA_018240685.1 Pseudomonadota bacterium | reverse complement strand
GGCTCGAAGATCCGCGTCCAGCAGGCCAAGGTCTTCGGCGACACGATCAACGGGCTGGGCGGCAATGCCGTGCCGATGGCGTGGGGCGAGGTGATCTCCGCGGCCAAGTCGGGCGTGATCGACGGCGGCGACCTGCCGATCGTCAACATGTTCGCGCTCAAGATCTACGAGGTGTCGAAATACGCCTCGCTCACCTACCACAACTACGGGCCGACCAACGCGGTCATGAATCTCGCGGTCTGGAACGGGCTCACCCCGGCCCAGCAGAAGCTGATGCTCGATGTCAGCCGCGAGGCGCAGGGCAAGATCCGCCAGGCCACCGAGTCGGTCGACAATTACGACAAGGCCAAGGAGCTCCTCGAGCCCAAGGGCATGACCGTGGTCAAGGCCGACCTCGAGGCCTTCCGCAAGGTGGCCGAAGCCAAGATCTGGCCGGCCTACAAGAAGCAGTACAGCGCGATGTGGGACGAGATCGCGTCGGTCAAGTCGTAGGCGCCCCGGCGCTCGTCCCGAGGCATGGCCGAGGGACTTCCGTATCGCTCCAAGGATCCCTCCCAGCCCGGGGATGACAATCTTGATGAAGTACGTCGCCCTCATCCCGAAGTTCGTCGTCTCCCTGCTGCTGGTCGCCGCCATCATCAACCTGCTGGTCGGCGTCTTCCTGCGCTACGTCATGATCCCGGTGACGGATTGGCTCGATCTCGACTCGATCCCCTTCACCTGGGTCGAGGAGGTGGGCGAGATGCTGCTCGCCTACCTGACGCTGATCGGGGCGGCGATCGGCGTGCGCGAGCGCGCGCATTTCACGCTCCATGTCCTGCATTTGTCGCCGCGCGGCCTTCTGATGGCCGAACGCGTCCACTTCGCCCTGATCGCCGCCATGGGCGTGCTGGTCGCCTGGTTCGGCGTCAGGCTCTGCATCCTGAACAGTACGCTCGCCACGCCCGGTCTCGAGATCAATCTGGCCGTGCTCTACGGTTCCGCGGTGGTAGGCGGCATCCTGCTCGCCATCTATGCGATCTCGATGATCGTGGCGCCGCCCGCCCACCACTCTTCCCCGCACTGAGGGTCGTCCGCATGTTGTTGCTCATCGTCGCGGCGATCTTCGTCGTCCTGATCGTCTTCTCCATGCCCATCGTGTTCGCGCTGGGCGTTTCCGCAGTAGCCGGCCTCTGGATCGGCGGCTACGACATGCAGGTGCTGTCGTCGAGCCTCGTCTCGGGCTCGCAGAGCTGGGTACTGCTGGCCATCCCCGCCTTCGTCTTCGCCGGCGGCCTGATGGAGCGCTGCGGCATGAGCCAGGCGCTGGTCGATTTCGCGCGCGCGCTGGTCGGCTGGGTCAAGGGCGGGCTCGGCATGTCGGTGATCGTGGTCGCCTACTTCTTTTCAGACATCTGCGGTTCGAAGATGGCCGAGGTGTCCGCCCTCGGCTCCACGCTGATGCCGCCGCTCACCAAGGCCGGCTACAAGCGCGAGGATTCGGCCTCGCTGATCGCGGCGGGCACGGCGATGGGCATGCTGGTGCCGCCGGCCATCTTCATGATCGTGATCGCCCAGGTCACGAACACTTCGGCTGTGGCGCTGTTCCTCGCCGGCTTCGTGCCCGCCGCGGTCATCATGCTCTGCCTGATGGCACTGGTCTGGTACCGGGCGCGCAAGTACGACTGGCCGGTCGATTCGCGACCCGACCTCTCGCGTCTCCTCGCCACGGCAAAGCGCGCGGCCATACCGCTGGTCATCCCGATCGT
>JAFEFG010000232.1 GCA_018240685.1 Pseudomonadota bacterium | reverse complement strand
GTCGGCCATCTTCTCGGCGATCATCACCGTGGTGAGATGGGTGTTGGCGCGCACCACCGTCGGCATGATCGAGGCGTCGATGACGCGCAGGCCGGTGCAGCCGATCACGCGGCAGTGCGGATCGACCACCGCGCGCGGATCGTCGGCCGCGCCCATGCGGCAGGTGCCGCTGGCGTGCTGGGCGTCGGAGCATTCGGCGAACATCCAGTCGTCCAGCTCCGCGCGGCCGAACGGCTCCGCGATCGAGCGGCCGCTGCTGCCGTATTCGACCCGCGTGGCGATCGCCTGCACCGCCGGATGGAGGGCGATGTCGCGCAGGCGCTGCACGCCGTCGCGCATGCGGATGAGGTCGCTCTCGCTCGACAGCATGCGCTCGTCCACCTGGGGGTCGATGGCTGGATCGCGGGTGGTGATGCGCACCGTGCCCTCGCTGAAGGCCTGGAACACCGAGACCGCCAGCCGCGCCCGCGCCGTGCCGCCATCCTCGGCGGGCCGCAGGTTGCCCGCGATCATGATCATGTCGTTCACGCCGGCACCGGCGAGATGGGAGGAATAGCGCACGCAGCAGTTGGTGTGGCGGTGCATCAGCGTGCTCACCTGCGCCCCGTCGCGCAGGTCGAGCAGCAGGCTGAGGATGGGATGGTCGAGCAGGTGCTCGCCCACCGGGCGGTCGGCCACCACCGGGATGCCGAGTGTCTCCAGCACGGCGCGCGGCCCGATGCCGGAGCGCTGCAGCACCGCCGGCGAATGGATGGCGCCGGCGCACAGCAGCACCTCGCGCCGCGCCCGCACGTTCTGCACCGCGCCGCCGGCCACGCGCACGGCGACGCCGCTGGCATGCGTGCGGTTGCCCTCGAAGGTCAGCGTGTCGACGATGGCATGACCGACGACGGTGAGATTGGCGCGGCCCCGCGCTGGCTCCAGATAGCCGTCGTTGGTCGAGATGCGCAGCCCGGCGCGGCTGTTGATGGCGTAGGGCGAGGCGCCCGTCCCTTCGGGCGCGTTGTGGTCCTCGCACCAGCCATAACCGAGACCGAGCGCGGCCTCGCGCATGGCGCGGTCGGCATGGCCCCAGGCCTCGATCGGGGCACGGTAGACCGGGATCGGGCCATCCTTGCCGTGCCAGGGCGCATCGCCGAAGTTCACGTCGCCTTCCAGCTTGCGGAAGTAGGGCAGCACCGCGTCCCAGCCCCAGCCGGCGGCGCCGTCGGCGACCCAGTCGGCGAAATCCTCCGGGATGCCGCGGATGGCGATCTGGCCGTTGATGGTCGAGCTGCCGCCGATCGCGCGGCCGCGCCACAGCAGCTTGGGCTCCTGCCGCTCGGTGCGGCGGGCCAGCAGCTTCGGATAGCGGTAGTTGTCGTCGCCGATGGCGCGCAGCGGATTGGGAATGCGGATGTGCTCGGGCGTCTCGGCGGTGCGGAAGTCGCGTCCGGCCTCCAGCAGCAGCACGCGGATGGCTGGATCCTCGCTCAACCGCGCGGCCAGCACTGCACCCGCCGAACCGCCGCCGATGATGATGTAATCGTACTCGTTGTCCATTGCCTGTCCTTGGTGGCACGCTTCTTGGGTAGGGGAGCATCGTTTCGTTCGGTGCAGCAAGCAACAGGAGTATCGCGCGTGGTCACCAATGCCCTCGAAGTCAATCCGCAACGCCTGTGGGACAGCCTCGAACGCTCGGCCGAGATCGGCCGCTTCCGCGATGTCGGCCTGCGCCGGCTGGCGCTCTCGACCGAGGACAAGATCATGCGCGACCAGTTCGTCGACTGGGCCCAGG
>JAFEFG010000231.1 GCA_018240685.1 Pseudomonadota bacterium | reverse complement strand
AGAACCACCAGCCATTCACCGATCTACCGAGGGCTGCCTTCGCGGCGGCAGATAGCGAGCTGTAGAGCGTTCCGTCGAACCGCACCTGCCCGTCGCGCCGGATGATGGCGCTGAATGATTTCTTATGGTTGGTCGCCCGGACGCGCGCGCCTTCCGGGAAGAGCTGGAGGACCTTTTCCTTTTCCTCCTTGTTGCCCTTCGGCAAGGCCTTGGCGCCGCGCGCGGACCGCGCGAACAGGCCGGCGACCTCCTGCTTGTATTGCGCTCGGATCGCCTGCTGGACCTTGTTCTTGAGGTCCCTCGACCCGAAGAGCTTGCCGCCCTGGACGTTGCTCTTGGGCCTGGCGATGCGGAGCAGCAGGCTTTCAAGCTCCTTAATGTGCTGGTCGCGGACGGTCAGGTAGATCGAGAACTGGTCCCAACTCTCCTCGTGCCGGTCCCGAAGATGCGCCCGGACGCGGCCGCTCAAAGCCGACGCCAAGCCCACATAGATCAAGCGGTCCTTGCGGTAGAGGGCGTAGATGCCAGAGCCTTTGCCGACATATCTCTGCACAGTGCCGAAATGATCCTTCAGCAGGTCGCGCGACACGCGTTCGAGATGGCCGTAGACAAGGCCCTCACGCCGCGGTCGGCGCTGTTTCGGCGTCTTCATGGTTGTACCCCCGGCGGAATCTTAGCGCGGCGGCGAGCTGGTCCGCTAGGGGCACAGCCGGCTGGCTACGGGCATCCCTGCCTTTCTGAACCGTGCTGACGCCCCCGGGGCTCCCGGCCTATTCGGCTTCCTTGATTTTGGCTTCGAGCATCGCCCGGATCGGCGCATCCGCCGGCAACTTCTGCAGCAACGTCTTCCACCGCCGCACCGCCTCCGCCTTGTTGCCTTTCGCGAAGTCGGCGGCGCCGAGATAGAAGAGCGCCAGCGCATTGTTGGGCTCGGCCTGTTCGAGGCGCGTCAGCACGGCCACCGCCTCGGGCGGAGGCGCGGCGCCGGGCTGGATCTGGCGCACCTCCACCTCGGCCCAGTCGGCGAGCTGGCGTGGGTCGAGCGGCTTCAGCGCATCGGCCTTCGCGAAGGCCTCGGCCGCCTTCGGCAGGTCGCCCAGCACGCGGCGCGCGTTGGCGAGCCGCAGCCAGCCGTCCCGGTCGCCTTCCTGGCCGGCCGGGGCATCGCGCAGCTTCGCCTCGAGCTGGTCGACCATGCCGCGGATCGCCTGCTGGCGCTCGGCCGGGCTCATCTTCGCCATCGCCTCGCGCTGCTCCGGCGTCGGCTGCGGCATGCCGGCCATGGGTCCGGCGGCTTGCGCCGGTGGCTGCGGCGGCGGCGCCGGCGGCTTGCGGTCGGGCCGGATGGTGAGCGGGTCGATGTTGGCCTGCTTGGCGACGCGGTCGATCTCGGCCCGCAGCATGGGCAGCCACGGCGCCCCGTCCGGCGACTGCGCCTCGAGGTCGAGCCAGCGCTTCAGCGCCGCCTTCGAATCGCCGGCCTGGCTTTCGTGCAGGCCGAGATAGAACTGCGCGCGCGCATCGGCGGGCTGCTTCGCCAGCGCCTGCCGGAAGGCCTCGACGGCGGGCTGGGGCACGACGCCGTCGGCCTCCTGCGTCAGCAGCTCGCCCAGGGCGGAGAGCGCATCGGCATCGTCCGGCGTCTGCTTCAGCCGCTCGCGCACGGCCGCGATCTGGCCGGCGAGGCTGGGCGCCTGGTCCCGGGGCGCGGGCCGGACCGCGTGCGGGTTGAAGGGGGCGGCGGGCAGGCCGGGCTGGCCGAGCGTCAGATAGACGCCGAGCGCGAAGGCGGGGATCAGCAGGCACAGCGCGGGCGGCAGCAGGCGGTGCAGCGCCGCG
>JAFEFG010000230.1 GCA_018240685.1 Pseudomonadota bacterium | reverse complement strand
CGCATCCTGGTTGGGCTGCCACAGCATCAGCGCCGGATCCTGCTGGCCGACGATGGTGATCATGCGCTTGCACATCGCCGCATACTTGGCATGGTCGGTCTCGAAACGCGCCTCCTGGATCAGCTTGTCGAGCTCCGGATTCTTGAAGCCGCTGAAATTCCAGCGCGTCTCGCCGCTGAAGTAGGTGCGCAGGAAATAGTCGGGCGCCGGCAGCCAGGCCGTGCCGGTCTCCATGAAGAACGGCAGACGACGCTCGACCTCCATGGTCGCGAGCTGGGCATCCGGCATCTTCTGGATCGCCACCTCGATGCCGATCTTGGCGAGCGCCTCCTTGACGAGGGCGGCCGACGGTTCCGCTGCCGCGGCGGCGCCGGCGGCAAAGGCGAAGCTGGTCTGGAAGCCGTTGGGGAAGCCCGCTTCGGCCAGCAGCGCCTTGGCCTTGGCGAGGTCGGTCCGCAGCGGCAGCGGCTGCGGGAACGAGTCGTTGGGCGCCTCGGTCCAGTCGGCGCCGAACAGCTTGCGGCCGCGACCGAACAGGGCCGCCTTGAACATGTCCTCGTAGGGCAGCGCGGCGGCGATCGCCTGACGCACCTTCACGTTGTCGAAGGGCGCGGCCCGGGTGTTGAACACGATGGCGGTGAAGCCGTTGGTCTGCGGGATCGCCACCAGCTTGACCTTGCCCCGCTGCACCAGGGCGCCGATGTCGCTCGCCTGGAGATCGACCGAGAGATCCGCGTCGCCCCGCTCCAGCAGGCTGGCGCGCGTCGCCGCTTCGGGCACCGTCTGCATGATGACGCGGCGGAAGTACGGAAGCTTGCCGTCGGCGCCGCCCTTCCACGCATCGTAGCGCTTCAGGATGGTCTGCTGGCCGGGCTTGTGGGATTCGACCATGTACGCGCCGCCGGCAGCGGTGTTCTCCTTGAGCCAGGCCTGCGCCCAGGGGTCATCGGCCGTCGCGTGCTTCTTGGCCAGCGTGCTGTTGATCATCGGCGCCAGCGGAATGCAGAGATTGGCCAGCGCCAGGCGATCCGGCCGCTCCAGCGACACCTCGACCACGCCGTCGCCGACCACCTTGAACTGCTCCGGCTTGACCAGAGAGCCCGTGCTGAGCTGGGCGGCGGAGAGCGACTTGGCACTCACGGCACGATCCAGCGACCACTTCACGTCGGCAGCCGTCACCGGGGAACCGTCATGCCAGCGCGCGCCCTGCCGCAGATGGAAGGTCAGGGTGCGGCCATCGGCCGAGCGATCGATCTTCTCGGCCAGTTCGCCGCGGATGTTGTCGAAATCGAAGGTCCAGTAGCCGTCGACCTGCTTGCGGCCGAACGAGGCGAGCCGGTCGTAGACGTTCATTACCAGCCCGAAGACCTCGCGCGTGCTCCCCGGCGCCGTCGCATCCAGCGAATTCAGCGTTCCCGCCATGACCTGCCGCAGCGTTTCCGCCCGCGACTGCGCATGGGCCGCACCGATCGACCCGACCTGACCCAAGGCACCGCCGACCCCGCCCGCAAGGGCAACCTTCAGCCCTTGGCGACGGGTAATGAGAACATCCCGAGACTTCATGACCAATCACCCCTCAAAGCTGCCCACCAGGGCCGCGCAACGTGCGCACTCCCCTCTGGCCTATCGGACCCCATGTGATGCCCGCCATGAAAGGTCCAGATTGCAGCCAAAGCGATGAGCCAGACAGGCAGGCCTTCCCATGCAGGTCGCGTGCCTGAGGACACAGGAGCGAAGACCGGGAGACGCTCTGTCGCGACAGTGTCGGCGGCCATACCGGCCAACCGCCAGGCGGACCGGCTCTCTCATGCAGCCCGCAAAATGCGCGGCCGGCGACGCTTCGGGCGCGGCAATTGCATGGATGCTGGCGAAGATTCGT
>JAFEFG010000022.1 GCA_018240685.1 Pseudomonadota bacterium | reverse complement strand
CTGCCAGATCAGGCAGCCGCTCAGCGGGTCGCGCCGCGTGTGGTGGGCCAGGCGCTGCTCGGCGGTCCACGCCCTGGGGCAGCGGCGGCCGTTGGCGACGGTGCGCGTTCGATAGGCGCGGCGGGGGCGGGCTTTGCGCGGCGGGCGGTGGCGGCGGGGGCGTTTCATGCGGCCCAGGATAAGGCCAGCGCCGCCGCTGCGACGATTCCGGTCCTTACCGGGCGGCCGCGAGAGAGGCGGGGCATCGCTGACGGCGACACAGACGGGTGGCCGGCATCCCTGGATCAACCGGCACGCGCACAACCGGAAAGCGTATCTCGAACGGAAACTAGACCGATGATATTGTTCGGGTATAGTGTGTGAAAATCTGGGCGATGCAGCAGCGGGGAGGGACACGATGATTCCTCTGGTGGCAATCGCGACGTCTCTCATTCCCGATCTGATCAAGATCCTGGCCGGCGACAAGGCGGGCGCCGTCGCGCAGAGCGTGGCCGAGGCCGTGCGCACGGCGACGGGGACCGACGATCCACAGGCGGCGAAGCAGAAGCTCGACGCCGATCCCGCCGCCGCCTCCGAGCTTCGCATCAAGCTGGCGCAGATCGCCCTCGATGCGCAGAAGGCGCAGAACGACGCCGAGGATCGCCGGGCGCAGAACCAGCTGCAGGAACTGAAGGCGCAGCTCGACGCCGAGGCGCAGAGACGCCAGACGGAGCTGGAGACGCTCAAGGAGGAGTTCCAGGCCGGGAACCAGAACACGGCGGGCGCCCGCACGCTGCTGACGGATCTTGCGCGCCAGAACAGCCCGGTCCTGTGGGTGTCGGCGATCCTGTCGGGCGTCGTCACCCTGGGTTTCTTCGGGATCCTGGTCACCTTGCTGGTGACCGACCAGGACTTCAGCAAGAACCAGATGGTCAACATAACCATCGGTGCCCTGGTCGCGGGCTTCGCCACGGTGCTCAATTTCTGGCTCGGTTCGTCGCAGGGGTCGCGGGAGAAGGATCGCGCCTTCAGCCAGGTGCAGGCGGTGCAGGCCGACCAGACGGCGCAGAAACTGTCGGAGCAGTCGAAGGAGATCGCCTCGATCAGGACGATGGCCCTGCAGGCGGGCGGCGGCGAGGGCGCGCCGATGGCGAAGGCCGCGGGCAAGTCCCGGAACTTCGAGTCCTGCCTGCAGCTCATCCTGGCGTCGGAGGGCGGGTACAGCGAGCGCGCGGACGACGGGCCGACGAATTTCGGGATCACGCTGGCGACGCTGCGGGAGTGGCGCCACGCCCGCACGCCGACCGGCGGGCCGCCGGCCGAGGTCACCGCCGACGACGTGAAGCGGCTGGCGCTCGACGAAGTGCGCGAGATCTACCGGTCGCGATACTGGAACCTGCTGCGGTGCGAGGACCTGCCGGGCGGCGTCGATCTGGTGGTCTTCGACTTCGGCGTCAATGCCGGCCCGGCGCGGGCCGCGATGTGCCTGCAGCAGGCCGTCGGCACGACCCAGGACGGCTCGATCGGCCCGGTCACGATCGCCGCGCTCGGCGCCCACGATCCGAAACAGGTCATCCAGACCTATTCCGCGCGACGGCTCGAGATCTATCGCACCTTCCGGAATTTCGACGCCTACGGTGCCGGCTGGACGGCACGCATCAGCCGGACGGAGCAGGCCGCCCTTCGCATGGCGGGCGCCTGACGGCGGCAGGGCTCGCCGTCAGTCGCTGGCGCTGGAGGCGACGGGGCGTGCCCGGCGCAGCGTCGCCGACAGCACGAAGGAGATGGCCACGATCACCACCACCCCGATGACGACGCCGGCCAGGCGGTCGATCACCGGCAGCAGGGCGTTGGGCGGTCCGTTGTCCGTCACCATCGCGGTGATGAAGGCGAAGCCGCCCTGGGTGCCGATATAGGCCTGCGGGCCGGCGCCATTGTGCAGGCGAGAGAAATAGAAGATGCCGGCGAACAGGACGGTGACGTAGACGAGCATGCTGTCGAACTCGAACAGCAGCGCGACGAGCCCGAGCAGCATGCCGAGCATGCAGCCGATGAAGCGCTGGCGGGCGCGCACCTGGACGGTGGCGAAGTCGCGGTCGAGCACGACCAGGCAGGAGACGATGGCCTGCGGCAGGTCCGGCAGGTCGGTGAGCGACCACAGCCCCATCATGGCCAGCGTGGCGAAGCCGCCGACCAGGGCGACGTGCGGCAGGTCGAATTCGCTGGCCGCCGCGGCGGGGGCCGGCGGCGGGAGCTGCGACGGACGGGGGCGTCCCAGCCTGTGCACGAGGGCGCTGGCGACGACGCCGCAGGCGATCTCCATGAAGCGGAACTGGGCGAAGGTGAAGAGCGTGTCGGTCTGCGTGATGCTGACGGTGATCATCAGCACCAGCGTGATGCAGCCGTAGAACCAGGCGTAGCCGTAGCGGCTGCCGAAGCGCAGGTAGCAGCCGCCGGCGCTGGCGACGAAGACGGCCAGCGCCTGGAACGGCACGAATCCTTCCATGGCGATGGCGAGCGCGTAGCCCAGCGCCAAGCCGCCGATGGTGCCGACGAGGCGCATCACCGCCTTGCTCAACATGGCCCGGAAGTCGGGATTGGAGACCATCCAGGCGGAGATGGCCGCCCACCACATGCCTTCGATCCCGAGCGAGGCCGCGAACACCAGCGCCAGGACCACGCTGCCGGCCGTGAGGAGGCCCTGCCGCGCGCTCCAGGCGGGGGCATCCATGGCGGTCAGAACCAGATCAGCACGCGGGCATCGGCCCCGCGATAGAGACGGCGCTGCTTCGGCAGCTCGCCCATGTCGATATAGACGGGAAAGCGCCGCGGCACGCGGATCCAGTCCACGTCCAGCGGCACGTAGGGCAGGGCGCCGGTCTCGCCGGCGGCGCGCGAGATGCCGGGCGCGACCGAGCGCACCGTGCCCCAGTGCAGCCGCCACGGCTCCGACCCGATGGTGAACAGCACCGTCTGGCCAGGATGGACGTTGACGAGGTGGCGCTCGTTCACCGCCGCCTTGATGTACCAGTTCTCGTCGGAAACGATCGCCGCCACCGTCCTGCCGGCGGTGGCGTAGTCGCCCTGCCGCATGGCCAGCGGCGCCACGCGGCCGGTCACGGGCGTGACGAGGCGTGTGCGCGAGAGGTCGTAGTCGGCCTTGGCGAGGGTCTGGGCCGCCGCCACCTGTTCGGCGCGGCGCACCGACACGAGCGTCTCGGAGACGGCGGCCAGCGCCTGCGCCTTGCTCAGGTCGGCGGCGGCGACCTTGGCATCGCGATCGGCCTGGTCGCGCACCTCGGCCGAGACGCCGCCGCTGCGCACCAGCGCCTCGGCGCGCCGCTGCTCGGTGACGGCATTGTCGAGCGAGGCCTGGGCGGCGGCGATCGTGGCGGTGCTTTCGGCGATGGCCGCCTCGGCCATCTTGATGCGCTGGGCATCGAGCGCAACCTCCGCCTTGGCGGCGTCGACCGCGATCTGGAACGGCTGGCGCTCGATCTGGGCGATGGTGTCGCCGGCCTTGACGGGGATGTCGTCCGTGACCGGCAGCACGGCGATCGGCCCCGACACCTCCGGGGCGAGGAAGATCACGTCCGTCTCCACGAAGGCATCGCCGGTATAGGCGAAGAACTGGACCGAGATCTCGTAGATCGCGAACACTGCCAGGACGGCGCCCAAGAGGCAGGTCACCACATGACGTTCGATAAAGGACAGCACGCGCCTTCAGCCCCTCGACCGGTATCCCCATGCCTCACGCCGGCGAACAAGCGCACCCCGTCACCGGGCCTCCGTTGATAGCGTCTTTTGTACCGCGCTGGCCAGTGGACGGCGACGGCGCGCCTTGCCCCGGGGCCGCGGCTGGCGATACGGTCGGCCGATGGAGGAAAGGCGTAACGAGGGCGCGGCCGGGCGCGCGCGATGAAGAAGGTCTCTCTCGCGTTCATGCCGCTGGCCGTCGGTGCGCTGGAGGGCGCGCCGGCCCGGGCGGCAGATCCGATCCGGATCGACGTCGGCGGCTACTACCAGTTCTACGCCCTGGCCGGCGGCATGGAGGGCAGCTACGCCCTCAACGGCACGTCGGTGCAGTACAACGGCACGCAGTTCATCCAGCAGGGCGAGATCTACTTCGGCGGCGCAACCCAGCTCGACAACGGCACCACGATCGGCCTCCGCGTCCTGCTCAATGCCTGGAATCCGGCGGCCGGGCGCTCCGGCACCAATCGCCGCCAGATCGACCAGGCGTATCTCTACGCCTTCGGCGACTGGGGACGGCTGGAGTTCGGAGCGCGGACCGGCGCGGCCTACACCATGTACTACGGCGCGCCGTCGGCGCTGCCGGGATGGGGCTTCGTCAAGCACAACGCCGGCTACAACTGGTCCAATCAGGCCGCACGCCACTTCAACACCGCGGCGATCCGGCTCGCCGGCAGCACCATCGACGCGGACCAGGGCAAGCCGGAGCGCATCAACTACTACACGCCGCGCCTGCTCGGGCTGCAGCTTGGCGTCAGCTACGTGCCGAAGGTCCAGCCCCGGCCGCAGCCGGGCGCCCTCTGGGGGCTCGGCACGGGACCGGGCAACAACGTCGCCGGCGTCTGCGGCTTCGCCAATCCGACGACGGCCAACGGCTGCCCGACCAACGACAATTCCTGGCAGAACGGCGTGTCGGTCGGCGCCAACTACCTGAACCGGTTCGGTGCCGTGAGCGTCGGCCTGTACGGTGCCTTCTCGACCATGACCTTCGTGCCCAGCCTCAATCCGGTCGCGTCGGCCTACAACACGATCAACGGCGCCAACCTCACCGCCTGGAACCAGGCCGTCGTCGGCCTGCAGTTCAGCCTCTACGGCTTCACCGCGGGCGGTTCGTGGGGCTGGGACAACATGGGCCTCGGCCGCAACGCCTATACCGGCGGCGACAACGACACCCGCACCTGGGCGGCGGCCATCATGTACGAGACGGGCCCGTGGCAGATGTCCGCGGGCTTCGCCGTGGCCACCAACGACAACGGCAACGGCGTGCCGTCGCTGATCAGCTGCGCGCAGGGGACGAGCAGCAGCTGCACGGCCGCGGCGGCGACGACCTCGTCGGCCTATTTCGGCACCAACCCGAACGCCGGGGCGGCGAACTTCGGCACCGTGAAAGGCACCTACGTGGAAGTCGGCGCGACCTACCAGCTCGGGCCGGGCGCCAAGCTCGTGGGCGGCGCGGTGTTCACCACCCTCAGCGGCCCGTCGAACGCCGTGGCGGCGCAGTCCTGGGCGGCCCTGCTCGGCATGGACCTGCATTTCTAGGGCTGGGCGATGCGACCTTCATTCCACGTCCTTTCTCCAGGCCTCCCGTCCTTCCTCCGCCTTGCCGCGACGATGCTGGCCGTCGTCGGTTTCTCCGCCATCGCTCCCGGCCACGCCGGAGCTCAGGAGAAGACCCGCCTGCCGCCCACGGCCGCCACCTGCAAGCAGCTCGCCGAATGGCTGAGCCGCTACGACACGGAGAAGGGGGCGCAGCACCTGTCCGGCCGCCGCTTCCGCGCCGACGTCGGCAGCGCGCTGTGCACCGCCGGGGACTATGCGCGGGGTGTTGCCATGCTCGAGAAGGAGGTGCGCGACGCGGGCTATCCGTTCCCGTCGCCGTGAGCGCCGGATCGTGATGTAGCGGGAGCCAGCGGGGAGGATAGGGTGTGCGTGTCGTTCGGGAGACGGAGATGAAGAGAAGCGCGGTCCTGGTCGCCCTTGCCTGCGGCCTGCTGCCGGGCGCGGCGAGGGCCGACGATGCGTCCTATTGCGCCGAGCTCGGCGCCCTGGCGCGGCGGTATCTGGGCAGCGCCGGCGCCCAGGGCGGGCTGAGACCCGACCCGATGGTGCAGCAGGCGATCCAGGACTGCAATGCCGGCAACACCGCGCGCGGCATCCCCGTGCTGGAGAGGAAGCTGCGCGCCTCGGGCTTCACCCTGCCCAAGCGTGACTAGAGAGCGAAGGAGCCGCCCATGACCCTCGTCATCGACCGCATCGACCACGTTGTCATCAACTGCCGCGACGTCGAGACCACGGCCCGCTGGTACGAGCGCGTGCTGGGCATGACGCGGGAGGAGTTCGGGCCGCAGCGACGGGTGGCGCTGAAGTTCGGAAACCAGAAGTTCAACGTGCGGCCGACGGGCGCCGCCGACTGGTGGACGGCCGAGACCGACGCGCCGGGCTCGCTCGACCTCTGCTTCGTCACGCGGCAGTCGCCGCAGGCGGTGATCGCCCATCTCGGCGCGTGCGGCGTGGCGGTGGCGGAAGGGCCGGTGCTGAAGACCGGCGCGCTGGGGGCCATGACCTCCGTCTATTGCCGCGATCCCGACGGCAACCTGATCGAGATCGCGACCTACGGGGCCGGGAAGTGAGGTCTGAGGCCGTTCGGGCGGCAGTCGCCCTCAGTCGACCAGTTCGTATTCCAGTCGCGCCTGGTCGACGATCTTCACCAGCGCAGTGAAGCCGCCCGCGGCGAGGGCGGGGAAGCCGTCGATGATCCAGTTGGGAGCGCTCTCGTCCCGGGGCTGCACGAGGCGCGGCCGCGGCGCGAGACTGCCGGCGAAACGGGCGTCGCGGGCGACAAGGCGATCGATCCGCTCCTGCAGGTCGGCCTGGATCTCTTCGGCGGTGGCTCGCTTCCTCAGGGTGAGCGGGACGCGCACGGCACGGATGGTGGTGTTCTCGATGAAGGTGCTGAGCATGTCGTTGGCTCCGTGTGAAGCGTCGAGCGAGGGGTCTCTCCTTCTACGAGGCGTGCCGCTCGGCCGTGCCCCGCGTGAGTCGAGTTGACGCAGAGAGTGACCGGCCGATGCGGCAGAAAGGTGGCGTGCTGCCGGCAGGAGTCCGAATATCGCAAAGTCGTGATGATCCGCCCGCGAGGTGCGCGCGGATCGCGGCGGAACGCCGAGGGATCCGCCGGGCGATCCGACGCCCGGTGCCGCAGCGGTGAGGGATGCGGTGGTGCCGAGCGCCGGACGCGAGGGCTGTTACGGAGAGGGGCCGAGCGGCGTGCGGCCGGCGGGTTCGTACCAGGGCGCCGGCCCGATGAAGGCCGGGATGTCGAACGCCTTGCGGACCAGCAGGACTTCCATTTCGTGGACGCAGACGCCGCACAGGCCGCGCTCGCAATCGATGGCGGCGCGGATGCGGAAGTGGTTCTTGGCGCCGTCGGAATGCTCGCTGCGGCTGACGCCGTAGCGATCATAGAAGGCGACGAGCTGCCGGCAGTGCTCCTTGGGCGCAAGATTGGTGATCGGGGGGCGGGAAGGAACGGGTGTTGAAGCCGCATCTGCGGCGAGGACGGGACCGCCTGCGAGCATCGCGGCGAGCAGCGGCACCAGACAAATGACGAATCGATCCATGCGCAACATGACGTCGGACTCCCCTGTGGGACAGTGGCGCCAGACGTCTATGGCGACCGCGAGCGGGCTCGGTTGATTCGCAGCAAATGTTGCGCACTCTTGAAGGAAAATTCACCGGCGTGTCATCGTTCGCCGCCGCTGCGGCCGGTTGAATGACAGATGCATGACCGCGGCGATGCTCGCGAAACCCCAACGGCAGGACTCCGCTGATGAAAACCAAGCTGCTCGGCCGCACCGGCCTTTCCGTCTCCGAACTCTGCTTCGGCACCATGTCCTTCGGCGGCGATGCGGACGAGGCGACGTCGGCGGCGATGTACGCGGCCTGCCGCGACGCGGGCATCAACTTCTTCGACTGCGCCGATGCCTATGCCGGCGGCAAGTCGGAGGAGATCCTCGGCCGGCTGGTCAAGGGGCATCGCGACGAGCTGGTGCTGACGACCAAGTGCTTCAACCCGATCGGGCCCGACGTGAATGCGCGCGGCCTGTCGCGGCGGCACATCGCGCGTGCCGTCGAGGCGAGCCTGCGGCGCCTTCAGACCGACCGCGTCGACGTGCTGTTCCTGCACCAGTGGGACGCGCTGACGCCGATCGAGGAGTCCATGCGCGCGCTGGAGGACCTCGTGCGGGCAGGGAAGGTGGTCTATCCCGCCCTCAGCAACTGGTCGGCCTGGCAGACGCAGCGTGCCATCGACATCGAGGAGCGCCACGGCTGGGCGGGGCTGCAGGTGCTGCAGCCGATGTACAACCTGGTGAAGCGCCAGGCCGAGGTCGAGATTCTGCCCATGGCCGAGGCCAACGGGCTGGGCGTCATTCCCTACAGCCCGGCCGCGGCGGGGCTGCTGTCAGGCAAGTATTTCGGCCAAGCCTCGGGGCGGCTGCGCACCAACAAGATGTATGAGGCGCGCTATGGCGAGGCGTGGATGGTCGAAGTGGCGGAGAAATACGTCGCCTTCTGCCGGGAGAGGGACCTGCATCCGGTCAGCGCGGCCATCGCCTGGGTGGGCGCGCATCCGGCGGTGACGGCTCCCATCATCGGCGCCCGCAATGTCGAGCAGCTCAAGGACTCGCTCGCGGCGGCTGAGGTGGCGATGACGCCGGACCTCTATGCCGAGCTTGCGGCGCTGTCGCGCACGCCGCCGCCGGCGACCGACCGCTCGGAGGAGCAGAAGAGATAGGCGACGGCGCGGTCAGGCTTGGTCGCAGACGTCCACCCAGCGCGCGCCGACCAGCTCGGCCAGCCGCTTGGGGGTGATGCGCAGCGCCGAATGGGTCGAGCCCGCGGCCGGCACGACCTCGTCGAAGGCCTGGAGCGAGACATCGCAATAGACCGGCAGCGGCGTGGCCAGGCCGAACGGGCAGACGCCTCCCACCGGATGGCCGGTGATGGCGACCACCTCGTCGGCGGTCAGCATGCGCGGCTTGCCGCCCAGCGCGTCCTTGATCTTGCGGTTGTTGAGCCGCGCAGTGCCCGATGCCACGACCAGCAGGGGCTGGTCCTTGATCTTGAGGGACAGGGTCTTGGCGATCTGGGACGGGATCACACCATGGCCGCGTGCCGCCATCTCGACGGTGGCCGTGCTGTCGGGGAGTTCGAGGATCTCGATGTCGGGGGCATGCTGCTGCAGGAACGCGCGGACGCTTTCGATGGTCATGGCGCGATCCTAACGCCCCGCGGCGGATGCTCAACCATGGCCGGCATCCTGTCTTTCTTTGTCGATGTCAAGATTGGGCCGTCGTGCAGGAAGGTCGACCCCGGGGCCATCCGGGGCGCCGTCTTGAGGGCATCTCCGACTTTGATCCTGCTCGCGGCGCGGCAGTCGCGGGTGTAAGGAGACGCCCGCAGGAGCCAGAGCGGAGTTTGCGAGATGTGGTTTGTGTTCGAGGCCGAGTACCAGATCGAGAACGGGCGGGCGAACTGGAACAAACCCATCCCCGAGACGATCGTCTGGCACGGCCCGTTCGCGACCGAGGCGAAGGCGGAAGATGTGGTTCGCGCCCGCATGTGGGCCAAGATCGACATCTACGCCCACAAGGCCCGGGCGGTGGATCTGACAGTCAGGGATTAGGTCTCCTGCCGGCCGGCGCCTGAGCCCGCGCGGCTGCAGGCGGCGCGCCGGTTATTCCTCGACCTTCACGCAGTCGAAGGCCGCCGTCGATCCGTTCTGGGCGACGAAGCGTGCTGCTCGCCTGTTCTTGCCGTGGCAATACTTCTCCGCCAGCGAAAAGGCCGTCTCCTGACTGGCGGCGTTGGTGATCTGCACCGACACGGCGTTGCCGACGATCATCTCGCCGTTGGGGCCACGCGAGGTATCGAGATTGCTTCCGCCGCAGCCTGCCAGCAGCAGAGCGAGAAGGATGGTTCGCTTCATGAAACAAGCCTAGCGCCAACTGCGTGCCGATCAAAGCGGGTCGTGCGGCCGCCCTTGAACCGTACTGCGGCGACCCCTAGCCTCCGGGCCAACGCATGCGGAGGAAACAGATGCTGACGATCGACGCGCAGGTCCATTGCTACGAGCGCAACCATCCGGGCCGACCCTGGCATGAGGTTCTGGCCGGGCCGCCCGAGGTGACCGGCGCCGACATGATCCGGGCGATGGATGCGGTCGGCGTGGATGGCGCGCTGCTGGTGTCGGTCTGGACCATGTATCGCTGGGACGCGAGCTACGCCCTCGACGTCATGAAGGCCCATCGCGACCGTTTCGCCGTCATCAAGCCTGTCGATCCCAACGACCCGAAAGTTGCGGACACGATCGCGGAATGGGCGGCGATCGATGGCACGGTGGCCATCCGCATCATGATGGGGCCGGGCGTGTCGGAGGATGCCGCCGATCCCGGCATCGATCGGGTGCTGACCGAGGCCGCGAGGCACGATCTGCCCGTCAACCTGATGGCGCGCGGCCGGTTGGAGCAGGTCAGGCAGATGGCGGCGCGCCATCCTGGCACGCAGCTCGTCGTGGATCATCTTGGCCTCGCGCAGCCCTTTGCGCCGCCGGCGCCGGCGAAGCCGTGGGAAGAACTGCCCAAGCTGCTCGCGCTGGCGCCGCACGACAACATTGCCGTGAAGATCACCGGCGCCTGCACGCTCTCGCACGAGAAATTCCCCTACAAGGACATCTGGGACCCGCTCGGCCGCATCTTCGATGCCTTCGGGCTCGGCCGCTGCATGTGGGGCACCGACTGGACGCGTGCCGTCGCGCTCCTGACCTACAAGGAAGGGGTGGACTCCTTCCGCGTCACCGACCGGCTAAGCGACGACGATCGCGCCACGTTGATGTCGGGAACGTTGCAGAAAGTTTACGGCTGGGCCCCGTCGGGGCAGGCCAAGACCGGCTGACGACGGCATCGACAATCGTAGCGGCGGACCGGCGCGGGTCCGCCGCTTTGCCTTGCGTCGGGGCCGTCACTCTGTGCTAGAGGATCGCCGCGAAAGCGTGGGGTTTTACGAAAGTCATGACAATGCATAAGGCGGTTCCGCTCCGGACCGATATGTCGGGAACGGAGCGTGTGCCCGTCAGGGTCGTCGCGGCCACGGTTGCCGGCAACGCCCTCGAGTTCTTCGATTTCATCGCCTACAACTTCTTCGCCGTCTATATCGGCAAGGCCTTCTTCCCGGCGTCGAATCCGATGACGAGCCTGTTGCTCTCGGTCGGCGTGTTCGGTGTGGGCTTCCTGTTCCGACCGCTGGGCGGTGTGCTGATCGGCGCCTATGCCGACCGTGCCGGCCGAAAGCCGGCCATGCTGCTCACCATCGTGCTCATTACGGTCGGCACGCTCGGGCTCGCGCTGACGCCGTCCTACGCCACGATCGGCATCGCGGCCCCGATCATTGTCGTGGTCTGCCGGCTGGTGCAGGGACTTGCCCTCGGCGGCGAGGTGGGCCCCGCCAGCGTCTTCCTGATCGAGATCGCGCCTCCTGGCCGGCGCGGCTTCTATTCGAGCTGGCAGCTCGCAAGCCAGGGGCTGGCGGCGCTGGCGGCCAGCGGCCTCGGCATGGTGCTGTCCCTGATCCTTGCGCCGGCCGATCTCGAGGCGTGGGGTTGGCGGCTGCCGTTTGCGCTTTGCCTTGCGCTCGTCCCGGTGGCGGTGTTCCTGCGGCGGGCGATGCCGGAGACGCTTCCGCACGAGGCGCACCGTCCTGCGGAGCGGCCGGCGACGCGCGAGCGGCCGGGCCTGTGGGCGCAGACGCGCTTCATCCTGCTTGCCATCGTGGTGATCCTGGGCGGCACAGTCTCCACCTATGCCGCCAACTACATGACCACCTACGGCATCATGACGCTGCACTTCGCGCCGTCGACAGCCTTCGCGGCGACGGTCATTGGCGGCGTGGCGACCTTCGCGCTGTCG
Organism: Pseudomonadota bacterium; assembly: GCA_018240685.1. GTDB lineage: Bacteria > Pseudomonadota > Alphaproteobacteria > Reyranellales > Reyranellaceae > Reyranella. The sequence continues at coordinate 41,697 of JAFEFG010000022.1, read as the reverse complement.
CTGGTGGGGGGCTGGCTGGCCGATCGTTACGGCCGACGGGCGGTGATGCTGCTGCCGCGGCTCGTGCTGACGGTCGCGACCTGGCCGCTGTTCCTGCTGTTGGACGCCCATCCCAGTCCATTCATGCTCTACGCCACGACGGCGGCGATGACGGGGCTGACAGCGTTGAGCGGCGTGGCCTCCTTCGTGGCCATTCCCGAGTTGCTGCCGCGCTCCATCCGCGCGACGGGCGTTGCCGTGGGCTACGCGGTCGGAGTGTCGATCTTCGGCGGCAGTACCCAGTTCGTCATCACCTGGCTGCTTGGCGCCACGGGCAACCCGACATCGCCGGCCTGGTACGTCACGGCCACCAGCCTGATCAGCCTCGCGGCCATGCTGGCGGTGCCGGAGAGCCGGGGCCGCAGGCTCGATGCCTGAGCCCGGGGTGCCTGCTCCCCTGGGCTAGGTCGGTTCGTTGGCCTTCGACGCATTGCCCCAGCGATATCCGAAGGACGGATAGTTCTCGATCTCGTCAAAGCCGGGATCGATGGCGCGGAACTTGTTGCGGATGCGTTTGATCGTCGATCGCACATTGGTGCGATAGCCGTGTTCGCCGCTGCCGGCGACGAAGCCGACGTGGTGCATGCAGTCGTACACGGCCCGATAGCTCGCGTGCTTGCCGGCACTCGAGACCAACAGCTGAACGACATTGAATTCGGTCAGCGTCAGATTGACATCGGTGCCATTCCAGAAGGCGCGGCTGACGCGAGGCCTAAGCTCGAGCTGACCAAATTCAAGTGTTTCGTCTGCCGCAAGTTCGGGAGGGCGCTTGGACGACTCGACGATCAGCCGTACGCGCTTGGCGAGGATCGGCATGCCGCGTGCCTTGTCCACGAAATCCAGTGCGCCCTTGTCGAGTGCCGCGCTCTCGAGATTTGGCGTCGAACGGCCGGTCAGGAAGACGATCGGCAGGCGAATGCCCTGCCGGCGCAGGCGCGGTACCAGTTCGATTCCGGTCATGTCCGGCATGTTCCAGTCGAGTACGATCACGTCGGCCGCGATTTCGTCGCCTCCATGCTCGATCGCGGCGAGCAAAGCCGATCCGCTGGCGAAACTAGTGACGGTGAAGCCGAGATCCTCGAGTTCGCCGGCCGCTGCTTCGCGAAAATCGTCGTCGTCGTCGACGAAAATCAGCCGGATTTTCCGGGCTGCGGCCGTGGCCGCCGAATGCTCAATAATTGTCGCAGGCCTCCATTGGCCTGATATTTGAAGCACAGGGCCCCTATGAGTTCACCAAGAATCCCCATCGCTCCGCGACGATCGTCCGCACACAGCCCGGCCGGCGGATAGGTCGATCCGGGAGGCTCAATGGCGAGGGGGAAGCGGGAGCCGCAGATTGATTACAACCCGCAGTGCATCGTTTCAGAGGGCGCGCAGGGCCTCGCGTATCTCGTCGACATGGCCGGAAACCTTGACCTTGCGCCAGACCTTGCGCACGACGCCGTCCTTGTCGATCAGGAAAGTGGCACGGTCGATGCCCATGTACTTGCGGCCGTAGAGGCTCTTCTCGATCCAGGTTCCGTATTTCTCGCAGATCTTCCCATCCTCGTCGGAGACGAGGGGAAATGGCAGGTCGTACTTCGCCTTGAACTTGTCATGGCGCGCCACGCTGTCCTTGCTGACGCCAACCACCTGAGCCTTGAGCTTCTTGAAATCGGGCATGGCGTCCCTGAAGCCGCAGGCTTCGGTCGTACAGCCCGGCGTGTCGTCCTTCGGATAGAAGTACAGCACCACAGGCTTGCCCCGCAGTTCGGAGAGCTTGAGCTTGCCGCCGCCGTCCGTCGGCGCGGTAAAATCCGGCGCCTTCCTGCCTTCCTCGATATTCATCCTTCGGTCCTCCGCTCCCGGCGCGGCAGCCAGCCCGCTATCCGTGCCGGGTCCTCGATAATGCGCCGATATATAGCACGCGCCGCAGTGGTCTTGGCGTGGATGCGCGCGTGCAGTTCGTCGAGATCGGCGGCACCCTCGGTCACCGCGATGAGCCGGCGCTGCCCCTCCGGAGCCTTGGTCTCGTCGAAAGCCGCTTCGTCGCCATTCAGCGTCAGCCGCAACAGGCTTTGGACGTCGGAGAGCAGCGTCCGTGTCCGGCAGAGCAGTTCGGCGTCGGCCTCGGACGCGAGGCCGGCCTTTGCCGCGCGCCGCAGCATGTCAGCGGGGTGGGGAGCCAGGATGTCCGGACGCTCCGAAGCGTACCGAAGGGCGAGGTACTGCGCGACGAAGTCGATATCGAACAGCCCGCCCGGCAGATGCTTGAAGTCCCATGCGCTCTTGGGCGGTGCGTGCTCCGCGATCCGGTCGCGCATGTCCGCGACGTCCCGCACGAGAGCAATTGGGTCGCGATGCCGGCACAAGGTCTTCCGGATGATGGCCGTCAGCCGTTCGATCAGTGGCGACGGGCCATGGATGACGCGGGCCCGGGTGAGGGCCAGATGCTCCCAGGTCCACGCCGACTGGGCATGATAGGCCTCGAAGCCCTCCAGCGAGTTGGCGAGCGGTCCGGCGCGCCCGGAGGGGCGCAGCCGCATGTCGACTTCGTACAACGCGCCCTCGTTGGTGAGCGCGGTGAGGGCGGTCACGATCTTGGCGCTGAGTCGTGTGTAGTATTGGATCGGCGGAAGCGGCTGCCGGCCGTCCGAAGCTTCCAGTCCTGCCGGAATGTCATAGATGAAGATCAGATCGAGGTCCGATGTCGCCGACATCTCGCGGCTTCCGAGCTTGCCGAGACCGAGGACGGCGAGCCGTTGGCCGTGAAAGCTGCCATAGGATTCGGCGAAGCTGCGTTCCACGCGATCGCACAGGGCGGAGATCGTGGCCTGGGCGATGTCAGCATAGGCTTCGCCGGCTTGTGACGGGCGCACGATGCGCTTGAGCTGTTGGACGCCGACCTGGAAGCGGCGATCGTTTGCCCAGCGCCGCGCCATGTCGAGGATTTCCTGGTCGTCCCGCGCAGCCGAGAGAAGCGTGCTCAGCTCGGCGGTCATGGCCTCCGCCGGAGGCAAGGGCGTATAGAAGTCAGGCGACAGCACCGAATCGAGCAGAAGGGTCCGCCGCGACAGATGGGCGGCAAGGCCCGGTGCGCTCCCCATGATGGCGGCGACGAGTTCGAGCAGCGCCGGATTCGACTTGAACAGCGAGAAGAGCTGGACGCCGGCAGGAAGGTTGTTGAGGAAGAGATCGAAATTCAGGAGTGCCTGGTCGGGAGCTGCCGTATCGCCGAGCGCTTTGAGAAGCGCTGGCATCAGCTCGGTCAGCAACTCGCGGGCGCGAGCCGATCGGGTGGCGCGGTAGCGGCCGTGATGCCAGCGCCGGACTATGCCGGCCGCTGCCGACGGATCTTGGAAGCCCAGGCCACGCAGCGTTTCGAGCGTCCCCGGATCATCCTCGATCCCCGTGAAGACCAGGTTCCCGCCGGGGCCGGCCAGGCTTGGCGCCTCTTCGAACAGACGGGCATAGTGGCCCTCGACGCAACGCAGGCGCGCCAGCAGGTCCGCCTCAAATGCAGGTCGGCTCGCATAGCCCAGGAATGTGGCGATCGCCTCGAGACCGGCCAGGTCGTCGGGAAGGCTGTGGGTCTGGCGATCGTCGACCATCTGCAACCGATGCTCGACGCGCCTCAGGAAGCCGTAGGCTTCGATGAGTTCATCGGCGGCCTGTCGGCTGACATGGCCGGCCTTGGCGAGAGCCTGCAGCGTCTCGCATGTTCCGCGCAGGCGCAGGCCAGCGTTGCGCCCGCCGAAGATGAGCTGCTGCGTCTGCGCGAAGAATTCGATCTCGCGGATGCCGCCTCGACCCAGCTTCACGTTGTGGCCCAGCACCCCGACGGTGCCGCCGCCGCGATGGGCGTTGATCTGGCGCTTGATGGAGTGGATGTCGTGAATGGCTGCGAAGTCGAGATGGCGGCGCCAGATGTACGGCCGCAGCATGCCCAGGAAGGCTTCGCCGACGCCGCGATTGCCGGCAACGGGATGCGCCTTGATCATTGCCGCCCGTTCCCAGTTCTGACCTACGCTCTCATAGTAGAGTTCCGCCGCCTGTACCGACATGGCAAGCGGGGTGGAACCAGGATCCGGGCGTAGCCGCAGGTCTGTACGGAAGAGATAGCCGTCGACCGACGTTTCGGACAGGAGCTGGACCAGGAGGCGAGCCATGCGCACGAAATGTTGCGGCACCAGTTCGTTGCCGGCGAGGGCCGGGGCCTCGCGATCGTAGAGCAGGATCAGGTCGATATCGCTCGAGTAGTTGAGTTCGCCTGCGCCCAGCTTGCCCATGCCCAGCACGGTGAAGGCAGCGGCGTCGGGATCGCCGCCGATATCGAGCTGCCCACCGTGGCCGAGCTGCAGGAGCAGGGAATCGACGAGCGCATCGAGGGCACCGCTGGCAAAGTCGCTGAGCGCAGCCGTGATCTTGTCCAGGGGCCAGCTCCCGGCGATATCCGCGACGGCGACTGCCAGCGCCACCTTGCGCTTGAGGCGGCGCAAATGCGCCGCGATATCTCCCGGTGACGCGGCATCCCGTGCGCGTCGCCGCGCCTCGTCGAGTTCTCCCGTCAGGGTAGCGAGTGCCGCGTCGGGACCGGCCCGCCACAGATCGGCCATGAAACCGGGGTCTTTTAGAGCTGTTTCGGTGAGGTACGGGCTGTTGCCGAACAGGGCATCGAGGAGTGCGACCGCTGCTGCATCGGCAGGGCGTGGCGCCTTCTCCTCCCATCGCCGCCATGCCACGTCCTGCCGCTCTCGGTCATGTGGTTGCGGCAGGGAGGTGGTTGAAAGCCAAGACATGGGGCAGATCGGCGGTTATTAAGTTCGGCGGCTGCGGCACGCTTGCCCAGCTCAGCCGTGATCGTCAACGCGGAAGTAGAGAGCTTTGGTCGGAAGGGTATATCGCGGTATCGGCCGGATCGTGGGCTACGGCGCGGCCATCGTGGCTCTGCTTGTGGCGGCGGTCGGCGTGCGTTTGATGTACGGACCGATCAGTCTGGATTTCCTGCGCCAGCCGCTGATGCAGGAATTCGTCACCGCAGACAGCAGTCTGAAGGTGGACGCCGACCACATCTATATTCAATGGGACGGCATCTCGCACCCCATGCAGCTCGTCTTCAAGGGGCTGCGCATGAGCGACGGCAAGAGGCAGACCGTCGCCGCTGCGCCCAGTGTGGCGCTTTCGTTCGAACCCGGCAGTGTCCTCAAGGCCAGATTCCTGCCGACAGCGATTGTCGTCGAACGGCCGACCTTTGAGGCGGAGATCGCACGCGAAGGCGGTGTATTGCAGCGTGTACTCGCCAGAGGCGACAGCTCTTCGCAGGGGGAGATCGTCGACCTGCTGATCGGCCAGCTCATGGCCGAGCCGAACTATACTTCCTTGCTCGGCCAGCTCGATACGGTACGCGTGGAACACGCCCATCTCACGGTCCATGACGTGCCGAGCGGCGTGACGTGGGCGGCCCCCGACGTCCAGGCGCGGCTGAAGCGTGACCAAAGCGGCGTGATCATCTCCGCCAATGCCCAGTTCGACGACGGCAATGCCGGCGCCGTGAACGTCGCTTTCTCCGGGACCTATGCCCGCGATCGCAGCCGGATCTCTGCCGAGCTGCGAATCGAGGGCCTGAAGCTGTCGATGCTGGCGGCCCTGTCGCCGAAGGCGGGTCTGCTGCGAGGCGTCGACGTGGCGCTGGCGGGTCGGATGCATGTGGAAGCGAGCGGTGCCGGTGACATCCAAAGCATGGCCATCGAGATTACCGGAGGGTCGGGTACGATCACTTTGCCGGGACTGTTGCCGGTGGCGCACCAGGTCCGTTCGGTGGACGCCGTGGCGTCCCTGGATGCGGCGTCGCATACGGCGAAGATCGACCATGTCCTCGTTGATCTTGGCGGCGTCAGGATTACGCTGGCCGGTGACGGCATGCGGACGGAACAGGGGCAGAATTTTACAGGCAGGGCAAAGATACAGGGCATACCGATCGACCAGCTGGGGAACTACTGGCCGATGGAGTTCGCCGAGGGCGGCCGGGCCTGGGCGGTTGCCAATCTGAGCCGCGGCACGCTGGACGTCGCCGCGGAGTTCGGCTTGAGCGCACCGGGGGGCGATCTTTCGAATATGTCCGTCGATCGCGCGGTTGCAACGCTCGCTTACACGGGCCTGCGCGTGCACTACATGCCTCACATGCCCGAACTGGAGAAAGTGACGGGCACAGCCCGGTACGAAAACGCGGCTCTGCATTTCGACGTGGCCCACGGTGAGGGTGTAGGGCTGACGGTCACCAACGCGACCATCGATTTGATGGATCTCGACCGTCCCCCGCCGCAGTTCGCGAAGCTTCATATGCCGATCACCGGGGCGGCGCCCGCAGTGACGGCTCTGCTGGCGCGGCCGAAGCTCGGCCTGCCGAAGGACGTGCTTTACGATCCCAAGCGGCTCGGCGGCGACGTCTCGATCGACCTGACAATGTCCTTTCCGCTGCTGAACGCGCTTGCCGTGTCCGACCTCGACATCAAGTCCGAGGCGACGCTGTCTAACTTTTCGCTCAAGGGCGCGATCGGAGCGGTCGACCTGACGGACGCGACCGGCAAGGTCGTTTACGAGAATTCCCATCTCGACGTCACAGGGGCGGGGAAGCTCGACGGGTCGCCCATCGAAGTCGTCTGGCGCGAACAGTTCGGGGCGAAGGTGTCCTACCGACAGCGATACGAGCTCAAGGGCACTGTCCCGGCCGCTGCCGTCGCCAAGGCAGGCTTTCCTTCGGCGGAACCTTACGTCAGCGGCCCCTTGGGAGTGACGAGCCTCTCTTATCAGGTGGCGGCGAACGGTACGAGCGAGCTCCATAGCCGGCTCGACCTCAAGGGGGCGAGCAGCTCGGTGCCGCAGCTCGGATGGCGCAAGGAGGCCGGCGTCGAGAGCCAGGCCAGTCTGGCCATGAAGTTTGCGAGTGGAGGGAAGCTGGCCTCCGTCGAGTTCGAGACACACGGCGGAGGCCTTACGGCCAAGGGCGGAGCGCGATTCGGCGGCAACAACGTCCTGGAGCAGATCGCCATCAAGGAACTCACGGTCGGCAGGACCGACCTTTCGGGCGACTGGCGCCGCGTCGGGAATGCCACCGACATCGATCTGCGCGGCCGCTCGATCGAACTGTCGCGCGTTCGCGACGCCTTGAATGGTCGCGAGGACGGCGGCAAGGGCGCGCCATCCGGCGCTGCGTCACGCACCAATTCCTCCCGATCCGGAGAGAAGACCCGAGTGGCCCTGCGCCTGGACCAGGTGTTCGTCAAGCGCGGCACGCTCGGCTCGCTCAATGGGCGGTTCGAGATGTCGGGAGATCGCATCGATTCGGCCGAACTCAGCATTGGAGCGGGACGCGGCGGCACCTTCCGCGTGCAGCCTGTGCCGGGCGCACGGTCCGTTGCGCTCTACGTCAGCGATTTCGGGCTGCTTCTGCGAGAGGCCGGATGGCTGGATGGATTGAACGGTGCCTATCTCGATTTCCGCGGCCGTTTCAACGACATGGCTGCCAGCAGCCCGCTTGCGGGAACGCTCAAGTTCGGGCCTTACCATTTGCAGAAGGTGACGCCGCGCCCCGATGTCGACTCGCTGAATTCCGCCATCGACGGCCTCAACCGTGCCGGCAATGCCCTGCAGCAGTTCGACAGTCTGGAGGCCCAGATCGTCAAGACGGGCGATCGGGTCGAGGTCAAGAACGGCCGCACCAGCGGCAAGTCGATCGGCCTCACGACGGCGGGCTATATCGATCTCGGGAACGATACCGCGCGGCTGCGGGGCGTGGTGGTGCCGGGGTTCGCGTTGAACAACCTGCTTTCGAACGTGCCGCTGCTGGGGCCGCTGCTCACGGGCGGCAAGGATGGCGGCGTGTTCGCAATCTCCTACAGACTCGAAGGGCCGTTCGACGATCTGAAGTCCGACATCAACATGATGTCGGCCGTGACGCCGGGGGCATTGCGCGAACTGTTCAACAGCGCCCAGGACGGCCCGCCGCCGTCGCCCTCCGGGCAAAGCAATCGCTGGCCCTAGACCGCGCGGACCAAGACGTGGCGCTTGCGGCCGGCCGAGAGCTTCAGCGTTCCTGAGCCGTCGAGATCACGTTCACCGATGAGCATCGTGTCCGAGGCGAGCGAGGCATCATTCAGGCGGCCGCCGCCGCCCTTGATGAGCTTGCGGGCTTCGTTGCGGCTCGCCGCCAGACCGGCTTCGTGGAAGAGATCGAACGCCGCAATCCCCGCCGCCAGACGCGCGCGCGGCATGTCGACGGTCGGCAAGGACTCGGTTCTTGTTCCTTCCTCAAAGGTGCGACGCGCGGTCTCCGCCGCGCGCTCGGCAGCCTCGGCGCCATGCGCGAGGCGCGTCACCTCGGTGGCGAGGATCTTCTTGGCCTCGTTGATCTCCTGGCCCTGTAGTGCTTCCAGCCGCGCCACCTCGTCGAGCGGCAGGTCGGTGAACAGCTTCAGGAAACGGCCGACGTCGGCATCCTCGGTGTTGCGCCAATATTGCCAGAAGTCGTAGGGGCTGAGACGATCGGGACTGAGCCACACCGCGCCCGCCGCCGTCTTGCCCATCTTCGCGCCCGATGCTGTGGCGAGCAGCGGCGAGGTGAGTGCGAACAGTTCGGCACTGGCCACGCGGCGGCCGAGATCGGCGCCCATGACGATGTTGCCCCACTGATCGGAGCCGCCCATCTGCACGATGCAGTTGTGACGCCTGAACAGCTCCACGAAGTCGTAGGACTGCAGGATCATGTAGTTGAATTCGAGGAACGTGAGCGGCTGATCGCGCTCGAGTCGCAGCTTGACGGAGTCCATCGTCAACATGCGATTGACGGAGAAGTGCCGGCCGATGTCGCGCAGAAGCGGAATGTAGAGCAGCGTGTCGAGCCAGTCGGCGTTGTTCACCATGATCGCGTCGGTCGGGCCGCTCCCGAAGGCGAGATAGTTCGAGAAGCTGCGCTTGATGCTCTCCATGTTGGCGTTGATCTGTTCGACCGTGAGCAACTGACGCGTCTCGTCGCGGCCGGAGGGATCGCCGACCTTGGTGGTGCCGCCGCCCATCAGGGCGATCGGCTTGTGCCCGCTCTTCTGCCACCAGCGCAGCAGCATGATCTGCAACAGGTGCCCGACATGGAGCGAGTCCGCCGTGCAGTCGAACCCGATATAGGCCGTGCGGATGCCGCTCGAGAGCAGCTCGTCCAGGCGCGCCGCATCGCTGCATTGATGAACCATGCCGCGCTCGTGCACGATCCGCATGAAATCCGACTTGAAGCCCGCCATCTTTCCGCTCGGGGCGCTGCCCTAGGTTTGTTCGTGAAGGGGCGGGGATGTAACACGGGGCGGCTGACGTCTCAACGGAGGGGAAATCGCCGGGGTGGCCGAGAATTCCCGGCCAAGGTCGGCTATGATTGGATATTTCGCGCAGGTTCGACTGGGGCGTGGACGGTCACCCGGTTGAATAGCTGCGCAACCAGCCGGAGCGTCGTGATCCTTGTCTGCCACCCTGAAATCAGACCGCGAAGTCGACGCCACCCGGCCGCTTCGTGCCTTGGGCCTCATGAGCGGCACGTCCGTCGATGGCGTCGACGTCGCGTTCCTGGAAACGGACGGTGAAAGGGTTTCGGGACTGGGGGCCAGCCTGACGGTGCCCTATGCCGACGAAACGCGGCAGCGCATCCGGGCCGCCTTCGGCGCCGAAGGCCCCAGTGCGCTCACGCAGGCTGCAGAGACGGCCGTGACGGAAGCCCATGTACTGGCGGTGCGCCGCTGGTCGTCCGAGGCCGGTATCGCGCTGTCATCCCTGGACGTCATCGGCTTTCACGGGCAGACGATCACGCATCGTCCCCAGAAGCGCTTCACGTGGCAGATCGGCGACGGCGCTTCACTGGCGAAGGCCCTCGGCGTGCGCGTGGTCGGCGACCTGCGAAGCGCCGACGTTGCTGCCGGCGGCCAAGGCGCGCCGCTGGTGCCTGCCTATCATGCGGCGTTGGCTCGCGACCTGCCGCGGCCTGTCGCCGTCGTGAATGTGGGGGGCGTCGCGAACGTGACCTGGATCGGTGAGGACGACTCGTTGCTCGCCTTCGATACCGGTCCCGGCAATGGGCCGATCGACGACTGGTGCGCGCGACGTGCGGGTATCCGCTTCGATGTCGACGGGGTGTTGGCGGCGACCGGCAGGGTGAACAGGACGCGGCTGGGGCGCTTCGCCGAGCACAGATTCTTTGCGCGGACGCCGCCCAAGTCGCTCGATCGCAGCGACTTCACCGACAGCTGGGTCGAGGGGTTGAGCGTGGCCGATGGTGCAGCGACGCTGACGTGGGGGACGGCGCGGGCCATCGCCCTGGCGGCGCAACACTTTCCCGCGCCCGTGCGGCAGTGGGCGATCGTGGGCGGCGGCGCGAACAATCCGATCCTGTTGCGCGCCATCGCCGAGGAGACGGGCGGTCCCGTCGTCACCGGCGCCCAACTCGGCTGGGACAGCGACGCGATCGAGGCCCAGGCGTTCGGCTTTCTTGCGGTGCGTTCCCTGCGCGGGGCGCCGATCACTTTTCCGACGACGACCGGCGTACCCATGGCGATGACGGGCGGGCGGCTGCATCTGCCGTAGCGGGACGCAGCTAAGCCGCCAAACCCTGGAAGGGAAGGCCGGTGCCTAGGGTTCCTTGTTCGAGGTCGCGCGGCCGGGCGGATTGATCAGACACTTGGCGACGTATTTGTCGACCTCGACGGCAAGCTTGTCGAGCGTGTCGTGGAAGAAGTGGTTCGCGCCCTTGATGGTCCGCGATTCGACCGTGATGCCCTTCTGCAGGGACAAGCGGGCCACCAGCTTCTGGATGTCGGCGAGGGGGACGACCTCGTCCTTCTCGGCGCCCACGATGAGGCCGGACGACGGGCAAGGGGCGAGGAAGCCGAAGTCGTAGGAGTTGGCAGGCGGCGCGACGGAGACGAAGCAGTCGATCTCCGGCCGGCGCATCAGCAGTTGCATGCCGATCCAGGCGCCGAACGAGTATCCCGCGATCCAGCACGACTTGGCGTCCGCGTTCATGGTCTGCAGCCAGTCCAGTGCTGCAGCGGCGTCGCTCAGTTCGCCCAGGCCATTGTCGAAGCGGCCCTGGCTACGGCCCACGCCGCGGGTATTGAAGCGAAGGACGGAGAAACCGCGATTCACGAACACATGGAACAGGGAGAACACCACCTTGTGGTTCATCGTCCCGCCATATTGCGGATGCGGGTGGAGAATCAGCGCTATGGGCGCATGCTCCTCCTTGCTCTGGTGATAACGACCCTCCAGGCGACCTTCCGGGCCGGTAAACATCACATCAGGCATGGAGACTCCGAATTATTCGTCATTATTGGCCGCCACTGGCCCCTTTTTGTCGATGGCCGACAGCAACACTCTGTTGGAGATACTTGATACTTGACCAACTTGCTCGGGCTCTCTAAACCCTACCCATTAAGTTGGTTTTTTACCAGACCCCTCGGCTCAGGGGGGTGAAATATCGTAGCAACGCCTTGGTTTTCAAGACCTTTAGGCGTTCAGGGACGACAAGCCGGCGAGGTCCGGTACGAGGAGGATGCTGTGAAGCTCAGCACCAAGGGTCGTTACGCCGTGATGGCGATGGTGGATTTGGCTCGTCATGCGCAGGCAAAGCCGGTGTCTCTGTCCGACATCGCCACCCGGCAGGAAATTTCTTTGTCATATCTGGAGCAGCTTTTCGCCCGTCTTCGCCGAGCCGAATTGGTGAAGAGCGTGCGCGGTCCGGGTGGGGGCTATCGACTGGCGCGGCCATCTGCGGAGACACGGGTCTCGGAGATCATCCTGGCGGTCGACGAGCCGATCTCGGCAACGCGGTGCACGGAGCTGGGTGCCTCGGGCTGCCGGGCCGACCGCAGCAAGTGTCTGACCCACGACCTGTGGGAAGAACTCGGCAACCAGATCCACATGTTCCTGAGTTCGGTGACGCTCGCGGACGTGCTCGAGCGCAAGCTTGCGGCCCGGATCGCCGAGGCGCCGGCATCGGCATCGCCGTCCGCGGCCTCCGAAAACGAACCGATGGCCGCCGTCAGCTAGGCCTCCCATGAGCCCGGCGTCGGTGTATCTCGACCACAACGCGACGAGCCCGATCCGGCCCGTGGCACTCGATGCCATGGGCGAGGCGCTGCGGGCAGGGGGCAATCCATCCTCCGTCCACCGGGTGGGACGAGCGGCGCGCGCCCGTGTCGAGGCGGCGCGGCGGAAGGTGGCAGAGCTGGTTGGTGCGCTGCCGGCCGAGGTCGTCTTCACGTCAGGTGGCACGGAAGCGAACAATCTGCTTTTGCGCGGTTGCGGCCGGACTCGGATCCTCGTTTCCGCGGTCGAGCACGACAGCGTGCGGAGAGCCGTGGCGGGTGCGGAGGTCGTGCCGGTCGATCGCGACGGCGTCGTGGACGTTGGGGCTCTGGAGCAGATGCTTGCGGCGTCGCAGGAGCCCGCCCTCGTGTCTGTGATGTTCGCGAACAACGAGACCGGGGTTCTGCAGCCCGTGCGCGACGTGGCGCGGATTGCGCGCGGCGCGGGTGCACTCTTTCATTGCGACGCGGTCCAGGGGGCCGGCAAGGTGGAGATCGATGTCCATGGGATGGGCATCGACTATCTCAGCCTGTCCGCGCACAAGCTCGGCGGTCCGGCCGGCGTGGGTGCCTTGATCGCGCGCGCCGGGGTGCCCCTGGCGACCGATCGGAAAGGCGGCGGACAGGAAAGTTATCGCCGAGCCGGGACCGAGAACGTCGCGGGGATTGCCGGGTTTGGCGCTGCTGCAGAGGCGGCGGCTGACGGGCTCGATGTCGTGATGTGGCGCGATCATCTCGAGCGCGAGTTGCAGCGGATCGCGCCGGCGGCGAGGGTTTTTGGTGCCGGCGCGTCGCGGCTCGGCAATACGAGCTGCATTTCGATGCCCGGTGTGAAGGCGGAAACCCAGGTCATGGCGTTGGATCTGGCCGGGATCTGCGTGTCCTCGGGCGCGGCCTGTTCTTCGGGCAAGGTCGGGCATTCCGCGGTGCTGGAGGCCATGGGAGTAGAACCTTCCAGTGCCGCCGAGGCGTTGAGAATAAGCTTGGGCTGGAACACGGTTTCCGGGGATATCGAGCGCTTGATCGGCGCGTGGCGGGACCTATATATCCGAGTGTCACGCTCGGATATGTCTTGTCCCCAGGCCGCTTAAGGAATTCAAGGGGTTAGCATGAACGCGTTCACACAGATCCGGCGCAACGACCAGCCGATCTACCTCGACTACCAGGCGACCACGCCGCTCGATCCGCGTGTTCTCGAGGCGATGATGCCGTACTTCACTTACAAGTTCGGCAATCCGCATTCGCGCAGCCATTCCTACGGCTGGGAGGCGGAGGAGGGCGTGGAAAAGGCGCGCGCGCAGGTCGCCAGGCTGATCGGGGCCGACGAGAAGGAAGTGATCTTCACTTCCGGCGCGACCGAGTCGAACAATCTCGCCATCCGCGGCGTCGCCGAGTTCTACAAGGACCGCAAGAACCACGTCGTCACGACCGTGACGGAGCACAAGTGCGTGCTCGACACTTGCCGCCATCTCGAGCAGCAGGGCTTCGAGGTCACTTATCTGCCGGTGCAGAAGAACGGTCTGATCGATCTCGACCAGCTGCGCGCGGCGATCACCGACAAGACGGTGGTCGTGTCGATCATGGCGGTGAACAACGAGATCGGCGTCATCCAGCCGCTTGCCGAGATCGGCAAGATCTGTCGCGAGAAGAAGACCTTCTTCCACACGGATGCGGCTCAAGCGGCAGGCAAGATCCCGCTTGATGTCGAGGCGATGAATATCGACCTCATGAGCATCTCCGGTCACAAGATCTATGGCCCGAAGGGAATCGGTGCTCTCTACGTGCGCCGCAAGCCGCGTGTGCGGCTGGTACCGCTGATCGTGGGCGGTGGCCAGGAGCGCGGGTTCCGTTCGGGCACATTGCCGACGCCGCTGTGCGTGGGGCTCGGCGAAGCTGCCGAGATCTGCATGAAGGAGATGGATTCTGAGGCCAAGCGGCTGAAGAAGCTGCAGGACCGCATGCTGAAGGGGCTGCGGGAGAAGCTGCCCGAGATCTACGTCAACGGTGATCTCGAGCATCGCATCCCGGGCAACCTCAACATCAGCTTCGCCTATGTCGAGGGGGAATCGCTGATGATGGGGATCAAGAGCCTGTCGGTCTCGTCCGGATCCGCCTGCACTTCTGCATCGCTTGAGCCGAGCTATGTGCTGCGTGCGCTCGGCGTCGACGAGGAACTGGCCCATACGTCACTGCGCATCGGCCTTGGCCGCTTCACGACCGAGCAGGAGGTCGATACGGCGGTGAATGAACTCGTGCGCCACGTCACCAAACTTCGGGAGATGAGCCCGCTTTGGGAAATGGCGCAGGAAGGCATCGATCTTAAGTCCATCGAATGGGCGGCCCACTAGCCGTCCCGGGAATCTGAGGAGAGAACCATGTCCTACAGCGAGAAGCTGATCGACCACTACGAGAACCCGCGCAATATCGGCTCGCTCGACAAGAATGCCGAGGATGTCGGCACGGGGCTGGTCGGCGCACCCGCCTGCGGCGACGTGATGAAGCTGCAGATCAAGGTCGGCGCCGATGGTCTCATCGAGGATGCGAAGTTCAAGACTTTCGGCTGCGGTTCGGCGATCGCCTCATCGTCACTCGTCACCGAATGGGTGAAGGGCAAGACGATCGAGGAGGCCGAGACGATCAAGAATACGGACATCGCCAGGCACCTGGCGCTGCCTCCGGTGAAGATTCACTGCTCGGTCCTCGCCGAGGATGCGATCAAGGCGGCGATCGCCGACTATCGGGCGAAGGCGACCCAGAAAAGCGCCAAGGACGACGAGAGCCCGACCGCGGCACAGGAAGCGGTTGCCAACGCGAAGTAGCCGGGGTTTGGAGCAGAGTATGAGCACGTCCACGACGACCGACACCCCGAAGGCGCCGCCCGTCGCGTCGCCCGCGGCTGCGCGGCCGCGCCGCCCGCGCCCGCAGGTGATGACCGTGACGCCGGCGGCCGCCGAGCGCGTGAAGGCGCTGATCGACGGGCGTGGGAAGCCGACGGCCGGCATCCGGATCGGCGTGCGCTCCAAGGGCTGCTCCGGTCTTTCCTACACGCTGGAGTTTGCCGACAAGCAGGAGCCGATGGACGAGATCGTCGAGGCGGGTGGCTTCAAGCTCTTGATCGATCCGAAGGCCTCGCTGTTCCTGATCGGCACCGAGATGGACTATGAGGAAGAGAAGCTGAAGTCGGGCTTCGTGTTCAAGAATCCGAACGAGAAGGGCCGCTGCGGCTGCGGCGAATCCTTTCACGTCTGAAAGTCGAAGCGCGGGACCATGGATCATTTCGCGCGGCTGGGAGTGCCGGCGGCGCTCGACCTGGAGCCCGCTCTTCTCGACAAGGCCTATTTTGCCCTCCAGCGACGCTGGCATCCTGATCGATTCGTCGGCAAGCCGCCGGAAGAACGGGCGAGGGCGTCTGCGGAAGCCGCTGCGCTCAACGACGCCTACCGCACCTTGAAGGATCCGCTCGCGCGGGCCGTCTATCTGGCGCATCTCAATGGTGTCGATCTCCCGGGTGACGGCAAGACGATTGACGATCCCGACCTCCTGATGGAGGCAATGGAGTCGCGAGAGGCGCTGCATGAGGCAAGCACGATCGAGGCGGTCGATGCACTGGCCAGGCAGGTACGCGGGCAGAAGGAAGAGGCGCTGGCGGGCCTTCGAAGTTTGTTCTTGCGGGACGATAAGCCCGCCCTCAGAAAGGCGCTCCTTCGTCTGCGCTATCTCGACAAGTTCGCGGAGGAGGCGATGGGACGACGCGCGAATTTGGCCAAGGGAAATCTCAATCGCGAAGGGGCGAAGGGATGAGTCTGCTGGAGATCCACGAGCCGGGCGAAACGCCCCTCCCGCATGCCGGCGAGGGGACGTTGGCGGTCGGTATCGATCTCGGCACGACCAATTCGGTGGTTGCAATCGCGCGCGATGGGCGACCGGCTGCCCTGCATGATGAGGCGGGGAAATCGTTGGTTCCTTCCGTGGTGGCCTATCCGGCGACCGGCGGAGTGATCGTCGGAGACGAGGCGCGTGCCCTCATGGCCAGAGAGCCGGGCCGTGCGGTTGCCTCGGTAAAGCGTCTCATGGGACGCGGCGCCCAGGACGTGCACGCCGTGGCTGGTGTGCTGCCCTACGAGATCGAGCCGGGCAGCGGCGAGACCGACATGGTGAAATTGCGCATCGGCGGCAAGGCACGCTCGCCGGTTGAGATTTCCGCCGAGATCCTGAAGTGCCTGCGCGCCCGCGCCGAAGCGGCGCTCGAAAAGCCCGTCGAGCGCGCGGTGATCACGGTGCCCGCCTACTTCGATGATGCGGCGCGCACGGCGACGCGCGATGCCGCTCGTGTGGCCGGCCTGGAAGTGCTGCGTCTCGTCAACGAGCCGACGGCAGCTGCGCTTGCCTACGGCCTCGATAAGGGCTCGGAAGGCCTCTATGCGGTGTACGATCTTGGTGGCGGCACTTTCGATTTCTCGCTGCTGCGGCTGGAGAAGGGAGTGTTCCAGGTTCTCGCGACCGGCGGCGATACGGCGCTTGGCGGCGACGACTTCGATCGGGCTCTGGCCGAGCGCATGCTGGGAGAACGCAAGCGTGATGGGATCGCGGACCGTGTCGACGAAGGCGCGGTGAAGATGGCGTTGGCGCTCGCGCGGCAGATGAAGGAGCAGCTTTCCGCTAGAGACAGGACGTCGGGGCGGCTGGAGCTCAGCGGCCGTCCCTCTTTCCACGTGATCAGCCGCGCCGAATTCGAGGACATGATCGGAAGGTTCGTGCAGCGGACGCAGGACATCGCCACTCAAGTCCTCGCCGACGCGGGGCTGACGGCCTCCGAAATCCACGGGGTCGTGCTGGTGGGCGGCTCCACTCGTGTGCCGCTGGTGCGTGCCCGGGTGGCGGAGATGATCGGCAGGCCGCCGCTCACGGATATCGATCCCGACGAAGTCGTGGCGCTTGGCGCCGCTCTGCAGGCCGAAGCGCTGACCGGCGGCTCGGACACCCTACTGCTCGATGTCACGCCGCTGTCGCTGGGGCTGGAGACGATGGGGGGCCTGGTCGAGAAGGTGGTGCCGCGCAATACGCCGATCCCCGTTCAGCTTGCGCAGGAGTTCACGACCTATCAGGACGGCCAGACCGCCATGGCCATCCACGTCGTGCAGGGCGAGCGGGAGATGGTCGAGGACTGCCGGAGCCTGGCACGCTTCGAACTCACCGGCATTCCTCCCATGGCCGCGGGTGCTGCGCGTATCCGCATTACGTTCGCTGTCGATGCGGATGGACTGCTCACGGTCTCGGCGGAAGAGAAAACGACCGGCATCGCCCAACGCATCGAGGTGAAGCCTTCCTATGGGCTGAGCCACGATGACATGGCCGACATGCTCTACGAGAGCCTGGAGCATGCGGAGGAGGATGTGGCCCGTCGTTTGCTGACCGAGGCGCGTGTCGAGGCGAAGCGCAATCTGCTGGCGGTTGGGGCGGCGCTCGCGAAGGACGGCAACCTGCTGTCGGCTGAGGAGCGTGCGGCGATCGACGCGGCATGCGACCGCGTCGACAAGGCAGTTGCCGGAGAGGATCGTGACGAAATCAATGCGGCAGCGGAAGCGCTCGAGGCGTTGTCCAAGCCCTTCGCCGAACGGCGCATGGATCGCGGTATTCGCGAAGCGCTGGCCGGGTTGTCTATGAGCGACTTGGAACGCCGGGTCGGCGAATAACGAGGTTTGTCTGTATGGCGAAGATGACTTTCATTCTGAAGGACGGGGTACGCAAGGAAGTGGAGGCGCCGCTCGGGCTGTCCGTGCTGGAGATTGCTCATCGAAACGGGGTCGATATCGAAGGGGCCTGCGAGGGGTCGCTGGCCTGCTCGACCTGCCATGTGATCGTGGAGGTCGAGTGGTTTGAGAAGCTCGCGCCGGCGAGCGAGGACGAAGAGGACATGCTGGATCTCGCCTTTGGACTCACCCACACGTCGCGCCTTGGCTGTCAGATCCGTATGACCGAAGCGCTCGATGGGCTGGTGGTCAGGCTGCCTGCCGCGACGCGCAACATGATGGTCGACAAGTAAGGGCGGGGCGATGGCCAGGAAGCTGCGCTGGACGGACGTCCATGACATCGCCATCGAGCTTGAGGAGCGCCATCCTGACGTCGATAATATCAATCTGCGCTTCACCGATCTGCATCGGTGGGTGGTGGAACTGCCCGACTTCGGCGACGATCCGAACCGATCGAACGAGAAGATTCTGGAGGCGATCCAGGCCGCCTGGATAGAGGAGAGGGGCTAGCCTAGCCTCCAGCCCGCCCCAATTCGGTCCGGATTTGCCACGTAAAGTGGGGATGGAGGGGCCCATGAGGGGTATGGCACTCAGGAGTGTGGTGCTGCTGCTGTTGGCGGCCAGTCTCGGAGCCTGCGCGTCGAGTGGCGTGCAGCCCGGTGTCATCAGTCGTTCCGGGCCACCTCCTCAGGGGCAGGGGCCTGTCTATGCCCAGAACCAAAGTTACATCCAGAATGCTTCGGCGAGTGCTTCGCCGCAGACGGCCGCAGCCGTCCCGGGCGAGAGCGGCCGGGTCGTATCGATCAACGAAGTGGGCCTTCAAGGGGCAGGCGGGGGCGGTTCGGGCAATGGCGCCACGATCGGCGGGGTGCTCGGCGGAATCGGTGGTGCCATCCTTGGTGCCGTGACCGGTCAGACCTTGGGTAGCGGCATCGTCGGCGGCGTTCTTGGCGCCGTGGGCGGCGCGGTCTTCGGTTCGATCTTCGATGGGCGCCACGGCAGCGATGCCGGTGGCCGCGGGATCGAGGTGACCGTCCAGAAGGACGATGGTTCCAAGGTGGTGGTGGCGCAACGCGACGATGGGGATATACAGCTCGGCGACCGCGTACAGGTCGTTCAAGGCCGCAATGGTGTTGCACAGGTCGTGCGCGATACCACGCGGAAGTCGGACTAGTTCGCTCGGTTTTCGCGTTGCGTACCAAGAAGAAGAGGTGTTGACGGATGTTCGCGAAATGGTTTTTCGGCCTGCTTGTGCCCTTGGCGCTCGCGACGGCGCTTGGTGCCTGTGAAAATCAAGGCGTGCAGCCGGGAGTCGTGCAATCCGCCAGCGGGTATCGCGGCGAAAGTGGACGCGTAGTGGCGATCAGGGAGGTTCCCCTCGCCGGCGGTTCGGGAGTCAACAATGGGACGCTGGTCGGCGGTGGCCTGGGCGCCGCGGGCGGTGCGATCACCGGGGCGGCGATCGGCCATAACGCCGGCAGCGCGGTTCTCGGCGGTGTCCTCGGCGCGGTTGGCGGTGCGATTGCCGGCACTGCAATCGACAGGAGCGGCTCCACCCGGCGCGGCATCGAGGTTACGGTCCAGAAGGACGATGGATCCCGTGTTACCATTGCCCAGCCCGACGACGGCGACGTGCAGATGGGGGATCGGGTGGTCGTGGTCTATGACCGCAACGGTGTCGCCAAGGCCGTGCGCGACACCCGGCGCCGGGACTGACCGGCTGGCAGGCGGGGCGCGCGGGTCTTATATAGGCCCCGCATGGCCCGCAATTCCCTCGACATCGACAAGCCGGCCGGCGCCACCCGCGTGGTGGTCGCCATGTCGGGAGGCGTCGATTCGTCGGTGACGGCGGCCCTCCTGAAGGAGGAGGGCTACGATGTCGTCGGCATCACGCTGCAGCTCTACGACCATGGTTCGGCCATCGGGAAGGCCGGGAGCTGCTGCGCCGGGCAGGATATCCGCGATGCCCGCCAGGTGGCCGAACGACTGGGTATTCCCCATTATGTCTTGGACTATGAAAGCCGGTTTCGCGCCGACGTGATGGATGCGTTCGCGGACGGCTATCTGCGGGGGGAAACCCCGGTCCCCTGCATCGCCTGCAATCGGACGGTGAAGTTCCGCGATCTGCTGAAGACGGCGCGTGAACTCGGCGCCGACGCGCTCGCGACCGGGCACTATGTCCGGCGTGTCGTGGGTGAGAAGGGGCCAGAACTTCATCGCGGCACCGATCCGGCGCGCGACCAGAGCTATTTCCTGTTCGGCACGACCGCTGAACAGTTGGATTTCCTGCGTTTCCCGCTCGGCCATCTGCCCAAGAGAGAGACACGGGCGCTGGCGGAGCGCTTCTGCCTGGCGGTGGCGGAAAAGCCGGACAGCCAGGACATCTGCTTCGTGCCGAACGGCGACTACGCCTCGGTCGTGCAGAAGCTCAGGCCCGAGGCTAGTGATCCCGGCGATATCGTCGACATGTCGGGCAAGGTTCTGGGACGACATGACGGGATCGTCCGCTTCACGGTCGGCCAGCGTCGAGGCCTTGCGGTCAGTGAGCGCTCGGGGACGGCCAATGAACCGCTTTACGTCGTGAGGCTGGAGCCGGACGCCCGACGAGTGGTCGTCGGTCCCCGTTCGGCTCTGGGGCGTAGCGACATCGTGCTCGACGACGTGAACTGGCTCGGCTCCGACATCGCGGGCCCACAGGCCGTGCGGGTGCGTGTGCGCTCCTCGCAAGCCCTCAGGCCGGCTACCGTCTCCCGCGAGAGGGACTGCCTTGTCGTGCGTTTCGCCGAGCCGGAAGTCGGCGTGTCGCCCGGACAGGCGTGCGTCATCTACGACGCGGCTACGGGTGACCGGGTTCTGGGCGGCGGGTTCATTCGCCGCTGGTCGTAGCGGGACGCCTCTCGGTCCTTCCTGCGTGGCGGCGTCGTATGGCCGGACCGTCGCGGATGGCGAAATCCAGGCCGAGCGGCAGTGCTCTCTTCCGACAATCTCCTCTATGATGCTTTCATGAGTGAATCGCGATATCGCCGGGCAATCCTGGTTGTTTGTGACGGACTCGGCGATGAATGGATTGATGCCATCCGTACGCCGACGCTCGCCGCCCTTCGTGCACGGCATCGGAGTGCCGCTGATCACCGGGCGATCTTTCCGTCCGTGACTCGGGTTTCGGCGGCGTCGATGGCGACGGGCTGCTATCCGGGCCGGCACGGCCTGGAAGGAAACCAGATGGCGCTCGTCGAAGAAGGCCGCATCGTCGTGCACAACGCGGGTGCCGCTTCCTTTCGGCAGACCATGCGGCGGGTCACCGGCCAGACCTTGCGCGTGCCGACGCTGGCAGAGCGACTGGCCGCGTTCGGAGGGCAGGTCGCCTACTCGAACGTGTCGCCGGGCGCTGCCTATTTCCTCGATCCCGACCACTTCGGAACGGTGCGGCATCGCGCCGGCTCCTTCGCCCCCGGGGGCGTTCCGCTGACCGGCGACGCGCATCTCGACGTCAGTCATGACCTTGCCGGCGACATCGAGACGGCCCGCCGTTTCTGTGCGGAGGTCGTGCCAGTGGCGGCCGCCAGGCTGGGGATTTTGTGGCTCGCAAACCCGGACCTCACGCTGCATCACCATGCGCTCGGCTCGCCCGAGCACCTGCATGCGCTGAAGGTGACGGACGAACTGGTTGCCGGACTTGTCCAAGCGGTCAATGCGCACGAGCACAAGTTCGATACGCTGCTCCTGGTCGGATCCGACCACGGGCACGAGACGATCGGCCGTTCCATCCATGTTGGAAACTGGCTGGCGGCGAACGGCCTTGAGCAGCCGGTACGACAGGGACAGGTCGGCGTGGCATCGCAGGGGACCTCGGCCCTGATTTACGCCGCGGACGAGGCGAGGGCTGCGGTGGAGGCCTTGCTGCCGAAGATGGAACGGGAGCCATGGGCCGGCCAGATCCTGACTGGCAAGGCGTTGGCGGCAACGGGGCTCGCCGGGAAGACCCTGCTTGCCGCCGTGGACACGGCCCGGCATGACGAGAACAACGCCTTCGGCGTCGCCGGGATGCGCTGGCTGGTCGAGGATGGCGAAGGGCCGCCGGAAATCGGCTGTGGGCATCATGGTGGGCTGGGGCCGGGTGAGACCAGACCGTTCCTGACGCTGATCCATCCCGAATTCGCTCCAGGCACGGTCGGCCGCGCCACCAGCCTGGTGGACATCGCCCCGACGATTCTCGACTTTTTGGGGCTTCCAGCCGACCAGATGGACGGAAAGGCAATAGCTTCCTGAGGGATATGGTCGGTTTCCTTGACAGGCCGACGCGTCGCCGCTTAATAGCGCCCACCCATGGCTGGGTAGCTCAGCTGGTTAGAGCACGGCACTCATAATGCCGGGGTCGGCGGTTCAAGTCCGCCCCCAGCTACCAATTTTCAGGCCCCGGTCGGACTCCCGGCCGGGGCCTTTCCTTTGCAGGATGGCTCGGCCAGTTTAGCGCCATGACCAGCGGACACATGCATCAGACCGACGTCGCCATTGTGGGAGCGGGCCCCATCGGGCTGTTCGCCGTGTTCGAATGCGGCATGGCGCGCCTGCGATGCCACGTCATCGACGTCCTCGACGATGTCGGCGGCCAGTGCACGGCGCTCTATCCGGAGAAGCCCATTTATGACATCCCGGGCTTTCCGCGTGTGGAGGCGGCGGAACTCATTGTCCGTCTGAAGGCGCAGGCGGCGCCGTTTCAGCCGGTCTATCACCTTGGTCAGCAGGTCCAGTCGCTCGAGCCGGCGACGGGCGGCTACTGGCGGCTCACCACCTCCAAAGGCACGGTGATCCAGGCACGGGCTGTGATCGTGGCGGCAGGTGTCGGCGCCTTCGGCCCGAACCGGCCGCCGCTCGAGGGGATCGAGGCCTTCGAAGGAAAGAGCGTCTTCTATTATGTCACGCAACGCGAGAACTTCCGGGGCAAACGCATCGTCATCGCCGGCGGGGGCGATACGGCGGTCGACTGGGCTCTTTCTCTGGCCGAGGTTGCTGCCAGGGTGTCTGTGATCCACCGGCGCGACAGGTTTCGCGCAGCGCCCGAGAGCGAGGCCCAACTCAAGGCCCTAGCGGCGGCTGGAAAGATCGATCTCGTGGTTCCATACCAGCTTCAGAGCCTTGACGGCGCCGACGGCAAACTCACGGCAGTGAATTTGGCGACGCTCGACGGCATGGAGAAGAAGATCCCCGCAGACATCCTGCTGCCGTTCTTCGGGCTTTCGATGTCGCTCGGGCCGATCGCCGACTGGGGCCTGGCGCTGGAGCGTCACCAGATCTCGATCGATCCTGCCACGGCCGAGACGAATCGGCCGGGGCTGTTCGCGATCGGTGACGTGGTGACCTATCCGGGCAAGTTGAAGCTGATCCTCACTGGCTTTGCGGAAGCAGCAGTGGCCGCGCGTTCCGCCTACGCCCTGATCCATCCCGAGCAGCCGCTGCACTTCGAATATTCGACGACTTCGGGCGTGCCCACCGCCTGATGGCGGCCGGGGGACGTCAGGTGCTTGCCGGCCTGAACTTGCGCAATGCCGCCAGCCGGGCCGCGTAGGGCGGCTCGTTCTCGGGCACGAGCGTCGGCGGGACAATCTGCTCCGCGAAATGGCAGGCCACTTTCTCGCCTTCCGTTCCAATCGGCCGCAATGCCGGTTCCTCGAGCTTGCAGCGATCCGTGGCGTGGACGCAGCGCGTATGGAAGCGACAACCGGCCGGAGGATTGAGAGGGCTCGGAATATCGCCGGTCAGGCGAAGCCGCGCCCGCTTGGCGCCGGGGTCCGGTACCGGCACAGCGGACAGAAGCGCCTGCGTATAGGGATGGCGCGGCATCGAGAACAGGCGGCGCTTGGGCGCCAGTTCGACGATCTTGCCCAGATACATCACGGCGACGCGATCGCTGATGTGGCGCACGACGGCAAGGTCGTGGGCGATGAAAATGTAGGAGAGGCCGCGCTTCTGCTTGAGGTCCTGAAGGAGGTTGATGACCTGCGCCTGGATCGACACATCGAGCGCGGAGACGGGCTCGTCGCAGACGATCAGTTTGGGCTCCGACGCGAGCGCGCGGGCGATGCCGATGCGCTGCCGCTGTCCGCCGGAGAATTCGTGGGGGTAGCGCAAGGCATGCCAGGGCGAGAGACCGACCTCGGCCAGTAGGCTGTCGATGCGCTGCCGTAGTTTGGCGCCTGATGCCAGGCGGTGGAGCCGCAGCGGCTCGGCCAGGGTTTCGCCCACCGTGAGGCGCGGATTGAGCGAGGCGTAGGGATCCTGGAAGATGATCTGGATGTCGCGCCGCAGGTCCCGCAGGGCGCGCCGGTCAAGGGTGCGCACATCCTTGCCGCCGAAGCGGATGGAGCCTGCGCTTGCTTCCATCAGGCGCAGGATCATGCGGCCCGTCGTTGACTTGCCGCAGCCGGATTCTCCGACAAGCGCGAGCGTTTCGCCCTGGGCGACATCGAACGACAGTCCGTCCACGGCGCGAACACTGCCGACCTTGCTCTGGAATACGACGCCGCGATGCACGGGGAAGTGCTTGGCGAGACCTTCGATGGAAAGGAGAGGGGGCATCATACTGCGGCCGCTCCCGCCAGGGTCCGGTCGAGAGGAGCTTTCCAGCAAGCGGCGCGATGGCCAGCGGCGACCTCCTGCAGCGACGGCGCTTCACTGCGACAACGCCCGTCGGCGAGAGGGCACCGCGGACTGAAGCGGCAGCCGGCCGGAGGGGCGAAGGGATTGGGGACCATGCCTTCTATGGCCGTCAGGCGTTCGTCGCCGTCGCTGCCCAGCCTCGGGATCGAGCCGAGCAGCCCCAGCGTATAGGGGTGCTGGGGATCGGCGAACAGCAAATCGACTGGTGCCTCCTCGACGATGCGGCCGGAATACATGACGATCACGCGATGAGCGAGCTCGGCTACGACGCCGAGATCGTGCGTGATCAGCATGATCGCCGTACCCGTGCGCTCGCGCAGATCGCGCAGAAGGTCGAGGATCTGCGCCTGGATGGTGACGTCGAGCGCAGTGGTCGGCTCGTCCGCGATCAGCACCTTGGGGTCGCAGGCGAGTGCCATGGCGATCATCACGCGCTGGCGCATGCCGCCCGAAAGCTGGTGCGGATACTCGTCGAGGCGCGTCTCGGGCGAGGGGATACGAACGAGCTGAAGCATCTCCAGCGCCCGAGCCCGGGCTTCGGCGTGGCCCATCGCACGATGCAGCAGGATACCCTCGATGATCTGCGTGCCGATCGTCTGCACCGGATTGAGGCTCGTCATCGGCTCCTGGAAGATCATGGAAATGGCACCACCGCGGAGGCCGCGCATTTCCGCTTCGGGCAAGTTCAGCAGATTGCGGCCCTGGAATCGGACGGCGCCGCCGGTGATCCTGCCCGGCGGATTGGGCACGAGCCGCATGATCGAGAGCGAGGTGACCGACTTGCCGCAACCGGACTCGCCTACGATGCCAAGGGTCTCTCCCGGGGCCAGAGAGAAGGTCACGCCGTCCACTGCGGCAAAGGTGCTGCCGCCTGAGCGGAACTCGGTGCGCAGCGAGTCGACTTCGAGAAGGGGCGCTGTCATCGGGAGGCTTCGCAGTTTCGTGTCATGTCACCGGTCTCGATTGCGGCAGTCGATCCCTGGTCGCGTAAACCGGCGGAGACAGTGCGTCGGCATCGCGGCCGGCCCAATCGCGTTCGCTTACCGTCTTGAGGCGCTTGCGCTGGCCCTCGATCAAGCCGGCGGTTGCTGCCTCGACGTCGATGGTCAGGACCTTGCCGTCGCGAACCACCTGTGTGCCGTCGACATAGACGTGGCGAATTGCACGCTCGCTCGCGGAATAGATCAGGCTGCGGACCGGCTCGTGACTCGGCTGCATGTAGGGGTGGCCCATGTCGACCAGGGAGAAGTCTGCCTTGCACCCGGGCGCCAGGCGGCCGAGGTCGGGTCGGCGCAGCATCTTTGCGCCGCCGATCGTCGCCGCTTCGAAGGCGTGGCGGGTGGTGCCCATCTTGTAGTTGCCCGTGAAAGCGCGGGCCACGTAGCAAGCCAGCCGAATCTCATCGACCATGTTGTGTGGAAAGGTGTCGGTCCCGATGCCGACGGTGATGCCCGCGTTCATGTAACGGCCGAGGGAGTTCATCACCATGGCCCGGCGCACGAAGACCGTGGGGCAGTGCGCCACGGAAGCACCCGAATCGCGCAATCGTTCGAAGTCGTTGCCGTGTGGATAGTGAATCTGCGGGTGGTCGTTGAGGAAGATGCCGTGACCGATGATGAGGTCGGGGCCCAGCACGCCGATCGATTCAAGCCACTCGATCGGTGTCTTGCCGTAACGATGGACCATCTCATGAAACTCGACGACGGCCTGGCAGGCGTGCGTCTGCATGGGAATGCCGCGCTTCCTTGCTTCCTGCAGGGCCTCCCTGAAGAAGCCTTCGCGGCAGGTGTCGATCTGCGCCGGTCCGGCCATGCCGCCGATGCGGCCGCTGGGATGCCGGATCGCCTCGTCGATGGTCTTCATCGACGCCTCGAAAGCCTTCTCACCGGCCTTCTCGTCCCAGGCATACTCGACAGTGTGGCCGTTTTCGGTAAACCAGACGCCCTGCCGCATCATCGGGCAGACGACGGCCCGGATGCCGGTTTGGGCAAGATCTTCGACCCAGCCATCCCGTGCCATCGAGAGATCCGTGATGGTCGTGACGCCGCTCTTCAGCAGCTCAGACATCGCCACTTGCGTCGAAGGACCGGCATCCTCGGGCGCAAGGCCGAACACGGTGAGATATTCGTAGAGCGAGCTCTGGCCGAGCTTGTCGCTGCCGTACTCCTCCGTCAGCCCCTTGTTGGCCGGCTCGGAGAAGGGATGGCTATGGACATTGATGAAGCCCGGAATGGCCATGAAGCCCTTGCCGTCGACGGTGGCATCGGTCGCCCCGGCGTAACCTGGCCCGACATGCACGATTTCGTTGCCTTTGAACACGAGATCGGCGCCGTCGAGATAGACATGCCGTTGCTCCGCATCGTCCCACGCCACGATGTGATCGAGACCGGCGATTCTCGTGGTCTTCATTCCTTGCTCCCTCGATAACTCCGCTGCTCCCCCGCGACTGGCGGAGGATACCGGAGGGGACAGCCAACAACGGTGTGCTGGCCATCCCTTTCCGGACGACTCCCTAGGATAGGGGATTACTTGAACGCGATCCCCAGGCCCTTGTAGAGGCCGCAGCCGTAGTTGCCGTGAGCCTTGATGGGCTTGAGCTTGGCGCCTGCCACGATGAACAGCGGCTCGTGGAACAGGGGAATCCAGACGAACGCGTCATGGACCTTCTCCTGGACCGCCTTGTACGCTGCGGCACGGGTGGCGTCGTCTGTTGCCATCATGCCCTTGTCGAGCAACGCGTCGGTCTCCTTGTCCTTCCAGTTCATGCGGTTGGGCGTCGGCGTGTTCGATGAGCGGAAGTAGAGGTTCAACGCATCGCCAGCGCTGACATAGGGGAAGCTCATGCCGAAGGCATCGAACTCCTGCGTCGCGAGCTTGCCCCAGGCGACGGTCGCATCGAAGAGCTGGATCTGCAGATCGACGCCGACCTTGCGCAAGTCGCCCTGGACCGCTTCGGCGATCTCCTTGAAGGCGCCCGAAATGCCGTACAGCAGCGGCGCCAGCTTCTTGCCGTCCTTGTAGCGGAAGCCGTCCGGACCCTTCTTCCAGCCCGCCTCATCGAGCAGAGCCTCGGCCTTCTTGACGTTCTCGCCGTACTTCGTCTTGTCCAGCTTGGTATCGTAGTCGAGCACGCCGGGTTCGAGCATCGTGTCGGCGGGTTCGGCGAAGCCGAAGGTGACGGCGTCCGTGATCGCCTTCTGGTCGACGGCGAGATTGAGTGCTTCGCGCACGCGCACGTCGTTCACCAGCTCATGATCGATCTTGAAGCCGATGAAGTAGGTCCAGAAGTAGTTCTGCGCCTTGGTCACCGAGAGCTTCTTGTCGGCCATCAGATCCTTGAGCGACCAGTAGGGAACGTACTGGCTGACGTCCGATGGATTCGTCTGCAGCGCCGTTACGCGGGTGTTCTCTTCGGGCACGACCTTCCAGATCACCTTGTCGACCTGCGCCTCGGTGTAGTCGTAGATCGGCGGTCCCCACTTGTAGCCGGCATGCTTCGTCAGAACCGTCGAATCGCGCGGCGTCCAGCTCTCGAAGCAGTACGGTCCCGTGCCATCGAAGCCCTTGACGCCAAAATCAGCGCCAAGCTGCTTGGCCTGATCGACATTGATGATCGTATGGAAGTACTGCGTCATCTGATAGAGCAGTTCGGAGAAGGGCTTCTTGAGCTTGTACTCGACGGTGTAGTCGTCAAGCGCGGTGACCTTGTCCACGTCGCCCATACGCCACTTGACCAGTCCCTTGGTCGCAGGATCAAGCCAGCGTTCGTAGGTTGCGACCACGTCCTTGGCGGTGAATTTCTTGCCGCTGCAGAAGGTGACGTCGTCGCGCAGCTTGAAGGTGTAGGTGAGGCCGTCCGGCGAGACCGTCCAGCTCTTGGCAAGACCCGGCTTCAACGTCTTCATGTCGAAGTCCAGGTTCACCAGCGTGTCACCCATCATGTAGATGACTTCGGCGCCGGAGCGCGCCGTGGACTTGTGCGGATCGTAACGATCGGTGTCGATCTCGCGCAAGATCGTCACTGTCTTCTGGGCAAAAGCCGGTGTTGCAGCGGCCGCCGCGGTCGCGATCGCGGCGAGCGTTGCCCACATGAAACGCTTACTCATAACTGACCTCCTACTGTCTGAGCTTGGGATCCAGGGCGTCGCGCAAGGCGTCACCGAGAACATTGAAGGCGAGGACGACGAGAAAGATCACCGCGCAGGGAAGTGTCGATACGTGCGGTGCGATGGTGAGGAACTTCCGGCCGTCGGCCGCCATGCTGCCGAGTTCGGCGACCGGTGGCTGGGCGCCGAGACCGAGGAACGAGAGTGCGGCACCGAGCAGGATCGCCTGGCCGAGCTGCAGGGTTATGTAGATCAGAATCGTAGGCCAGCAGTTGATGGCGAGATAGCGCCAGATCAGGGCGCCATCACCGAGCCCCACGGCGCGACCGGCCTCCATGTATTCCTGCTGCATCACCGACGCAGCAGCCCCTCGCGAAATGCGCGCGATGGTCGGGATCGACGTCACGCACAAAGCCAGGATGAGGCCGGGCAGGCCGGCGCCGACGACCGCGGCGATCGCAAGCCCGAACAGGATCGGCGGGAAGGAGAGCAGAACGTCGACCAGCCGCATCAGCGGGGCGTCGAGGCGGCGGTAGTAGGCGGCCGTCAGGCCGATGACGGTGCCGATGCCGCCGCCGATCAGGACGGCGATGACACCGATCGTCAGGGTCGACCGCAGACCGAACAGCAGCCGGCTGACCATATCCCGGCCCGTCTGATCGGCGCCGAGCAGGAACTGAGCACAGCGCGCCGAGCCGATGCCGCAAAGCCGATAGCGCATGTTGCTGGCATAGGGATCGAATGGAGCGATCCAGGGCGCCAGGATAGCCGATGCCACGAGAAGGAGCAGGAAGAACGCCGCGATCGCTGCCGCGGGATCCTTGAGAATGCGCCGCCAGACGGCATTCTTGCGGCGAAGAGCTGCGATGGCGCGTTGATCGGCATCGCTTTGGAGCGAAATGGCGGCGTCGGTCATGACCGGATCCTCATGCCCGCGCGATCCGCGGATCGAGATAGGCGTAAAGGACGTCGACCAGGAGGTTCACCAGCATGAACCCGATGGCGAGCACGAGGATGGCGCCTTGGGCCAGCGGGAAGTCGCTTGAGGTGATGGCACCTACGGCCATGCGACCCACGCCGGGCCAGGAGAACATCGTTTCCGTCACGACGGAACCGCCGAGAAGGAAGCCGATCTGCAGTCCAATCAGCGTTACGACGGGAATCAGGGCGTTGCGCAACGCATGGCGGATCGTGACGCGCCAATCGGAGGCGCCTTTCGCGCGCGCCGTGCGCACATAGTCGGCGTTCAACGTCTCGAGCAACGAAGTGCGCGTCATACGCGCGACCGGGCCGACGAATATGGCGCCGAGGGTGATAGCGGGCAGGATGATGCTCTTGGCGCCGGCGAGGGTCCAGAGCGGTCCGTCGCGTCCCTGGAACGGCAGCCATCCGGATCCGCCTATGTATTGGATCAGAAGCAGCCCGACCCAGAACACGGGCACCGACACGCCCATCACTGAGAGTGCCATGATGCAACGGTCGATCAAGGTGCCACGCTTTCGCGCAGCGAGCGTGCCCAAGACTATACCGAGCGGCGCGGCCCAGATCAGGCAGGCGAGCATGAGTTCGACGGTCGGTCCCAGTGTGTTGCCGATCTCCTCGGAGACCGTGCGGTTCGAAATCATCGAGCGGCCGAGATCGAGCTGCAGCACACGCGCGATGTACTTGCCGAATTGCACATAGAGCGGTTTGTCGAGTCCCATTTCCTGTCGGATGGCATCGATGTCGGCCTTGGTCGCGCTTGGTCCCGCCGAAACCGTTGCGGGATCGGTGGGCACCACCTGCAGCAAAAGAAAGCCGATCAACAGGACGCCTAGCAGGACAGGCAGAGAAACCATCAGCCGATGAGCGATATGACGCGCCATTTCGTTCGAAACCTGCCCCTTTCCTCGCTAAGACGGTGGCCGAGACCGTCGCGCTCGACAAGGGCGTGACGGCTGGCACAATCGCTGCAAGAAACGCGCCGGGAGCGTTGCCATGTCCTCAGGAAAACTCACAGAGCAAGCCAAGGGCGTCTTTATTATTGCCGCCACGCCATTTACCGACGACGGAGCGCTCGATCTTGAAAGCGTCGACTCGCTGACTGATTTTTATTTGGGGTGCGGCGTACATGGATTCACGCTGCTCGGCATGATGGGCGAGGCACACAAGCTCACGGTCGAGGAGTCTCTCGATGTCGTGAAGCGCGTGATCCGCCGGGCGGGCGATCGTCAGGTGATCGTGGGTGTGAGCCATGCCGGTATCGAGAATCTGCGGCGCCTGGCGCACGAGGTGATGGTTGCTGGTGCCGCCGGTGTCATGGTCGCGCCGCCGCCGGCGCTCAAGGGCGACGACGGAATCTATAATTACTATGCTCAGGCCTTTGCGGCTCTCGGATCGGACATCCCCGTCGTTTATCAGGACTATCCGCAAGCGACCGGCGTCTATCTGCCGACAGCCGTGTTCGAGCGACTCGTGGACGACTTCAAGCAACTCGTGATGCTGAAGCACGAGGATGCACCGGGCCTGGCGAAGCTGACGCGGATTCGCGAAGGCGAGAAGAAGGCCGGCCGGCGTCGCGTCTCGATCCTGGTCGGCAATGGCGGCCTCTACTATCCGCAGGAACTGCGCCGGGGCGCCGACGGCGCCATGACCGGGTTTGCCTGGCCTGAGATGTTGGTCGAGGTCTATGACCTCTTCCGCACCGGCAAGGTGGAGGAGGCGGAGGACCTGTTCGATATCTATCTGCCGCTGGTACGGCACGAAGTGCAGCCAGCGATCGGTCTGGCCCTGCGTAAAGAAGTGCTTTTCCGGCGCGGTGCGATCAAGAGTCCGAAGCAGAGGGCACCGGGGTCGTCGTTGACGACAGCGGATCGTGCCGAACTCGATTCGTTGATTACACGTCTCGACCGTCGACTCGCGGCGGCGGGGCGGGGCCGGAAAGCGGCAGCGGAATAGGAGAGCAGAGCAAGACCATGTCCGACTTCGATTTGATCGTCCGAAACGCCCGCATCGTCAACGAAGATCGCCAGTTGGAAGGAGATATCGCCGTCGCCGACGGCCGCATCGTGGCGATCGAGCCCGGTCTGCAAGGCCAGGCAAAGCGTGAGATAGACGCCGGCCACAAGTTCGTGTTGCCCGGCGGGGTCGATAGCCACGTCCATGTCGAGCAGCGCTCGGGCATGGGTGTGATGTGCGCCGACGACTTCTATTCTGGTACGGTGTCGGCGGCATTCGGCGGCACGACGACGATCATCCCCTTCGCTGCCCAACATCGCGGCATGTCATTGCGCAAAGTGGTGCAGGAGTATCACGAGGCGGCGACGCCCAAGGCCGTGATCGATTACGCCTTTCATCTGATCGTCTCCGACCCCACGCCGCAGGCCCTGGGACAGGAACTGCCGGCCCTGATCAAGGACGGCTACACGTCGTTCAAGATCTACATGACCTATGACGCGCTGAAGCTCAGCGACTATCAGATCCTCGACATCCTGGCGCTGGCGCGCCGCGAGGGCGCACTCGTCATGGTGCATGCGGAAAACCACGACGTGATCCAGTGGCTGGCGCATCACCTGGTCGATCAGGGCCACGTTGCACCGAAGTTCCACGCCATTGCCCATGCCCGTATCGCGGAAGCCGAGGCGACCAATCGAGCGATCTCGCTGGCACGCCTGGTCGATGCGCCGATGCTGATCGTGCACATGTCGGAGATCGAGGCGATAGAGACGCTGCGCCAGGCGCAGAAGAAGGGGCTGAAGGTCTTCGGAGAAACCTGCCCGCAGTATATCGGCCTCACCGCCGATGACATGGACAAGCCGGGCGTCGAGGGAGCGATGTGGTGCTGCAGCCCACCACCTCGGGATTCGGCTGCGCAGGAGGCGGTTTGGGCGGCGCTGAAGGACGGCACGTTCCAGACTTTCTCTTCGGATCATGCGCCCTATCAGTTCAACGAGAAAGGGAAGATCCCCAAGGGCGACAAGACGACCTTCAAGGAGATGGCGAACGGTGTGCCCGGTCTCGAGATCCGGCTGCCGTTGCTCTTTTCGGAGGGGGTGCAGAAAGGACGTATCAGCCTGCAGCAGTTCGTTGCCCTGACGTCCACGAACCACGCGCGTCTTTACGGCCTCTATCCGCGCAAGGGTGTCATCGCGGTGGGCTCGGACGCCGACTTCGCCATCTGGGATGCCGACAAGGAACTCACGATCCAGTGGAAGGATCTTCACGACAACGTCGGCTACACCCCCTACGAGGGGCGTGAGATCCGCGGTTGGCCGATTGTCGTGGTGAGCCGCGGCCGCGTCGTGGTCGAGAACGGAAAGCTCAATGCGGAACGGGGTTCGGGGCAGTTTCTGCCGTGTGCCTCGCCTGATTCCTCGAAGCCTCTCGGCCAGGCGGTCCCGGAGCTGCAGGCAATGGGCCGTTTTGGAGCCAGGCCGCTTTTCTGACCGCTGTTGGAGCGCCCCTGAGCGGGCAGGTGCTGTTGTCCGATCTTTGTGACTATCCGGGGGTGCCCAGGGCGGCCGCGTGCGGGTCGACCCATCGCGCTGGCGGCATCGGGTGCTTTCGCAGTGCGGCGAGCGGTGCGGGATTGCCGAGCAGGGTGCTGTCGAAGAACGCTACCTCGAAGTCGCGTAGTGCGGCGTCGAGGCGGTGGCGCTCGCGATTGGTCCGGAAGAGGCTGTGGCGCGACATGACGAAAAGGCCGTCTGCAAGGTCGGGATGGCGAGCGCCTTGCAGCAATACCCAGCCGTTGTCAGTCTGGTTCATCCGTTCGGCGTTGAGCGGCAGGTCGCGTTCGCTGAATTTTGCGTAGTTGCGGGTGAAGGGATCCGGCGAGGTCAGTTCGGCGGCCGAAGGAAAGGCCTCGTCGCTGGAGAGAAGGAAATAGGCGTTCGATCCGGTCTGCTCGGCAGTCGCTCCGAACAGGGCGCCGTCGAGGTTCACGACGGCGACGATGCGGGGATCGAGAAGGGCTGCCTGAAGAGCAGCCGAGCCGCCGGCCGAGTAGCCCAGAGCGCCGACCCGGGCGAGGTTCAACCGCCCGGCCAGTTGCGGGATCTGGCTTGTCTCGAGAGCATGCAATACGGCCAACAATCGCCGCGCCTGGATCAGGGCGTGGCGGCCCCCTCGGTCTATCGTCTCCGCCGTCGCCTTGTCGGAGGAGAAGTCGAGTTCGCTCCCCTTGTCCGGGTCGGTGGCGGGATCGCTCGATATGTCGTCGCAGCCCACGACGACGAAGCCATGGCTGGCAAGATTCTCTGTCTGCGAACTGCTTTGTGTCCTCGTGCCGCCCCAGCCGGGTGAATAGAGAATGAGTGGGGCGGGGACGCGCGCGGCGAATCGAGCGCCCTCGACGGCAGAGCCGCCAGCCTGACCGGAAGCTGGATACCAGATCGTCAGGGACAAAGGGCCATCTTCGGGATCGCGCAGGACGACATCGATTCGGCCGACCGCCCATGGCCCAGTCGGTAATGGCCGGCGCGGGACAAAGACGAGCCAGCCCACCAGGGCGACGACGAATGCAACCAGTGCCGCGAGCAGGAGGCCGCGGAAAAGGATCAAGCGGCGGTTCCCCCCTGTCCGCTGTTCCTTCGGGCAGCCAGCAGGTCGTTGACGGCCGAGGCGATGGTACCCGCAGGTCGCTTGCGGAACATATCGAGGTGAGCGCTAGCTACGTCGACCTTCGTCAGGTTGCCGGAGATCAGCGGACGCCATCCCATCAACTCGTCGAACAGACGGCCGCGCAATGGTTCATCGCTGCGGAACAGGACGACGTCGCCATCATAGGGCGGGCGAGGGCGATAGCGGGCTGCCGCCTGGCGGACGGCATCGTCGAACCATTGGCCCGGCTCCATCTCAGGTGACGGCTCGGGCTTGAGCAGGTGAAGGCGGCGCAGCAGCGGTTTGCGCAGCAGCTCGTTGAGTCCGATCTCTCCGGCCCGATACTGCGCCAACCGCTGGCGGTAGCCATAAAGCTGGAGGTGCCGCTTTCGGATCTTCTGGTCGCGAGGAGACATGTCCTCGCGATAGCCCGGTGCCCAGCTGTCGAACAGCGTGACGAGTTCGACCTTTTCACCGAGTTGCGTCAGTTGGCGGGCGGCTTCGAAGGCGACCACGCCGTAGACGCAGTGACCGCCGAGGACGTAAGGGCCGTGCGGCCGAGCCCAGCGGATGAGCTTCACCGCGTAGGCGCCGAAGATCTCGAAAGCATGCGGCGGGAGGTCGAGCGGTCCACCCGGATGATAAAGCTGGATGTCAATGAAGGGGCGGTTCTCGCCCAGCTCCTGTGCGAGCGGATAATAGACCGACCGGTTGTTGAGCACGACCATAGGAGTCTGGCGCCCGGTCTCATGGAACTGAACGATCTGGCGCGCAGGGTCGTGGATGGGAATGGTCTCGATCGGCAAAAGCGCCGTCGAATTCAGGGGCTGCCAGGCCTTCACAGGCTGGCTGACGTCGCTTGCCGAGGGAGCAGAAGACGAGGTTGCCTTGGCCACGGGCATGATGGGCGCGCGCAGCTCAGGCTGCGGTGCGTTACCGGACGCACCGGCCAGGAAGGCGAAGCAGTCGAGCCAAGCCTGCAAAAGGTTCTTCACCGTCTGCTGTTCGTAGAGACCGGCGTCCGCTTCGCATGACAGACGCCAGCCTTCATCGCGGCCGATGAGGAAGAAGTTCAGTTCCCAAAGCGGCCCAGGCGAGAAAGACGGCAAAAAGACAAGGTTGAACGGCCCGGGCTGGTCCTGCTCGGTTTCCTTCGTCCCGGAGTAGGATCGGTGCACGACGAGGTTGATCGCGTGCAACGGTCCCTCGACCGACGGCGAAGCGAGGCCAGCCGCGATCTCGAACGGAAGTCGTTCATGTTGAAGCGCTTCGCTCACCGTCTCGGCGACATTGGCGACGAAACGACTGCAGTCGCCGCTGGCGTCGACAGGCAGACGCAAGGTAATGCTGTTGACCGTCGGCCCGACAAGGGATTCGGTCGAGGGATCTTCGCGGTTCGCGACCTGAGATCCCAGAACGATATCCAGGTTGCCGGTCGTCCGGTGCAGCATCAGGGCAAGTGAAGCCGTCGCCAGGGCGTAAAGCGTTACGTTGTGCTCGCGGGCACACTTCTCGGTGGCGCGCCACAATGGGGCAGGGAAGAGCAGGGATTCGATGAAGGCGCGTTCGCCCTGGCGGCCCGTCGTTCCTGGATCGGTCGGTACACGAGTCGGGTGAAGCGCGTGAAGCCGATGGCGCCAGAATTCGCGTGATTCGTCCAGGATATCGCTCGCCAGCAGTTCCTTTTCCCAAAGCGCGTAATCCGCAAACTGAAGCTCCGGTGGCGCATCGAAAGGAACCTTGCCGGTCTCGATGGCGAGCGCGGCATGGCGAAACTCGCGCAGCAGTATGCCGCTTGCCCAGCCGTCGGCTACCAGGGCATGAAATGTCAGGAGAAGGATGTCGCGGTCCGGGCCAAGCCGCAGCAGCGCGCCGCGTATCAGGGGCGGCTGCCGTATATCGAAGGGCTGTATTGCCTCTGCGCGGCCGATTTCGTCGGCTCGGTCGTCGCGCTGCTCGGAAGGCAGGACCGAAAGGTCGATCTCGCGCAGCCGGAACGGCACAGCCGGCGACACACATTGCGCCACGCGACCGTCGACCTCATTGAAGCCGGTCCGCAGGATTTCGTAGCGATCGATGAGGCTCTGCAGCGCGCGCTCGGCCGTCGAGTGTGACAGCCGGCCTGTCACCCGCCATCGCAGCGCCACGTTCAGCCGCTGCGGCGCCGGCTCGTTGACTTCCCGACAGAGCCTCTCCTGCAGCAGCGTGCAAGGGAAGATTTCCAGCTCACCGGCTCCCGAGTCCGCCGGCTGGCTGCGCAAAGCGTCGCCTCTCGCCGTCATGATGCCCCCGCTCTCCGCCGTGCGCCGTGCCGGAACTCCGCGAGCGAAGGTCCCTTGCGTGCGGGGGCGGCTTCCGGCTGCCCGGAGCTTTGCTCGAAGCGCTGTGCCAGCACGGCAATCGAGGGATTGCGCATCAAGTCACGCGCTTCGACGGAAATGCCATCCTGGACGAGGCGGGCGGCGATGCGGAATACCTGCAGCGAATCCGCCCCCAGTGTGAACAGCGGGCAGTCGATCGGCACCGAGTCGAGGCCCAGTACGTCGGCCCAGACGGCCGCGATCCTGGATTCGAGCGGTGATTGTTGCCGCTGGACCGGAGGAACGTCGACGTTCGCCGGGGTCCGGACCGGCGGCGGCAATGCCTTGCGATCGAGCTTACCGCTCGAGGTCAGGGGCAATGCGGCAAGGGAGACCCAGCGCATCGGCACCATATAGTCCGGCAGGTGGCCGGCCAGATGGCTTGAGAGGGAGGCAACCGACCCTTCGTCCAGGCCGACGACGTAGGCGACCAGCGCCGGGTCGGGGCCTGTATCGTTCCGCAGCAGGACGGCGCAGTCGCGGACGCCCGGTGCCTGCCGCAGCACATGCTCGATTTCCTCGAGTTCGATACGGAAGCCGCGCAGCTTCACCTGCCGGTCGGCGCGGCCCAGCAGCTCTATCTCGCCCGTGGAAGAAAGCCGTGCGAGATCACCTGTTGCATACAGACGGCAAGGGGGACGATCGGCGAGCGAGATCATCCGAAAGGCCGCTTCGGTGAGATCCGGCCGGTCGAAGTATCCCTTGGCCAAGCCGTGGCCGCCGATGAAGAGAGTGCCAACCGCGCCCGGCGGCACGACAGCATCCCGACTGTCGAGGACGTAGAGTTGCGTGTTGGCAAGAGGCCCGCCGATCGTGACCGGTGTTCCATCGGCGAGGATCTCGCGGCCGGCCGAATAGATCGTCGTTTCGGTCGGGCCGTAGAGGTTCCAAAGCCGCCCGCCTCCTGCGAGCAATTGATCGGCGAGATCACGGGTGAGGGGTTCGCCGGCGGCAATCATCCGAAGGCCTGGATGCGACTTGAAGCCTGCCTCCAGCAGCATGCGCCACAGCGTCGGTGTCGCCTGCATCACCGTGGCTTTGACCGCCTGCGCCCGCGCAACCAAGTCGAAGCCGCTCTTGACCTCCTCCATCGTGGCCAGCACCACGCGGCCACCGACGATCAGCGGTGCGTAGAGTTCGGTCGCGGCGACGTCGAAGGTCACGGCGCTCGAGGCGACGGCGCAATCCGTCGCCGTGATGCCGCAACGCCTGACGACATCGCACATAATGTTGGTCAGACCGCGGTGTCGGATTTCCACCCCCTTGGGGGCGCCGGTCGAACCCGACGTGAAGAGGATATAGGCGGAAGCGTCGCTCGTAACCGGGGGCAGTTCAGGGGTGTCGCCGGGCGAGGCGAGGTCGAGTTCATCGAGCCGGATGACAGCTGCACCCGGTGCGATCGCCGCGAGGCGCGCATCCTGGCACACGACGCCGTCGATGCGGGCTGCGGCCGCGATTTGACGAAGTCGATCTTCCGGCTGTTGTGGATCAAGCGGAACGTAGGCGTGGCCAGCCTTCATTACGCCGAGCAGGGCCACCGGCAAGGCACGCGAACGGTCGGTCGCGACAGCGAAACGACCGTGGCGGACAGGACTGGCTTCGAGAAGCGCGGCGGCGAGACGGCTCGATTGCCGGTCGAGATCGGCATAGGTCAGATCCCCGCCGGCGTCCGTGTAGGCGACAGCCTGCGGTGTCTTCTTTGCCTGCGCGGCGACGAGATCGTGGATGCAACTGTCCTGCGGATAGGACATCGCCGTGGCGTTGAAGGTGTCGAGCAAGGACCGTTCCTGCGCGTCGGTAAGCACCGGCAGCGCAGAAAGCAGTGTTTCGGGCGCAGCCGCGAGTGCTTCGAGCAATCTCTGATAGTGGGCCATCCAGCGCGCAATCGTCGCTTCATCGAACAAGGTGGTGCTGTAGTCGCAATCGATGCGCAGTCCCGCATTCGATTCGATGATGTTGACGAACAGGTCGAAATTCACCGCCGCCTTGGCATTGGGGACCACCCGCGCGGCAACGCCGCCAAAATCCAGGGAATCGCCCAGCCGCTCGAGATTGAACTGGATCTCGGTCAGCGGCAGACGGTTGGCCGCGCGCGGCAAAGGCAGGGCGCGCACGACCGTGCCGTAGGTGCAGTTGCCGTGCTCGATCCCCTCGAGCACGCGCTGCGCCACCATCGCGACGTGACGGCCGAACGGCGCATTCCAGTCGAGTGGCACGCGGAACGGAAGCATGTGTACGCAATGGCCGACGAGGTCCGGCCGGTCCTCGAGGGACTGGCCGGCCATCGGTACGCCGATGGGGATGTCGTCATGGCCGGTCAGCCGTCCCATGACGGTCTGCAGGGCGGTAAAGAGCACGGCAAAGAGTGTGGCGCCGTTTGCGGCACCGGCCTTCTTCAGGGCGGCGAGCAGTGCGGCATCGAAATGCGTCGACCAGGTCGCGCCGGCGTAGGCGCGCAATGGCGGCCGGGGCCGGTCGGTCGGCAGGTCGGGAGGGGCCGGGAGATCCCGATAGAGTTCCTTCCAGTAGAGGAGGTCTTCTGCGCGGGTCCGATCCGGCTGGGCGTGCTCGTTGGCGTATTGGGCGAATGAAGTGGCTAGTGAAGTGGAGGCCGCCCCGCCGGAACGACCTGCCCGGTAGTGGTCGGCAACTTCGTTCAGGATCACGTTCATCGACCATCCATCGCAAACGATATGGTGGGCGGTGAACAACAAGACGTGCCGGTCGCGGGCAAGGCGCACGAGAACCGCGCGCACCAGGGGGCCGGCCCAAAGGTCGAACGGCGTGCACGCATCTTCGGCGACGAGTGCGGCCAGTGCTGCTTCGGGAGCGCTCGCCTGCGACAGATCCTTCAAAGCGGGAACGAGGCCGAGCTTCGGCGCGAAATGCATCCGCTCGTCGCTTCGGCCAAGCCGGCCCCGCAAGGCCTCATGCCGATCGATCGTCGCCGAGACCGCCGCCGCCAGGGCGTCCGTATCGAGGTCGCCGTCGAGTGTCAGGCTTACCGATTCGTTGAACGCGCAGGATGCTTCGTCGCCGAGCTGGGCTGCGGCGAGAATCTCGAGCTGCGGCTCGGTGAGCGGCGCCGAAATTTCCTCGTCGGCCGCCCTGGGCGGCGAAGCTGCACGCTCCCGTGTACCCCCAAGTATGCCGGCGCTCTCCAATGCGTCGAGAGAGGCACTGAAGGCCTCTGCGATCGACGCAATATCGGCGTCCGAGTGGGCCGTGGTGAGGAAGCAGGGGTAGGCTTCCTGGACATGGATGCCCTGCAGGCGGGCCTGCGGCCAGAAGAGCGAGGCCAGAGGCCCTTCCCCTGCAAGGCTGAGATAGAACCAGCTCGAATACCCCTCGGCCCTTGCCGTCAGACCGCGCCGTTCGAGGTCGCGGTTGATCGTGTCGACCAGACCGCCCATGCGCGTGGCGACGCCTTCCTGCAACGCGGGGCCCTCGGCCTTGATGTGCTTGAGCACCGCACGTGCTGCCGCCAGCACCAGCGGGTGGCGGACGAAGGTGCCGGCGAAGAAGGTGGGGGCGGTCTCGGGAACGGAATCGTCTCCGTAGCGCCAGAAGCCGCCGTCGAGGGCATCCATGAACTGCGCACTGCCGGCGAGAATACCGATCGGCATGCCGCCGCCGGCAACCTTGCCGTAGGTCGCCATGTCCGCGCGGATGCCGAAGAGTGCCTGCATGCCGCCGGGATGGACGCGAAAGCCGGTGACGATCTCGTCGAAAACGAGCGCCGTTCCCTTGGCCGCGGTGATACTGCGCAGGGCCTGGACGAAAGCCTGCGGGCGCAGTGCCGGGTGGCGGCTCTGCACCGGCTCGACCAGAACGGCGGCCAGATCCTCGCAATGCCGCTCGATCCATTCGAGGCTTTGCGCCTCGCCATAGGGAAGCACGGTTATGTTGGCGACCGAGGCATCGGGAATGCCCGGTGCGACCGGGCGACCGCGGCGCAGCTCGTCGTTGCCCGCCTTGACCAGAACCTCGTCGAACTGGCCGTGGTAGTCGTTGGCGAACACGACGACGCGCTCGCGTCCAGTCACGGCGCGGGCGACGCGCATCGCCGCCATCACCGCCTCGGAACCGGTGTTGCAGAAGGTTACGCGCTCGTTGCCCGTGAGTTCCGATACCAGAGCCGCGACTTCACCCGCGAGCGGGGTCTGCGGCCCGATCGGGAAACCCTCCTGCAACTGAGCCATGATGGCTTCGGTGACGAAGTCCGGCGAATGGCCGAACATCGTCTGACCATAGCCGTTCACCAAGTCGATGTAGGCATTGCCGTCGATGTCCCAGATCTTCGAACCCTGCGCGCGGGCAGCGACGATGGGATAGACGAGTTCCTTCCACTCGGACCGGAAGCCGGCGGCCGTGCGGGGGTCGGCGAGCACGCCGCGGTCCGCCTGGGTGCGCGCCTTCGTCAGCGGCGTGCGCTCGTTGACGCGCCGCACGAGCGACTCGACATAGGCGCGCTGGCTGTTCGTAAGCGTGTCGGGGCTGCGCGCCGCCGACGGCTGATAGAGTCGGATCCTGCCCTCACCGGTAGCCTGTGGGGCAGGCGCCGGTGCAATTGGGGCCGGCGCCGGGGACGTCGCGGGAGCCGGCGCTGCCATCGGCACTGGCGCGGCGGCGCCAGCCGGCTGACCTTGCAAGGTGCGGAGCTGCTCCGCGAACAGCGCCTGCATGGTCTGCATTTGCGCCTGCATCACGGCGGCGATGGCGTCCGGTGCGGTGTTCGGCATGGTGACCGGCATGGCGACAGTGGCTGCCGGTGCCGGTGTTTGCGCCGGAGTCGCGGACGTTGTCGCCGGTGCCACGGCGTCCGGCGGCAATGTGGCGTCGAGGTGGCTGGCCAACCGGGCGACAGACGAGAGATCGTTCAACAGCTGGCGGAAAGTGACACGGGTCCGGAACTTCTTCTCGACAGCCCGCGCGACCTGTCCCAGCAGGAGCGAGTCGAAGCCGAGCGCGATGAAGCTCGCGTCGGGATCGATGTCGCTGCTACCTGACAGCTGCTCGAGGATCTCGATGATGGCGCCTTGCAGGGAGCCGAGACGGGATTCGGAAGGACGAGGCTGTTGAGTGGGCATCATGGGACGGTCCGAAG
>JAFEFG010000229.1 GCA_018240685.1 Pseudomonadota bacterium | reverse complement strand
CTTCTACATCCGCACCGGCTTCGTGCCGTTCAAGCGGCAGATCGAGATCGAGCCGGATCCCCGGTTGTGCGGCGTGTCGATGGCGTCTCTGGCGCGGACGCCGCTGCTGGCGCCGTAGGGGGCGCGGCTTCCGAGGTAGCGTGTCGAGCGCCTGCGCATGATGCCGGCGCCCTCCCCCTCACCTAACCTCTCCCCCTCGCGGGGGAGAGGGACAGAAAAGGAAGGGAGGAGAGGAACTTGAGAGGGTTCCAGCCGCTCCGGCTCGGCCATGGCAAGCGGCCGGGCTTCAGCCGTCTTTTTTTCCCGCATCAGATCGGCGAAGCTGGGCAACCCATCTGTACCGGAGTTTTTCCAAAGCGAAACGCCACTTATGGGAGAAACGCATGGCCAACGTTTATGTCGAAGCACGGCCCAAGGGCCGGCCTGACGGAAGTCCGATCGACGACTATGTGGTCGAAGACCATGCCGACCACGTGCTCGCCACGTGCAAGACCCAACAGGAAGCGATCGATTGGGCCAAGCGCCACGGCCATTCGCCTCTCGTCGCCCGCGTCAGGCACTTGAACAGCAAGAAGACTCCGGATCACTGGCGCTCGGCCTAGCGCCTGGCGCCGCCCTGCCGCCTGAAGCGCGCCAGGTCGGCCTGCGGGTTGATGAGCACCATCGCGATCACGCCGCCGGCGACGATCAGCAGGCCGGCGAGCAGGAAGCCGTGGCGGAAGCCCTGCGCCGGGTTGGCGCCGACATCGACGATATGGCCCATCAGCCACGGCGCGATCAGGCCCGCGGTGCTGAACAGCGCGTTGCTGATGCCGAGCATGGCGCCGCGCTGGCGCACCGGGCTGATCTCGCCGATCAGGGGCGGGCCGAGCGCATAGGTCACGCT
The DNA here is from genome assembly GCA_018240685.1 of Pseudomonadota bacterium. Classification (GTDB taxonomy): domain Bacteria; phylum Pseudomonadota; class Alphaproteobacteria; order Reyranellales; family Reyranellaceae; genus Reyranella. The sequence goes on along the minus strand of JAFEFG010000229.1, from coordinate 1,502 downwards.
GCAGACGGCGAAGGACATCATGACCAGCGGCACCTGCACGATCCGGCCCGTCGATTGCGACAGCAGGATCATCGCCAGCCCCGAGAACGCCACGCAGCCGCTGGCGATCAGGCCGCGCGAGACGCGGCTCGACACGCCGCCCGCCAGCAGCTTCTGCGACACGAAGCCCAGCGTCGGCGACAGCACCACCTGCAGCATCGGCGGCAGCACCAGGATCCAGCCGGTCGTGGTGGGCGTGTAGCCGCCGGCCTTGATGAGGAAGGACGGCAGCCACACGACCGCCAGCGCCAGCGCCCAGTAGGCGGCGAAGCCCGCGATCTCCACGCCGAGGAAGGTGCGCGAGGTGAGCAGCGTCGCGTAGGGCACATGGTCGAGCCCCGTCGCCCCTGCCCCGGTCTCCTCGGCATCGAGCGGGCCTTCGCGGCCGACCGCCAGCCAGACCGCGACCCAGACGAAGCCGACCACGCCCAGGAAGCCGAAGGCGACGTGCCAGCTGTAGGTCAGGATGATCCAGGTCAGCAGCGGCGTGGCGATGCCGACGCCGATGGCGGCGCCGACCGAGACGAAGCTGGTCGGCAGCGCGCGGCGGTGGTTGGGGAACCACTTGTAGACGGCGTGCAGAGCGACCGGATAGGCCGGCCCCTCGCCCGCGCCCAGCACGATGCGGCTCGCCACCAGCGCCCACAGCGGCACCAGGCCCAGCATCGGCATCAGCGTCAGCGCCCACACGAACCCCATCACGCCGAGCACGATGCGCGTCGAGACGCGATTGACGACGAAGCCCACCAGCGCCGCGGAGAGCGAGAACAGCAGGAAGAAGGCGCTGCCGATCTGGCCGAACTGTTCGTTGGTGAGATGAAGCTCCTTCATGATCGGCACCGCGGCGAGGCCGAAGACGGCCTTGTCGGCGAAGTTGATCATCATGAAGACGACCACCAGGGCGACGACGATCCAGGCCCGCAGGGGCTCCTGCATCGCGCGCGCCGCGCGCCGCTCCAGCGGCCGCTCGCTCAGGACTGCCATTGCTTTCCTCCCATTTCCTCTTCTCGTTCTTTCCGGTCGCCGGCGACCTATCCCGCGGCCTCCTTCGCTTCCGGCACGCGGCGGACGATGGCCGGCTCGGCCTCGTCGACGAGCGCGCGGATGCTGGCGGCCAGGGCGCGGATGCGCGGACCGATTTCCGACTCGAGCTGCCCGGCCTGCAGGCGGAAGGCCGGAACGCCGCAATTGATGGCGAAGACCTGCTTCAGGTCGTGGCCGACGAACAGCGGCGCGGCGACGGCGTGAATGGCCGCCATGTATTCGCCGGGACAGGTGCAGAACCCCCGCTCCGCGCAGTCGCGGATGCCGGCGTGGAAGCGGTCGCGATAGGCCGCCCATTGTTCGGCGTCGTCGGCTTCGAGGCGCTCGTCGAGCAGCGTCGCTTCCTCGACGGGCAGGATCGCCGCCAGGGCGCGGCCCATCGCCGTCTGCACCACGGGGATCGGCAGGCCGATGTCGGG
>JAFEFG010000228.1 GCA_018240685.1 Pseudomonadota bacterium | reverse complement strand
CTCTTCCTTGCTCTTGTGATAATGGCGTCGCGCCTTGGCCCGGTTGCCGCAGGCGGACATGGAGCACCACCGCCTTTTGCCGGCGCGGCTGTCGTCCAGGAACAGCCAGCCGCATTCAGGGTTGGCGCAGCGCCGAACCCGATCGAGCCTGGAGCCCGCCAGCAGGTCGCCCGCCGACCATAGAACGGGAGCGAGCAGGCCGAGCGCCGTTCCCGATTTCATGTCGATGTCCCAGTCGTAGCCGTTGCGGCCGCGCTTGAGCGTCGTCCGGGCCGGAGCCGCGGCCAGCGCCTCGTTCAGGACAGTCAGATCACGGGGCGCGGCGGGCCTGGCCTGCGCCTGCGCGTCGAACAGCCGATAGATCGTCTCGCGCAGCCCCAGTGCCTGCTCGAACTCCCTCGGCGCCACGGCCCGGTCCGCCTTGGCGCCGGCATTGGCAGCTATCCAGGCGGCGAAGTCTTCCGGCCTGTTCAGCGTTTCGGTGGGCGTTGCCTGCCCGCGCCAGTACCGCGTGTTGGCGAACTCCAGGCAGAGATCGGGGCGAACCATCGTCTTCAGCACCTAATAACCGGTTGCCCGGTTGACAAGCCGTATCCGTCGATTTAACCATATAACCAGTTATATAGTTAAGGAGGAGAAGCCATGCTCGATCACGTTTCCATCGGCGTCAGCGACGTCAAGCGGACCGGTGCCTTCTACGACGCGGCCCTGAAGCCGCTGGGCTACACGCGTCTTTCCGACGGCGAAGGCGCTCTGGGCTACGGCGCAAAAAATGATGTGCAGCTCTGGATCATCGCGGCCGCAAAGCCGGTGAAGCCCGACATGGAGTCGGGCCTGCACTTCTGCTTCGTCGCCGAGGATCGCGCCGCCGTCGACGCGTTCCACGCCGCCGCCCTCAAGAACGGCGGCAAGGACAACGGCAAGCCGGGCGTGCGCGCCGACTACGGTCCCAAATACTACGCGGCTTTCGTCGTGGACCCCGACGGCTATCGGATCGAGGCTCATTGCGGGAAGTGAGAAGGCTCTTCCCGGCATGAGGTGATGCCCCAAGGGGCACACCGACCGTCACAGAAACCTGGGTGAAGGCTTGCGGCTTCTGTCGCGCGTCATCGGATCGACGCAGAAAGAAGGGGCGTGCCGCTGGAGTGGCACGCCCCTGATCGTTCGACCTGCGACAGCAGGTCTTGCTAGAACCCGACCGCGGCGCCGTCGCGGCGGCTTTCGGAGGCGCCGAGATAGGGGCCGCCCTCGGGGAAGCGCCAGATGATCTGGCTCGAGCCGAAGTCGAAGCTCGGGGCCTTGGTGCGGGTGATCCGGTGGCCGCGCGCCTCCAGGCCGGTCAGCGTGTCGGCCGGCATGTGCTCCTCGGTCCAGATCGTGCCGTCGGTCTCGTGCACGCGCCAGCGCGGGCCGTCGATCGCGGCCTGCGGGTTCTGGCCGTAGTCGACGATGCGCGAGAAGACCTGCATGTGGCCCTGCGGCTGCATGGCGCCGCCCATCAGGCCGAAGGTGGCGACGGGCTTGCCGTCCTTGGTGATGAAGGCCGGGATGATGGTGTGGAAGGGCCGCTTCCGGGGGGCGACCTGGTTGGGATGGCCCGGGGTGGTGACGAAGCCGGTAGCGCGGTTCTGGAGCGCGATGCCGGTGCCGGGCACGACGATGCCGGAGCCGAAGCCCGTGTAGTTCGACTGGATCAGCGACACCATCATGCCGGAGGCGTCGGCGGTGCCGAGGTAGATCGTGCCGCCGTCCTTGGGCGTGCCGGGGCCGAAATCCTTGGCCTTCTTCGGGTCGATCAGCCTGGCGCGGTTCTTCAGGTAGTGCTTGTCGAGGAGCTGCGCCGGCGTGACGTCCATGAAGCGCGGATCGGCGACGTAGCGGTGGATGTCGGCAAAGGCGAGTTTCATCGCCTCGATCCTGAGATGCGCAACCTCGGGGCCGTCGCACTCGAGGCCGACGAGATCGAAGTTTTCCAGGATGCCCAGCGCCATGCAGGCGGCGATGCCCTGGCCCGACGGCGGGATCTCGTGCAGCGTCGCGCCACGATAGGTGAGGCCGATCGGATCGACCCAGTCGGCCTGGTGGGCGGCAAGGTCCTCCTTGCGCAGGGCGCCGCCGGTCTCCTTCGCATACTTGTCCATCGCCTCGGCCAGTTCGCCGCGATAGAAGGCCTCGCCCTTGGTCTCGGCGATCTTGGCGAGCGTCTTCGCCTGGTCGGGGAACTTCCACAGCTCGCCCGGCTGCGGCGCGCGGCCGTTCGGCAGGAACGCCTTCACCCAGCTCTCCTGGCCCTTCAGCCGGTCGATGGCGCGGTCCCACTGGCGCGCCACCATGTAGGAGACGCGGAAGCCGTCATGGGCGTACTTGATCGCCGGCTCGAAAAGATCGGCGAACGGCAGCTTGCCGTAGCGGCC
>JAFEFG010000227.1 GCA_018240685.1 Pseudomonadota bacterium | reverse complement strand
CAGCGGCGCGCCGTCCTCGCCCAGGTGGACGTCGCCGGCGGCCATCTGGGTGCGGATGATGTCCTCGACGGTCATGTCCCTGTGCAGCGCGCCGTCGGCGAGGCCGAGCCGGGTCGCGCCCGAGTTGCCGTTGGCGTAGACGATGCGGTGCTGCGCGTTGAACAGGCTGATCCCCAGCGGCAGGCCCTCGAGAACGCCCGCCATCTGCGCCCGCGCCGCCTCGACCGCATCGCGCGCGCGCTCGATCTCCTTCTGCTGCTGCTTCAGTTCGGTGATGTTGCGATAGACGCCCAGCGTGAGGTCGTCGCCGATCGGCAGGAAGCGGAACTCGACGTGGATGCCGCTCGGCATCTCGCGCTCGAAGCGGGTGCCGCCGGGAACGAAGGTGCGCGCGAGGCGTTCCTCGACGGACATCCGCCGGCCGTTCACGACGATATAGTCGCCGCCGGCCTCCATGGCCTCGAGGATGCCGCGCAGCGTCATGCCGGCCGTGATGGTCGCGCCGGTGAAGGCGGACTGGTCGGACATCGCCTTGTTCGCGTACAGCACGGTCTGGCCGTCGAACAGGCAGACGCCATCGACCATGTTGTCGAGCACGATCCGCATCAGTTCGCGCGCCCGCCGGGCATCGTCGCGCGTGCGCTTCAGCTCGATCTGCCGCCGCTTGAGTTCGGTGATGTCGCGGCTGATGGCCAGGGTGCTGCCGTCGTCGAGCGACCGGAGCTGGAATTCGACATGCCTGTCCGAGCCCAGGCGGCGCACGAAGCGGCCGCGCGCGGAGGCTAGGCGCTCGAGGAGACGCGGATCGGCCGCGGGGCCTTCGCCGTCGGTTTCCGCGCCCGCCCTGGAGGCGAGGAACCTGCGCGCCGCCTGGTTCATGTAGGTGATCGTCTGGTCGCGGCCGAGCAGGCAGATGCCGTCCGTCATGTTGTCGCAAACCGCATCGATCAGCCGTCGCGTCGCGGCGACTTCCGCGCGCGCCCGTTCCGCTTCCGCTCGCGCCGTTTGCGCCGCTTCCTTTTCCCGTTCGAGGGCGTCGCGTGTTGCGGCGAGTTCGGCGCGCAGCGCGTCGACATCGCCGGGACCGGAGGAAGGGCTGTTCTTGTCGGGCATGCTCGATCCTACGGCGGTATCGATTTCGTGTCCGTCACGCGATGCCGGAATATGTGTTTCGTGCGCTTCGCTGCGGCCGCCGGCGCACGGACCGCGCAATCAAGGAAACCAAGTTTCCGCCTTGCAGCAATCGGCAGGAAATCGCGAGGCGCTATGGTCCGATCATCGACGGACGGCATCCCGCCGGCCGCGACTCCAGGAAAGGGAGAGTGTCATGGAGAAGAAGATCCGCGAACTGAAGCTCAACGAAGTCGAAGCCGTCGTCGGGGGCGTCGCCACCACCTTGTCCCTCAACGCGCTGAAGACCGTCTCGACCAGCCTGACCAAGGCGTCGCTGACGATGACCGTCTCGTCGCTCTCGGCGACGAAGCTCATCTGAGCCCGGCGAAAATGCCGGATGGCGCGGCGCCGCTCCCACCGGGACGGCGCCGCAGTCTTTTTGGGACGCAGCGCCCGGGCATCGCAGCCGCCGGCCGCGCGACGGGACGCAGGACGGGCCGGCCGGATCGGCCCGTGCAATCAAGGAAACCAAGTTTCAGGTCCGCAGCAATCGGCGGGAAATCGCGGAACGCTAGGGTCGGACCATCGACGGACGGCATCCCGCCGGCCGCGACTCCGGAAAGAGGGAAAGCGTCATGCAGCCTTCGTCCGCCAACCAGCCGCCGCTGTTCCGTCCGGAAGTTGCCGAGCGCACCTGGGAAGCGCTGGCTTCGCGCGGGCTGATGCCGCGGGCGCCCCGGCTCGTCTCCTGGGTCATCGCCGGCCTGCTGGTCGTCTTCGTGGCGGGCGGCACGCTGCTGTGGCGCGGCGTCGTTCCGCGGCAGGAGACGGCGCGGGGCTATCTCGAGCCGGCCGGCGGCGTGGTCCGTGTGCGCGCGCCGCGTCAGGCCATCGTCGGCGCCATCCACGTCAAGGACGGTCAGGTCGTGAAGAAGGGCGATCTGCTCGTCACCCTGCAGTCGGGCCAGACGACGGAATCCGGCGAGACGGCGGAAACCGAGATCGCCGGCCAGCTGCGCGGCCAGCGGCGCGATCTCGAGGCGCAGCTCGGGCGCGAGCGCGACTGGCGCGACAACGAGGAGCGCCGGCTGAAGTCGACGGCCGACGAGCTCGCCCTCGATCTCGACCTGCTCGGCGCCAACATCCGCACGCAGAAGGAACAGGCGGGCCTCGCCCGTGCGCAGGCGGATCGCGTGCGCGAGCTTGTCTCGCGCGGGACAATATCGGTCGACGAGCTGCAGCGGCGCGAGATCGCCGCCCTCGGCCTGCGGCTGGCCGTGCAGACGTCGGAGCGCGAGCTCGCCGCCAAGCGCGCCCAGCTCGTGCAGGCGCGCATCGCGCTGGAGCAGCTTCCGACCGTCGCCAGCGAACGCCAGCGCAGCCTGCGCCAGTCGCTCGCCGACGTGCAGCAGCGGCTGATCGAGCTGGACGCCCGCCGCGCTGTCGTCGTGCGGGCGCCGGTGAGCGGGCGCATCGCGGCGATCCCGGC
>JAFEFG010000226.1 GCA_018240685.1 Pseudomonadota bacterium | reverse complement strand
AGAGCGCCAGGATCAATCCCAGGAACGCGATGCCCGCCAGCATGCCGGGATATCCCAGGTCAGCATAGTTCTCGCCCATATAGCCCACGCTGATCGACGTGCCCTGGGACACCTCGTCGACGAGGTAGCGCTTGGTGAGACGGACATAGACCTCGGAATCCGAAAGCTCGGGCTTGTCGGGAAACAGGAAGCGCGGCTGGAAGACGTGCTCCAGCGCCTCCTTCCACTGGCGCATCGGGATCGGCTCGGGCGATGTCTGCTGCACGTCGATGACGGACGCGAAGATGTCCACATAGGCGAACCGGGTCAGCAGCTGATAGGCGGTTTCGCTGAAGTTCGTGTTGCCGAAGGTGAGGACCTTGCTGCCCAGATAGGCCAGGCGGTCGGACAGCGGCACCACGATCGCCTGCGAATCGGAATACTGCGACGCATATTCCCGATAGTCCGCCTTCACGGACGTCCAGAAGAGCGCCAGGGTCGTCAAGCTGGCGAGGCCCACCACCGAAAGCACGCCGACACTGAACTTCCACCTGATGTGCGCCACGATCGCAGCAATACCCAGGAAGATGAAGACGCTGCGGAAATCGGACAGAAAGCCCGTGAAGCCCACGCCGACTTCGAACAGCACCACCCCCAGCATGATCCTGGTCCCGCGACCCGTCGACATCGTGTAGACGAACAGCATGAACAGGGCGACGATCTTGACACGCGCGAGCGCTTCCGCGGGCTGTGCGAGACCGCCCCGGCCGAGGGCGACCGCCGCCGTGGAAACGACGAACCCGAGCACATAGAGCATGACCACGTGGCGCGTATCCCATTTGAAATGGGCGGTACGCTGCGCCGGCGTCGCCGGCTTCAGGTTGGTCATCGCGAGCCGGAATACGATCGCCAGCACCACCAGCCCCGACAGCATGTACCAGTAGGCGTCGGCGATATATTGCCCCGTGAAGCCCGCCGACATCGATCGACCGTCGACCCAGGCCTGAAGCACGCGGGCGAAAATCTGGAACCACTGCCAGATGAACAGATAGAGCACCGCCGCCGGCATCGTCGGAGTGTAGAGGATGCGAAGGCATACCCACGGCACCATTGCCCCCGCCGCGAACGCGACGGGGTCGGGCGAGAAAAGCCCCACGACGATGCACAACGCGCCAAATACCCCGGAGGCCTTCAGAACCAGCTTGAAGTCCAGGTAGACCGGAGCGTGGGCGGACGAAACGGCGGCAGTGGTCATCGGATGCGCAACAGCATTTACGCGGCTTTGCCGGCTTTGGCAAAGAACCGCTGCCGCAGCCGGGTTACGCCGTCCACGATACCCGTTGCGGCAACATCAGGCGAATAGCGTGCAATACGCTCGGCCACCCCCTGCCGCAGCACTTTCCGGTCCATCCTCAGGACCTCCTCGATCGCCCGTGCCATGGCGGGGATGTCCCCCGGAGGGTATGTCGCCCCACTCTTTCCGCGTTCGATCAGGTCCGGCGCGCAGCCGACAACCTCGGAGACGACGGCCGGTACACCGCAGGCCATGGCCTCGTTGACGACCAGCCCCCACGTCTCGGACACGGAGGACAGGACCAGCAGGTCGGCGCTCGCATATATGGCGGGAAGTTCGCTCTGGTTGACGAATCCCAGGAACCGGATCGTCAGACCCGCGGACTGCGCAAGACGCTCCAATTCCTCGGACAGCTCGCCCGAGCCGGCGAAGACCACCTCCACCGCCAGGCCGCGCTGCTGCAGCAGGATCGCAGCCTGCAGGACATCCTGGGGCCTCTTGCGCGGGGTCAGCTTGCCGACGAAGAGAACGCGCGGCATCCGACCGCTCGCGGATGCCTGCACCTGCTCGCGGATCGCAGCGCTGCCTCTGCCGAAGGCGTCGTTGTCGACGCAGTGCGGCGAAAAGAACAGCCGCTCCGGCGGAACGCCATAGTGGAGGAGATACTCGCGATTGCGCTGACCGACATAGAGGAAGCCGTCGAAAGCCCGCAGCACCTGTCGGAACACCAGCTCCTTCGCCAGCCTCATTGCGCCCCGGCGCTGGGTTACCAGCTGGGAGTCGCCCCGCACGAGAACGGGAACGCCGGCCCGCCTGCAGGCGAACACAGCCTGCCAGTAGCTCCACAAGGCCCACCCCGGCACGATGAAGGCATCGAACCGACCTTCCGCGATCCTGCGCGAGACGGTGGGAGTGTTGCACCCCCAGAAGGAATCCGACGACGGGTGCCGCGCGACATTCGGCAGGAACTCGCTGCGGTAGCCCGACATCAGATCGACATCCCACTCGAACGCAACGCCGAACCCCGCACTCGCCTGCTGCTGGGGCGTCTGGCGATGGGCGAAGTACACCGTCAGCTCGCAACGCTTGTCGAGCTCGCGAAACAACGGCGTCAGATACTGGATCGGATGGCTGACCAGGAAGCCGATGCGCATCGCCATCTCACGCCCATGCCTTGCCGGTGCAGGCCCTGTCGAGCGCGGCGGCGAGCATCCGCGTGGATTCGCGCGCGGAAAGCGACTCGTAGGTCGATCTGTCGACGGCATCCGGATCGTAGGAAGTATCCGCCACGAACGCCGCCAGTTCCCGGGCGACGGCGTCGGGCGACGGAAGCGCCGCTTCGGTCAGCGTCAG
>JAFEFG010000225.1 GCA_018240685.1 Pseudomonadota bacterium | reverse complement strand
GCGGCGTTCAAGTTCTTCCTCTACACGCTGCTCGGCTCGGTGCTGATGCTGCTGGCCATCATCGCCATCTACTGGCAGGTGGGGACGACCGATCTCCCGATGGCCGTAGAGAAGCTCAGCGTGCCGTTCTACTGGCAGTGCTGGCTGTGGCTTGCCTTCTTCGCCTCGTTCGCGGTGAAGGTCCCGATGTGGCCGGTGCACACCTGGCTGCCCGACGCGCACGTCGAGGCGCCGACGGCCGGGTCGGTCATCCTGGCCGGCGTCCTGCTGAAGATGGGCGGCTACGGCTTCATCCGCTTCTCCGTGCCGCTCATGCCCGAGGCGACCCAGTATTTCGCGCCGCTCATCTTCGGCTTGAGCGTGGTGGCCGTGATCTACACCTCGCTGGTGGCGCTGGTGCAGGAGGACATGAAGAAGCTGATCGCCTATTCCTCGATCGCCCACATGGGCTTCGTGACGATCGGCATCTATGTCATGAACATGCAGGGCGTGCAGGGCTCGATCTTCCAGATGCTGAGCCACGGCATCGTCTCGGCGGCGCTCTTCCTCTGCGTCGGCGTGGTCTACGACCGCATGCACACGCGCGAGATCGACGCCTATGGCGGGCTGGTGCACCGCATGCCGCGCTACGCCTTCGTGTTCCTGTTCTTCACGCTGGCCAGCGTCGGTCTTCCGGGCCTGTCCGGTTTCGTCGGCGAGTTCCTGGTGCTGGTCGGCACCTTCAAGGCGAATACGTGGGTTGCCTTCCTGGCGGCGACCGCGCTGATCCTGGGGGCGGCCTACGCGCTCTGGCTCTACCGCAAGATCGTCTTCGGGGAACTCACCAAGGCGTCGCTGAAGGCGATCCTCGACATGAACCGTCGCGAAGTCGCGGTCTTCCTGCCCCTGGTCCTGATCACGCTGTGGATGGGCATCTATCCGGCGTCGTTCCTCGACCCCATGGCGCCGGCGGTCGACAAGCTGATCGGCGACTACAACGCGGCCATCAAGCTCGCGCATACCGCCTCGTTGAAGCCGTGAGCGGCCGGGAGTGACGAACATGTCTATCGGTCTTGAATCCTGGACCCTCGCCCGGCCGGAGATCTTTCTGGCGGCGGTTACCGCCTTGCTGCTGCTCTACGGCGTGGTGCGCGGCGAGGCGTCCGCTTCCTTCGTGTCGGCCGCGACCACGGTTGCACTGCTTGCGACCGCCGTGCTGATCGTCGTGCCGTATCACGAGGGTACGGCTTTCTCGTCGCTGTTCATCGTCGACCGCCTGAGTGCGACCATGAAGGTCCTGATGCTCATCGGAGCGGCGATAACGCTTCCGATGGCAAGGGCTTACTTCGAGCGGGTCAAGGTCTGGCGCTTCGAATATCCGGTCGTCGTGGCGCTGGCCGCCCTCGGCATGATGTTGATGATCTCGGCCAACGACCTGATGTCTCTGTATGTCGGGTTGGAGCTGCAGTCCCTCTCGCTCTACGTCATTGCGGCCTTCCAGCGCGACTCCGTCCGCTCCACGGAGGCCGGCATCAAGTATTTCGTCCTGGGATCGGTGGCTTCCGGCATGCTGCTGTTCGGCGCCTCGCTGATCTACGGGTTCTGCGGCGGTACGGCCTTCGTGCAGATTTCCCGCGCCCTGCTGGACGGCAAGGCCGGAGAACTCGGGACGATCATCGGTCTCGTGTTCGTGGTCGCGGGCCTCGCCTTCAAGATCTCGGCCGTGCCGTTCCATATGTGGACGCCCGACGTCTACGAGGGCTCGCCGACCCCGGTGACGGCGTTCTTCGCGGTCGCGCCCAAGATTGCCGCTCTCTCGCTGACGATCTCGGTCCTGATGGGGCCGTTCAAGCCGCTCTTCGCGCAGTGGCAGCAGATCATCGTCGTGGTGTCGGTGCTGTCCATGGTGCTTGGCGCCTTCGCGGCGCTGCGCCAGCCGAACATCAAGCGCCTGATGGCCTACTCGTCGATCGGCAACGTCGGCTACATCCTGCTCGGCGTCGCGGCCGGCAGCGAGAAGGGCATCCAGTCCGTGGTGTTCTATCTCGCGATCTACCTGGTGATGACGCTGGGCTCGTTCGCAGTGATCCTGCTGATGAAGCGGCGCGACATCATGGTCGAGCAGGTGTCCGACCTCGCCGGGCTCGGGCGCACCCAGCCGATGATGGCTCTTGCCATGATGATCTTCATGTTCTCGCTGGCCGGCATCCCGCCGCTGGCGGGCTTCTGGGCCAAGCTCTACGTCTTCATGGCCGCTGTCGAGGCGAAGCTCTTCCTGCCGGCGGTGCTGGGTGTCCTCGCGTCCGTGGTGGCCTCGTACTACTACCTGCGCATCGTCAAGGTGATGTACTTCGACGATCCGGCCGAAGCGCTCGATCCGTCGGGCTTCAGCGTCAATCGCGCCGTCGCGTTCGTGGCGGCCGTGATCGTTGCAGCGTTCTCGCTCGCACCTCAGCCGCTCAGCGTCGTCGCGGCCGCGGCGGCAAAGGGCCTGTTTCCGTGACCTTGGCACCCGTCCTCCCGGACGGGTGGACGCTCGTCGCGCTCGACAGCGTTGGCAGCACCAACGACGAAGCGGCCCGTCTTGCCGATGCGGGGGCGCCGGAAGGCACGATCGTTTGGGCGCGACAGCAGACGGGCGGCCGCGGTCGCCGCGGACGACGCTGGGCATCGCCTGTCGGCAATCTCTACACCTCGACCGTCCTCAGGCCGGCATGTCCGGCGGCGCGGGCGGCGGAACTCGGCTTCGTCGCTGCACTCGCCGTAGCGGACATGATCGAGGATGGCCGCGATGTCCG
>JAFEFG010000224.1 GCA_018240685.1 Pseudomonadota bacterium | reverse complement strand
GGCGTCGTCACCAAAATCGTAAAGTAGTGCTATAGATGGTTGTCGCCGTCGGCGATGTCCGGCGGCGGCACGTAGGAGTGTAGCTCAGTTGGTAGAGCATCGGTCTCCAAAACCGAGGGCCGGGGGTTCGAGTCCCTCCACTCCTGCCACTTTCTGAATGGCGAGCATGTTGAAGAATCCAGTCGAATTCCTCCGGGAGGTCCGGGCCGAGGGCAGCAAGGTCACGTGGCCGACCCGGCGCGAGACCATGATCACCACCGGCATGGTCTTCATCTTCGTCGTGATCGCGGCGCTGTTCTTCTTGGTGTCCGACGAGGTGATCGCCTTTGTCGTGCAAACGCTGCTCGGGGTTTCCTGACATGGCTCATCGCTGGTACGTCGTTCACGCTTATTCGGGCTTCGAGAACAAGGTCGCCCAGTCGATCCGCGAACAGGCCGAGAAGAAGGACCTGACCGAGGAGATCTCCCAGGTCATGGTGCCGACCGAGGAGGTCGTGGAGGTCCGTCGAGGCTCGAAGGTCAACACCGAGCGCAAGTTCTTTCCCGGCTATGTGCTGGTGAAGATGGATCTCAACGATGAGACTTGGCACCTGATCAAGAATACCGCCAAGGTGACGGGCTTCCTGGGCGGCGGCGGTCGCGGCAAGCCGGTGCCGATCTCCGATGCCGAGGCCGGCCGCATCCTGCGCCAGGTCCAGGAAGGGGTGGAACGGCCCAAGCCCGCCGTCAGCTTCGAAATCGGCGAGCAGGTCAAGGTGGCCGACGGCCCGTTTGCCTCATTCAACGGCACAGTCGAGGATGTGGACGAAGAGCGGGCACGCCTGAAGGTCGCGGTTTCGATCTTCGGCCGCTCGACGCCGGTCGAGCTCGATTATGCACAGGTGGAAAAGCTTTAATTCCTGCCTATATAAAGCCCAAATCAGGGGGTTGTGAAGGAGCGGGGAGTTTGCTAAACCCCGCGCCCTCGGAAGGGCTGGCCGTGCGCCGGCCTTTTCTCGTGTGGTCGATTATGTCCGAAATCCTTCCGGATCAAGGACTTGATCAGGTATAGGGTGCGGGAGGCCGGCCATGGCCGTACCGCGCCGCCCAACAGAAAGGGGCAGGCATGGCCAAGAAGATTCAGGCCTACGTCAAGCTGCAGGTGCCGGCAGGCAAAGCCAATCCATCGCCTCCGATCGGGCCCGCGCTCGGTCAGCAGGGCGTGAACATCATGGAATTCTGCAAGCAGTTCAACGCTCGCACGCAGAAGATGGAAGCGGGCATGCCGATTCCGGTGGTGATTACCGTGTTCCAGGATCGCAGCTTCACGTTCATCACCAAGACTCCGCCGATGACCTACTTCCTCAAGAAGGCGGCAGGCATCGAATCGGGGGCCAAGACAGTCGGTACGCAGATCGTCGGCAAGGTGACCAAGAAGCAGGTCGAAGAGATCGCGAAGCAGAAGATGCCGGATCTCAATTGCGATACGGTCGAGTCGGCGATGGCCCAGGTGGTGGGCTCCGCCCGTTCGATGGGCCTGCAGGTGGTGGAGTAGGACCATGGCGCACGGCAAGCGATACAAGACTGCGTCGGCCACGGTCGACCGGGAGAAGGCCTACTCGCTCGACGAGGCGGTGAAGATCGTCAAGGCGAATGCCAAGGCGAAGTTCGACGAGACGATCGAGGTGGCGATGAATCTCGGCATCGATCCGCGCCATGCCGACCAGGCGGTGCGCGGCATGGTCGAACTGCCGAGCGGGACGGGCAAGACGGTGCGCGTGGCGGTGTTTGCCCGTGGCGCCAAGGCCGAGGAGGCCAAGACGGCCGGCGCCGACGTGGTGGGCGCCGAGGATCTCGCCGAGAAGATCAACGGTGGCGAGATGAATTTCGACCGCTGCGTGGCCACGCCCGACATGATGGGGGTGGTCGGCCGACTCGGTAAGGTTCTCGGTCCTCGTGGCCTGATGCCGAACCCCAAGCTCGGCACCGTGACACAGGATGTCGCCGCGGCGGTGAAGGCTGCCAAGGCCGGCTCGATCGAATTCCGCGCCGAGAAGGCCGGCATCGTTCATGCCGGCGTCGGCAAGGCTTCGTTCAGCGAGGAGGCGATCGCCGCCAACGTGAAGGCGCTGGTGACCGCGATCAACCGCGCCAAGCCGAGCGGAGCCAAGGGCACCTTCATCAAGAAGGTGTCGATCAGTTCGACCATGGGCCCGGGCATCAAGCTCGACCCGGCGACCGCGCTCATCAGCTGAGCACGGGCGCATCAGTTACGAGTTTCCAGCGTCGGCCGTGTCCCGGTCGGCGTTGGTCAGGAAGGCGGAGGCCGTAAGGCATCCGACTTCCACCTGTCCGAGACCGCCGGTGCTTCCTTCTTCGGGAGGAGCGTAATGGGGAAACCCGCCAGCGCAGACGGGGGCAAGGGAATCGGCGCACACGCTCGTTTTCGACGCGTGCGCACGCGCCCGAACTTCCGGGGCAGGCGAGCAAGGCCGCAAGGCCTCCGTTCGCTGAACCGCTAACGGAGGCTGCGTGGCCTTAACGCAGCCGGTTCGATCCGGATCCCCCGGGTCGGACCTTAGTTGGAGAAAGCCGTGAATCGTTCGGAGAAGGCCGAGGCGATCGCCGAGCTGAACCAGATCTTCAAGGACGCGAGCCTGATGGTGGTGACCCGCCAGTCCGGCCTCACCGTCCAGGAAGTGACGGACCTGCGTCGCAAGATCAGGGCAGCCGGTGCGAGCTACAAGGTCGCCAAGAATCGGCTCACGTTGCGTGCCCTCGAGGGCACGCCCTTCAAGGCGCTCGGGCCCCTGTTCAC
>JAFEFG010000223.1 GCA_018240685.1 Pseudomonadota bacterium | reverse complement strand
GCCTGCGGCGGCGGCACCGCGGTGAATCCCTTGTCCACGCCCAGTTTCTGCGCCGCGTCCATGGGCCAGTTGGGGTTGTAGAGAAGCTCCCGTGCGAGCGCGATCAGATCGGCCCGGCCCTGTTGCAGGATCTGCTCGGCCTGGTCGGCATGCACGATCAGCCCGACCGCCATGGTCATGATCTCCGCCTCGCGCCGCAGTCGTTCGGCATAAGGCACCTGGTATCCGTAAGTGACGGGACCGGTGCTCACCACCGGCGCGCCGCGCATCCCGCCCGAGCTGCAGTCGATCACGTCGACACCCTTGGGCTTCACGATCCTGGCCAGCGCCACGCTCTGGTCCGGGCCCCATCCCGCGTCGTCCTCGACCGAGAGGCGCAGGAACAAGGGCTTCGATGCCGGCCAATGCGCCCGCACGCTCTCCACCACCTCGATCGCGAAGCGCATGCGGTTGAGTTCGCTGCCGCCGTACTCGTCGTTGCGCAGGTTCGAGAACGGCGACAGGAACTGGTGGATCAGGTAGCCGTGGGCGCCGTGGATATCGAGCACGTCGAAGCCGGCCTCGTTGGCCCGGCGGGCGGCCTGGCCCCAGCGCTCGATCACCTCGGGGATCTCGGCACGCGTCAGCGCCCGCGGCGTCGGATCCGTCTCCGGCGAATTGACGGCACTCGACGACACCAGTTCCCAGGCCTCCCAGTCATCGATCTCCGGCGAGGGCTTGAGCGGCGCCCCGCCTTCCCAGGGACGGGCGCGCCGGGCATTGCGGCCGGAATGGCCGAGCTGGATGCCGGGCACCGAATTGTGCTGGCGGATGAAATCGGTGCAGCGCTTCAGCCCGGGAATGAACGCGTCGTCCCAGAGCCCGAGATCGCCGACCGTGCCGCAGCCGCGGCGCTCGACCTTGGTCGATTCCATGATCACGAGGCCCGCGCCGCCCGCGGCGAACCGGCCTGCATTCATCAGATGCCAATCGGTGGCGAAACCCTTCACGGCCGCGTACTGGTGCATGGGCGCCACGACGACGCGGTTCTTGAGCGTCACGTCGCGGATCGAAATCGGTTCAAACAGCATCGGCTGCGCCATGTATACTCCTCCCATGTCTGCAATCGTTCACGACCGCTACGACGATTCCTACCTGCGCCGCATTCTGCGCGACACCAGGACCATCGCCATGGTTGGCCTTTCAGCCAACTGGAATCGGCCCTCCTATTTCGCAGCGAAGTACCTGCTGGACCGCGGCTACAAGGTCATTCCCGTGAATCCTGCAGCGGCCGGCCAGGAAATCCTCGGTCAGAAGGTCTATGCCTCGCTGGACGAACTGCCGGTGAAGGCCGACATGGTCGACATCTTCCGCAATTCCGAAGCTGCCGGTCCGATCACGGACGAGGCGATCCGGCACGGTGCCAAGGTCGTCTGGATGCAGCTCGGCGTGCGCAACGACGAGGCCGCCCAGCGGGCCGAGGCCGCCGGCCTCAAGGTGGTCATGAACCGTTGCCCCAAGATCGAGCACGCGCGCCTCGGCGGCACGATCGAATGGCACGGCATCGCCAGCGGCGTGATCACAAGCAAGAAGAGAAAGGTCTGACCGGCTCAGAGCCGGGTTTCCACCAGCAGCATGTCGGTCGCCGCCGACCGCGCTCCGATCTCGACCGCCGCTTCCCCTTCCTGGGCGATGCTGTCGCGGCGGGCCAGGCGATTGCCCGCGATCTCGGCCTCGCCTTCGAGGACGAAGGCATAGAGGCCGTTGCCGGCCATCGGCCGGTAGACGTGATTGCGTCCGCCGTCGCTTGCGAGCCTCGAGACCTTGAAGGTCTGCCCGATCGGCAGGGTACCGGCCACGTAGCTGATATTGGGACCGATGGAGGGAATTCGATTGTAGCCACGCTGATCGGCGCGCAGGACTTGGCGTGTCGCAATCGGGGCATACGCAGTCGTCGGGAATGTCGGCCCAGCGTGCGCCCGACGCGATGCCGCGATCAGGCAGGCCGCGGGCCTCTTCTTAGAGGAAGCCGCATCCGAACTTCTTCATCGTCGTGCCTTTGCGAGAGACAGGCGATGCCCTCACCCCTAACATCGCCGGAAGAGGAAGCGCCAATGAAGTTCGGGATCTTCGATCACATGGACCGGTCCGGCGACGATATCGGTCGCCAGTTCGAGGAACGCCTGCGGCTGATCGAGCTCTACGAGAAGAGCGGCTTCCATGCCTATCACCTCGCCGAGCACCACGCGACGCCGCTCGGCATGGCGCCCTCGCCCAGCGTGTTCCTGGCCGCTGTCGCGCAACGCACCAGGAAACTGCGCTTCGGGCCCCTGGTCTACACGCTCAACCTCTATCATCCGCTGCGCCTGATCGACGAGATCTGCATGCTCGACCAGATGAGCGGCGGACGGCTCGAACTCGGCGTCGGCCGCGGGATCTCGCCGTACGAAGTCGGCTACTTCGGCATCGATCCGGCGACCGGACCGGAACGCTTCGCCGAGGCGCTCGAGGTGATCCTCAAGGGACTGTCCCACCCGCGTCTGACATACCGAGGCACGTATTTCTCCTTCGAGGACGTGCCGATGGAGATGTCGCCGGTGCAGAAGCCGCACCCACCGCTCTGGTACGGCGCCAATTCCCTGGAAAGCGCCGATCGGCTGGCAAGACAGGGCTGCAACACCGTGGTCGGCATGAGGGCCGACGGCGTCGGCCGGTTCGCCGCCCGCTTCCGCGCCGCCTGGCACGCGCTTGGCCGCAGCGAGACCGACCTGCCGTTGATCGGCCTCAGCCGACACGTCGTCGTCGGCGACACCGACAGGGAAGCGCAGAGCGCCGCCAAGCGAGCCTTCTCGCTCTGGTACGATGCGCTGACCCATCTCTGGCGTGCGCACGGCGTCGGCCTGCCGCGTCAGATGATCCCGGCCGAGTTCGAATCCGCGCTGGAAGGCGGCTACATCATCGCCGGTTCACCG
>JAFEFG010000222.1 GCA_018240685.1 Pseudomonadota bacterium | reverse complement strand
ACCGGCTGGAAGTGATCCCGCCCGGCGTGAATCTCGATCGATTCGATCCGGCGATCGTGCGTGCCGACCGCGTGATCAAGCTTGCCGCCCAACTGCGCGTGCCCGACGGCGCCCATGTCGTCCTCTACCCGAGTCGCCTCGTCGAAGAACGGGGCGAGAAAACGCTGATCGAAGCCATCAGGCAGCTTGGTCGGGACGACGTGTTCTGCCTCCTTCTGGGATCGGCCGGTGCTCCCACACCGCTGGAGAAGGATCTCGAACGCGCCATCGAGAGTGCCGACCTGAACGGCAAGGTGCAGATCGGCCCATATGTCGACGACATGCCTGCCGCCTACATGCTGGCCGATGTGGTCGTGGCCACCGGCGGTGCCCGCCAGGGCTACAGCCGGGCGATGATCGAGGCCCAGGCCATGGGCCGACCGGTCGTCTGCGAGCAAGGCGGCGGGGCCGCAGAGACCGTGATCGGCGGCGTCACGGGATGGACGGCCCAGGAAGGCGATCCGCCGGGCCTTGCCGCCGCGATCGACGCGGCCCTTTCCCTTTCCATCGAGCGTCGCGCCGAGCTGGCGCGGGCCGCCCAGGAGAACGTGCGGGCCCGCTACGGCCTCGCCGAAGCCAACACGCGCCTGCTCCGCTTCTACGAACACATGCGCGGTTGAAAGGACCTCGGGACAATGCGCCGCTTGCTTCAGCTTATCCTTGCCGCTGGCTTGCTCGGCGCCGGCACTGCGTCCGCCCAGCTCTCCGGCCCGCCCATGGGTGGATCCAACCAGTTCATCGGACCGCCCACCGGCACCGTCCAGGACTTCCTTGGAACCTGGACCCTCACCTGGGACGGGCCGCCGGAACTGGGCTGCCCATGCCACGGCACGCTGACGGTCACCGTGGACGAGGACGGCAGTCACCTCGACGGGCTGTGGAAGAAGAAGGGCGCCGACGCCACGCTGTTCGGCCCCGTCTCGTACGACCAGGACGTCTGGGCCGGCCGCTTCTCCCAGCCGCCGGACGATCTCGGCATCGCCGTACAGGGCCACTTTCGGATGGAAGTCGTGGACAGCCAGACCCTTTCCGGCTCCTACCAGCAGGACAGCATGGCCATCGCCTTCACCTGGCGGGCCAAGCGCCGCTAAAGCGGGCGGCTGCCGGACTTGACGAAAAGGGCCGTCACAACTATCTCCGGGCGTTATGGACCGGATGTTTTTCCCCGCTCCGACGACACTGACCACCGTTCGAACTTGATTCGGCCGGGCGCGCGCACTCGTGCCGCTTCCCGGCCTGCGTCTGCCGGCGCAGGGCGTCGGCCGATGGCCTGTGTTCGGATTCATCCTGGGTGGTTGTCATGATCAATATTTCCCTGCCGGACGGTTCGGTCCGGTCATTCGACAAACCGGTGAGCGGCGCCGAGATCGCCGCAGCCATCGGACCCGGCCTCGCCAAGGCCGCACTGGCACTACGCGTCGATGGCAAGATGAAGGATCTCGCCACGGTCGTGGACCACGATGCCAAGATCGGCATCGTCACGTCCCGCGATCCCGAGGCCCTCGAGCTGCTGCGGCACGATGCGGCGCATGTCCTCGCGCAGGCGGTCCAGGAACTCTTTCCGGGCACGCAGATCACGTTCGGCCCGGCGACGGAGGACGGCTTCTACTACGACTTCGTGCGTGCCGAACCGTTCTCACCCGAGGATTTCGCGAAGATCGAACAGCGCATGGCCGAGATCGTCGATCGCGACCTGCCCATCGTGCGCGAAGTATGGGATCGCACGAAGATCAAGGACTACTTCGCCAAGCACGGCGAGAGCTTCAAGTTCGAATGGGTGGACGAACTGCCCAAGGGCGAGGAGATCTCCGTGTACCGTCAGGGCGACTGGCTCGACATGTGCCTCGGCCCGCACCTGCCGTCGACGGGCAAGCTCGGCAAGGCCTTCAAGCTCACGAAGGTGTCGGGCGCCTATTGGCGCGGCGACGCCAGCAAGGCGCAGCTGCAGCGCGTCTATGGCACGATCTTCTTCTCCGACAAGGACCTGAAGGAGTATCTGCGCCGCATCGAAGAAGCCGAGAAGCGCGATCATCGCCGCCTCGGCCGCGAGATGGGCCTCTTCCATCAGCAGGAAGAAGCGGCCGGTATGGTGTTCTGGCACCCGAAGGGCTGGACGTTCTGGCGCACGCTGGAAGGTTATATCCGGCGCAAGCTCGACGCCGGCGGATACCAGGAGGTGAAGACGCCACAGCTTGTCGACCGCAAGCTGTGGGAGGAGTCCGGTCACTGGGAGAAGTTCCGCCAGAACATGTATCTGAGCGAGAATGAGGAAGGGCTGCGTGAGTTCATCGCCGAACCGGAGAAGCGCATCTTCGCGCTGAAGCCGATGAACTGCCCCTGCCACGTGCAGATCTTCAACCAGGGCCTGCGCAGCTATCGCGAGCTGCCCCTGCGCATGGCGGAGTTCGGCTCCTGCCATCGCTTCGAGCCGTCGGGCGCCCTGCACGGCATCCTGCGCGTGCGCAACTTCACGCAGGATGATGCCCACATCTTCTGCAGCGAGGAGCAGATCGAGAGCGAGACGATCCGCTTCTGCAAGCTGCTGGGCGAAATCTACCGGGACCTGGGCTTTCCCGACTACTTCGTGAAGTTTTCGGATCGGCCGCCGGTGCGGGCGGGCTCCGATGCCGTCTGGGACCAGGCCGAGGGCGCCCTGAGATCGGCTTCCGCGGCCGCCGGGCTGGAGTTGCAGCTCAATCCCGGCGAGGGCGCCTTCTACGGCCCCAAGCTCGAGTTCGTGCTGCGGGACGCGATCGGCCGCGATTGGCAATGCGGTACGCTCCAGGTCGATTTCGTCCTGCCGGAGCGACTCGACGCAAGCTACGTCGCCGAAGACGGTTCACGCAGGCGGCCCGTGATGCTGCACCGCGCCATCTTCGGCAGCTTCGAGCGCATGATCGGCATTCTCATCGAGCACTATGCCGGCCGCTTCCCGCTCTGGCTGGCGCC
>JAFEFG010000221.1 GCA_018240685.1 Pseudomonadota bacterium | reverse complement strand
GACGCGCGCCGGCCTGCCCAACCATGCGATGGCCGAGATCACCTTCCGCAACTTCGAGCTGGTCGGCCCGCCGAAATGGAACGACGAGGCGCGCGCCTTCGGCCGCGAGATCCAGAAGAACCTGGGGCTGGAGCCGATGGACGATCCGTTCCTGCCCGAGATCCAGCGCCTGTCGCCGCCGCAGGAGGCGGAGAAGTCGTTCCGCGCCCAGCTTCCGCCGTGGCAGAAGAACCTCGCCGCCGACGACTACGTCGAATACACGTGGCACGCGCCGACAGTGCGGCTCTATGTGAGCCGGCCGACGCTGGCCTCTCCCCGGCCCGGCTACCGCTATCCCGACTGGTCGCGCTACGCGATGATGGGCACGCCCGCCTGCATCGATCCGATGTGGTCGACCGCGGGCAAGGTGATCGGCGCCACCATCGTCGACCTGATGACCGACAAGGCGGCGCTGGACCGCGCGCAGGCCGAGTTCAGGGACCGTACCGGCGGCGGCATCGGCGGCTCGAAGTGGGTGGCGCCGCTGCTGCCCAAGGACTTCGCGCCGCCGGTCGACTACCGCTGGCCCGAATATGTGACGACGGTGCGCGGCGAGGAATGGACCATCCCGACCGGGAAGAACGGCTAGGACAGGACGCGAAGAGGAACGACGATGGGCATCATCTCCGAGGCGGAATACCGCTACAACATGCTGATCAAGACCTTCGCCTCGCGGCCGGAGCCGGCGTTCGAGACGGAGAGCGAGCAGGTCGAGGTGTGGGGCCGCAACTGGGGCTGCAACAGCGATGTCGGCAACCTGCGCAAGGTGCTGATGCACCGGCCGGGCGACGAGCTGAAGGTGGTCGATCCGGCCAAGAAGCTGCCCGACATCGGCGCCTACGGCGATCCCGAGACCGGCTGGTACTGGCGCGGCGATTCCATCCCCGATCTCGAATCGATGCAGGCCCAGCATGACGGGCTGGTCGAGGCGCTGCGCGAGGAACAGGTCGAGGTGGTGTTCCTCGATGCCTGCGCGCCGGGCAAGATGAAGTCGGTCTATACGCGCGATTCGGTGATCGCGGTGAACGGCGGCGCGATCGTCACGCGCATGGGCCCGCCGGTGCGGCGCGGCGAGGAGCTGCCGGTCACGCGCACGCTGGCGAAGATCGGCATGCCGATCCTGCGCACCATCCACGGCACCGGCATCCTGGAAGGCGGCAGCTTCGCCTTCATCACGCCCAAGGTCGCCGTGGTCGGCATCTCCAGCCGCGTCAACGAGGAGGGCGCGCGCCAGCTCGAAGAGGTGCTGAAGGTGCAGGGCATCGAGCTTTTGCGCGTGCACCTGACAGGGTATCGTCTCCACATCGACGGCAACTTCGTGATGATCGACGTCGATACCGCGATCATCAACCCGACCCAGCTTCCCTTCACCTTCCTGGAGAAACTGAAGGAGCTCAAGATCCGCACCATCGAGGTCTGTCCCGACGATCCGATCTGGACCATCAACTGCCTCGCCGTGCGGCCGGGCCGCATCCTGATCGCCGACCAGGTCAGCGACCGCACGCTCGACAAGCTGAACGATGCCGGGATCTCGATCCGGCTGGTACCCTATGACAAGGTCTATCTCGGCGGCGGCGGCATCCACTGCTCGACCGGCCCGCTGGTGAGGGATCCGATCTGATCCGGAGCGAACGGCAAGGAAAGAAGGAGTTCCATCATGAAAGGCCACAACGTCGATCCGCAGGAGTGGGAGATCCGCTGCGATCTCGCCGCCGCCTATCGCCTGATCGCCCATTTCGGCATGGACGACCTCATCTACACGCACCTGTCGGCACGCCTGCCGGGCAAGGAGCACCGCTTCCTGCTCAATCCCTACGGCCTGATGTTCGACGAGATCACGGCGTCGAGCCTGGTGGTCGTCGATCCCGAGGGCCATGCGATCGAGAAGGAGGAGGAGTCCAAGATCAACAATGCGGGCTTCACCATCCATTCGGCCGTGCACATGAACCGCGACGATGCGCAGTGCGTGATGCACACCCACACCACGGCCGGCATGGCCGTGGCGGCGCAGGAGCAGGGGCTGCTGCCGCTCAACCAGATGTCGATGGAGTTCTACGGCCACGTCTCGTACCACGACTACGAGGGCATCGCGCTCGATCTCGACGAGCGCGACCGGCTGGTGAACGATCTCGGCCGCAACGACGTGATGATCCTGAAGCATCACGGCCTGCTCACGACCGGCCGCACCGTCGCCGAGGCCTTCTACAACATGTACTACCTGGAGCAGGCCTGCCGCATCCAGCTCGCCGCCACCCAGGGCGGGCAGAAGATCACCCTGCCGCCGGAGAAGGTGGCGGAGCACACGGCGGCGCAGTTCAACCAGACGGCAAGCAGCAAGGGCCAGCGCCCCTGGGCGGCGCTGCGCCGCATGCTCGACCGGACGAGTCCCGAATACGCGAGCTGAACCCGCTTCCGGCCCTGGTCTTGCGCCGCCGCTCCCGGGCGGCGCCCTCCAGCCCCTCTCCCGGCGACGATCGACCGCAGGGCCGGATGCGGCCCGACAGCGTTCTCTGTGCGCCGACGCGTGGGAGTGGCCATGGACGCGATATCCGACGAGGTCCTGTCGAAGGTGCCGGCCGTCACGTTCGGCTTCTGGATCATAAAGATCGCGGCGACGACGCTCGGCGAGACGGGCGGGGACGAGCTCTCCATGTCGCTGGGGCTCGGCTATGCGGTCAGCAGCGTCATCTTCATCGCTCTCTTCCTCGTCGCCGTCGCCGTGCAGGTGAGGGCGAAAGCGTTCCATCCCGTCCTCTACTGGGCCGTCATCGTGGCGACGACGACCGCCGGCACCACCATGGCCGATTTCGCCGACCGCTCGCTGGGTGTCGGCTATGCGGGAGGATCGGTCATCCTCTTTGCGCTGCTGATGGCGTCGCTCGGCCTCTGGTACCGGGTCGAGGGATCGGTCTCCGTCGACACGGTCGCCTCGCCGCGCGTCGAGACCTTCTACTGGGTCACCATCCTGTTCTCGCAGACGCTGGGCACGGCGCTCGGCGACTGGGTGGCGGACAGCGGCCTTGGCTATGGCGGCGGCGCGATGGTGTTCTCTCTCGCCCTCGCCGCGATCGTCGCCGGCCACTACTTCACGAACCTGCCGGGGACGC
>JAFEFG010000220.1 GCA_018240685.1 Pseudomonadota bacterium | reverse complement strand
CCGGAGAAATTGGAACGAACTTATCGGTCTGACCGATAAATCTGCTAGGTTGAGGAAGATGGTGTCAAAGGAGTGGTCATGGCCGGAACCGATCTCAATCACCTGAAGTGGCTTCAGGCCGTCGCGGAGGAGCGCAGCTTTACCAAGGCGGCCGCCCGGCTTGGGGTGGCGCAGTCCACGCTCAGCCAGACGATCAAGCAGCTCGAAGCGCACATGGGGGTTCGTTTGCTGACGCGGACGACGCGCGCCGTCGCGACCACGGCAGCTGGCGATCGGCTCCTGCAAACGAGCATCCCTCGCATTGCCGAGATCGAGGAGGAAATTTCGACCTTGACCGCTTTTGGCGACAAGCCGTCGGGGTCGATCCGGCTGACCTTGTCCGACCATGCGCTTGAAACCGTTGTCTGGCCCAAGCTGAAGCCGGTGCTTAGCGCCTATCCGGAAATCGAGGTTGAGCTGATCCTGGACAGCACCTTCCGCAACATCGTCGAGGAGCGGTTCGATGCTGGGGTTCGCTTGGGCGAAAGCGTCGAAAAAGACATGATTGCGGTGCGGATCGGTCCCGACTGGCGTCTGGTGGCTGCGGCGTCACCCGATTATCTCGCGGCGCACGGGGTACCAGAGCACCCTCAGGACCTCGTTCGGCACATTTGCATCAACATGCGCCACGAAACCGCCGGAGGCTTGTACGCGTGGGAGTTCGAAAAGGACGGCCAGGAACTGCGTGTTCGAGTGAGTGGCCAGCTCACCTTCAACAACAGCTATGCCATGATCGACGCGGCGGTCAGTGGCTATGGGATAGCCTACGTTCCTGAGAGCATCGTGCAGGAACACGTCGCTTCGCGGTCGCTGGTGCAAATTCTAGACGACTGGTCGCCCTTCTTCGACGGGTATTTTCTCTACTACCCCAGCCGTCGCCAGAACCTGCCGGCCTTCAAGATCATCGTCGATGCCCTGAGGTATCGGGACTAGCGTCGATTATGCCGGCTGTCAGCCCCGTGCTCGACCGTTGAATGATGATGCTCGACTCGTGCTTGGCGTGTGGATCGCGAGCCGCCGAACATGGCGCCACCCTTTTCTGCGCGTTGATAGATTTCGCACAGCCTGAGGGACATTGCACCATTGTGACTCAGGCCGGGGGACAGCGGCGGGCTCTTGACGGTCGCATCGCCGGCAACCACGTTGACGGTGCTCGCGGGGAGCAGGAGGCATCGTCATGCAAAGTCAGGAACGCGACCTTATCGAGGGTCTGTTCAATCGTCTCAAGGCCTATGAGGCGCAGCCCCGCGATCCCGAGGCGGAACGTCTGATTGCCGGCCTGATCACGAGCCAGCCAGGCGCGGCCTATCTCCTGACACAGACCGTGCTGGTGCAGGAACAGGCCCTCAAGGCGGCGCAGCAACGCATCGCAGAGCTTGAGGCCAAGGCCGTCGCCGCACCGCCGGCGGGCTTCCTGGAGAGCGCCCCGAAGATCGGGCCCTGGGGAGCGGCGCCGGCCGCTGCGGCGGCTCCCGCCACGCGCTCGCCGCTCCAGGCAGCCGTCGCGCCTCCGGCGGCGTCGGCCGCGCCGGCCGCGGGCGGCAGCTTCCTGCGTTCCGCACTTGCCACGGCCGCTGGGGTGGCCGGCGGCGCGCTGCTCTTCGACGGCATTCGCAGCCTGCTGGGTCGTGCCGGCAGCCCTTTCGCCACGCAGGGCTACCTCGATCCCGTTTCGACGGCGACGCTGGCGCCACAGCCGGACACGCCTCTGATGCCGCCGGACCAGATGCCCGACCAGTTCTCGTCCGTCGATCTGGCGCAGGATGACGGGGCGGCCGACGATTACGATATGGCTTCCGACGATTCGGGAACGGATTCGGGCTTCGACGATTCGGACATCGTCTGACGCGGCGAGAAGCAAGGACAGGGAAACAGGGGGAGAGCGCACGATGATCGATCTGTACACTTGGGGCACGCCCAACGGCCGCAAGGTTTCCATCATGCTGGAAGAATGCGGCCTGGCCTACGACGTGCACAGGATCGACATCTCCAAGGGCGAGCAGTTCAAGCCGGAGTTCCTCAAGATCAGCCCCAACAACCGCATTCCGGCCATCGTCGATTCCGAGGGACCCGGCGGCAAGCCGTACAGCCTCTTCGAGTCGGGCGCGATCCTGATCTATCTCGCCGACAAGACCGGCAGGTTCCTGCCGGCGGATCCGGTCAAGAAGTACGACACGCTGCAATGGCTGATGTGGCAGATGGGCGGCGTGGGGCCGATGTTCGGCCAGGCGCATCACTTCCTGAGGGCGGCACCGACCAAGATCGAGTACGGCATCAAGCGCTATGTCGACGAAGCCAAGCGGCTGTATGGCGTGCTGGACAAGCAGCTCGCCTCGCATCCCTTCGCGGCCGGCGACGAATACACGATTGCCGACATCGCCATCTTCCCGTGGGCCGCGCGGCACGAATGGCACACCGTGAACCTGGCGGATTTTCCGAACGTGAAGCGCTGGTTCGATATCATCAATGCGCGTCCCGCCGTCACCAAGGGCATGGCGGTGCCGTACCTCAACTGAGCGATCCCGGCACGCCAGGTGCGAGTGCTTGGCAGCCGCGCACAGACGAGGGTGGCATCGCGTTTGGAACCTGTCTAATACTACGGGCGATCGTTATCTCAGGAGTATCTTCCAATGAGCAAGAACGTCAAAGGCCGCCAGGCTGCGGCTCTGGCCACGCCGACCGATCTCGGAAGCAATGCCACCAAGGATCTTTCGGGCGGTCTCAACATCCTGCTGGCCGACGTCTTCGCGCTCTATCTCAAGACCAAGAACTTCCACTGGCACGTGTCCGGTCCGCACTTCCGCGAGTACCATCTGCTGCTCGACGAGCAGGCGACCGAAATCCTCGCCATGAGCGACCCGATCGCCGAGCGCGTGCGCAAGCTTGGCGGCACCACCATCCGTTCGGTGGGGCAGGTCAAGAAGCAGCAGCGCGTCCTCGACAACGACGCCGAGTACGTGACGCCCGAGGACATGCTCGCGGAGCTGCGGGACGACAACAAGCAGCTGACCGCCAACATGCGGACGCTCCATGAGCTCTGCGACGAGCACAACGATGTGGCGACCGCCAGCCTCCTCGAGAACTGGATCGACCAGAGCGAGCAGCGGACGTGGTTCCTGTTCGAGACCTGCCGCCGCAGCGGCGGCTGAAAGGCAAGCATCGGAAACGGCCGCCTTCGGGCGGCCGTTTTCGTTTGAGCGCCGGACCAGGCCTGTCTTCTATCTTTCGGCCCAGTGGATCAGTTTTGTGACGAAGGCGTCGCACGCATCCATCTGGGAGCGGGCGACGAATTCGTCGGGCTGGTGCGCCTGGGAGATGTC
>JAFEFG010000021.1 GCA_018240685.1 Pseudomonadota bacterium | reverse complement strand
CTTCGGCACCAGGAAGCGCGACGCCGTCAAAGCCCGCGCCGATCTCACCCAGGCCGTCACCGACTGGCTCGACCAACCCGCCCCCGACGGCAGCCCGCAAACCTAACGCTCGCCACTTGCGATCCGGACCAGGCTCGATCCGCAGACGAGAAAGTTCATCGAATTCAGCTGATCGCGCCCTGCAACCGGCACCCCCGTTCCGCTTGGCGCTTGCCACCCGCCGGGATTCCGCGCCAAGCTGAGGCAATGAGTTCGCATATTTCCATCAAACGGCTGGGTTTTTTCACCCGGCTGCTCGATGAAGTCGATGCCGCGGAGCGCTATCGACTTGCTGCCGCCCAGATCGCCCATGCCGAGCGCTTCGGCTACGACACGGCCTGGATCGCCCAGCACCATTTCCACGAGACCGAGGGGGGCCTGCCGGCCCCATTCGTTTTCCTGGCGCATGTGGCGGCCAGGACGCCGCGCATCCGGCTCGGCACCGGTATCGTCACCCTGCCGCTGGAACTGCCGATCCGCGTCGCCGAGGACGCCTCGGTGTTCGACCTCATGAACGACGGCCGGCTGGAGCTGGGCGTCGGACCGGGCGGCAACATGGCGGCCTTCGCCGCCTTCGGCCTCGCCAGCGACGACCGCCACACCCTGTTCGACCGGAACCTGGACGTGCTGCGCACGGCGCTGAGCAACCGGCCGCTGCTGGGCGGCGACACGCTCTACCCGGCCAATCCCTCGCTCGACAGCCGCATCTGGCAGGCGACCTTCACGGTGGCCGGCTCGCGCCGCACCGGCCTCGCGGGCGACGGGCTGATGCTCTCGCGCACGCAGCCGCGCGCGCCCGACGCGCTGGGCGCCTCGCTGGCCGACATCCAGAACCCGATGATCGACGCCTATCTCGAGGCCCTGCCCAAGGGCCGCGAGCCGCGCATCCTCGCCTCGCGCACCGTGTTCGTTGCCGACGACCACGACGAGGCAATGCGGCTGGCGGAAAAGGGGCTGATGCGCATGCGCCATCGCCTCGCCGCCACCGGCAACCTCGCCTCGGGCAACCTGGTGGGCGACATCATCACCGCCATGGACGTTCATGTCGGCACGGTGGAAGAGGTGATCGCCTCGCTGCAGGCCGACAGCACGCTCGAACGCGCGACCGACCTCACCATGCAGGTCCATTCGATCGACCCGCCGCATCCCTTCATCCTGCGCTCGATCGAGCTCTTCGCCGAGAAGGTGGCGCCGGCCCTGGGCTGGGCGCCCGGCCGCACGGAGGGCGCGCGGAGAGTCGCATGACCGACGTCATCAATGCGCTGGCCGGCATCCAGGCCGGCTCGGCGCTGGACAAGGCCCGGGACAACCGGCCGGAAGCGCGCAAGCACGCGCAGGCAAGCTACGAAGCCTTGTTCGCGCCGAAGGAGCCCGGCACCTTCACCCTGGCCGAGCGCTTCGCGGTCGCGACCTTCGTCGCCGGCCTGCACGGGCGGCCGGAGACCAAGGCATTCTACGAGGAGAATCTCGCCGCCGCCGGTGCCTCGGTGGAGCTGCGCGTCGCCATCGCGTCCGAGGTGTTCGAATCCCATACCCACGGTCCCTACGGGCACTATCCGGCGGGGCCGCTCAGCGTCGAGAACAGCGACGGCCTGAAATATGCCGTCGGCACGACAGCGCGGCAGGTCCTCGGTCCGCGCCTCACCGCCGCCTTCGAGCACACGCACATGCTGGTGT
The DNA here is from genome assembly GCA_018240685.1 of Pseudomonadota bacterium. GTDB lineage: Bacteria > Pseudomonadota > Alphaproteobacteria > Reyranellales > Reyranellaceae > Reyranella. The sequence goes on along the minus strand of JAFEFG010000021.1, from coordinate 52,872 downwards.
TCCATCCCCGCGACGCGGCGCCGCCGTCGCTGCAGGCGATGCTCGATGCCGGCTGGTCGACCACCGAGATCGTCACCCTGTCGCAGCTCGTTTCCTTCCTGGCCTTCCAGATCCGCGTCGTGGCGGGCCTCAAGGTCCTGAACGCGAGGCCCGCATGAGCGAGAAGACCCTGACGCCGCCGCCGCACACCGAGCCGGTCGTCTTCACCCGCGACATGCTCGACTGGCTGCCCTGGCTACAGCCGCCGACGGAAGAAGCGCTGACGCCGCGCCAGAAGGAAAGCCTGGTCGATGCCGCGCGCTCGAAGTCGGACTATTTCCGCCTGCTGGCGCGCGATCCCGACATCCTCGAAGCGCGCACCCGCACCGACAAGGACATCTTCTACAATCCGCAGGCCGGCGCGCCGCGCGCCGACCGCGAACTGGCCGCCGCCGCCACCTCGCGGCTGAACGGCTGCATCTACTGCGCCTCGGTGCATGCGCGCCATGCCGCGATCTATGCCAAGCGCGCGGACGACGTGGACAAGCTGCTGGCCCAGGGCGTGGGCGCCGACCTCGACGAGCGCTGGAACGCCATCGTCGCCGCCTCGGTGGCGCTGACCGCGATCCCGATCGATTTCGGCCCCGAGCACATCGATCGGCTGCGCAAGGCCGGCCTCGACGAGCTCGCCATCGTCGACATCATCAACGCCGCCTCGTTCTTCAACTGGGCGAACCGGCTGATGCTCTCGCTCGGCGAGCCGGCGACGCAGGGCTGAACCCCGCCGGACCGCGCGTCTCCGGCCCGCTCACGATCCTGAGACGGGCCGGCCCCGTCGCGGCCCTCAGGCCGCGAGCTTCACGCCGGCCTTGGCGTCCTGCTTGATCAGGTCGGCGCCCTTCTCGGCCACCATGATGGTGGGCGCGTTGGTGTTGCCCGACGGCACGGTCGGCATGATCGAGGCGTCGATCACCCGCAGCCCGGCGATGCCGCGCACGCGCAGGCGGTCGTCGACGACGGCCATCGGATCCTGGCCCATCTTGCAGGTGCCGATGACGTGGTAGGTCGTCTGGCCGGTGCGACGGGCGAAATCGAGCCATTCATCGTAGCTCTGCACCTTGTCGCCGGGATGGTTCTCGTAGGCGACATACTTCGCCAGCGACGGGTGCGAGACGATCTTGCGGGCGATCTGCATGCCCGCGACCGTCGTGTCGCGGTCGGTCTGCGCCGACAGGAAGTTGGGCCGGATCGCAGGCTCCGAGCCCGGGGTCGCCGACTTGATGTGGATCGAGCCGCGCGAATCGGGCCGGCACTGGCCGATCACCACCGTCATGCCGGGCTCGCGCTCGAGCAGGCGCTTCTGGGCGCTGTCGTAGCTGGCATGGGCCATGTGGAACTGCATGTCCGGGCTCTCGAGGCCGGGCCGGGTGCGGACGAAGCCGTAGACCACGCCCGCGGTCAGGCTGAGCGCACCGCGCCCCTGCGTATAGTACTTCAGCACCTCGCGCACGAGGCTGAGGCCGCGCGTCCGCTCGTTGAGCGTGATCGGCAGCTTCACGCGCCAGTTCATGCGCGGCGCGAAGTGGTCGCCGTAGTTCTCGCCGACGCCCTTCAGCTCGTGCTTCACCTCGATGCCGTAGCGCTTCAGCAGCTCGGGCTGGCCGATGCCGGAATATTCGAGCACGCCCGGCGACTGCACGGCTCCGCACGAGAGGATCACCTCGCGCCCGCAGCGGGCTTCGCGCTTCTGGCCATGGACCGTGTAGGCGACGCCGACGGCGCGCTTGCCCTCGAGGATGACGTTGGAGACCAGCGCGTCGGTCTCGATGCGCAGGTTCGGCCGGCTGCGCGCCGGATCGAGGAAGGCTCGCGCGGCCGACCAGCGCCTGCCGTTCTTCATCGTCACCTGGAAGTAGCCGAAACCTTCCTGGTTGCCGTTGTTGTAGTCCTTGTTCTTCGGGTAGCCGCAGGCCTCGGCCGCATCGATGAAGGCATCGCACAGCTCGTGATGCTCGGTCATGTGGGCCACGTTCAGCGGGCCGCCCTTGCCGCGCGCCTCGTCGCCGTCGCCCTCGAAATGCTCGGACTTCCTGAAGTAGGGCAGCACGCTCTCATAGGACCAGCCGCGATTGCCGAGCTGGCTCCAGGTGTCGTAGTCGAGCGGCTGGCCGCGGACATAGAGCATGCCGTTGATCGAGCTCGAGCCGCCCAGCGCCCGCCCGCGTGGACAGGGGATACGGCGGCCGGCCATGCCTTCTTCCGCCTCCATCTCGAAGTTCCAGTTGAACTTCTTGTGGTTGAGGAGCTTGGTGAAGCCGGCGGGAATTTCGATCCACATCGACTTGTCCTGGCCGCCCGCCTCCAGCAGCAGCACCTTGACGCTGGCATCCTCCGTGAGGCGGTTGGCCAGCACGCAGCCCGCCGAACCGCCGCCCACGATGATGTAATCCCAATCGGCCATCGAACGCGTTCCTCCTGACGTCTTCTGAATTCCGTCCGCTATTCGCGGATCGGGAAACAATAGACGTAAAATCTAGCGCAGATGGCAGGAAACGTGATGGCCCGGCGCGATTTCGCGCAGCGGTGGCGATTCCACCTTGCAGTGCGCCGTCGCGTAGGGGCAACGGGTGTGGAAGTGGCAGCCGGCCGGCGGGTTGACCGGGCTCGGCACGTCGCCCTGCAGGATCTGCTTCTGCCGCTTCACCGTCGGGTCCGGCACCGGCACCGCGGAAAGCAGCGCCTCGGTATAGGGGTGCTGCGGGCGCACGAAGATCGAGCGCGTGTCGGCATATTCGACGATGCGGCCGAGATACATCACGGCGATGCGGTGGCTGATGTGCTCCACCACCGCGAGATTGTGCGAGATGAAGAGATAGGAGAGCTTCCGCTCGCGCTGCAGGTCCTGCAGCAGGTTGATGACCTGCGCCTGGATCGACACGTCGAGCGCCGACACCGGCTCGTCGCCCACGATCAGCTTCGGCCCCAGCGCGAGCGCGCGCGCGATGCCGATGCGCTGGCGCTGGCCGCCGGAGAACTGGTGCGGGAAGTTGGCCATCTGCGCGGCCCGCAGGCCGACGCGCTGGAACAACGCCGCAACCTGCTCCCGCCGTTCCCTGGCATTGGCGAGGCCATGCACGAACAGCGGCTCGCCCACGATGTCGCCCGCGGTCATGCGCGGATTGAGCGACGAAAACGGGTCCTGGAAGACGATCTGCATCTGCCGCCGGTAGGACCGCAGCGCCTTCTTCGGCAGGTGCGTGATGTCCTGCCCGGCCATGCGCACCGATCCCGAGGTCGGCTCGATCAGGCGCAGCACGGCGCGGCCCGCCGTCGACTTGCCGCAGCCCGATTCGCCCACCAGCCCCAGCGTCTCGCCCTCACCGATCGAGAAGCTGATGCCGTCGACCGCATGGACCTGGCCGACGGTGCGGCGCAGCAGGCCCTTGCGCACCGGGAAATGCTTCTTGAGGTCCCTGACCTCGAGGACGGGCGTCGCGTCAACCATCGGTGTGCCAGCAGGCGGCCCAGTGGCCGGACTGCTTCTCCTCGTAGGCCGGCCGCTCGCGCCGGCACAGATCATTGGCCTTCGGGCAGCGCGGAGCGAAGGCGCAGCCCGGCGGCAGGTCGAACAGCGGCGGCACGATGCCCGGAATCTCCTGCAGCCGCTCGGTCTGCCGCCGCTCCTCGCCGCGCATCAGCTCCAGCCGCGGGATCGATTTCATCAGGCCGGCCGTATAGGGATGCAGCGGGCGCGCGAACAGCGCCCCCACCGCGGCTTCCTCGACCTTGCGGCCGGCATACATGACGATCACGCGGTGCGCCGTCTCGGCGACGACACCGAGATCGTGCGTGATCAGGATCACCGCCGCCTTGAACTCGCGCTGCAGCTCGACGATCAGCTCCAGGATCTGCGCCTGGATGGTGACGTCGAGCGCCGTGGTCGGCTCGTCGGCGATCAGCACCTTGGGATTGCAGGCCAGCGCCATGGCGATCATGGCGCGCTGGCGCATGCCGCCCGAGAGCTGGTGCGGATACTCCTTGGCCCGCTGCGCGGGCTCGGGGATGCGCACCAGGTCCAGCATCTCCACCGCGCGCTGCAGCGCCTGCTTGCGCGTCATGTCGCGATGCAGGACCAGGGCCTCGGCAATCTGCTTGCCGATGGTCATGACCGGATTGAGCGAGGTCATCGGCTCCTGGAAGATCATCGAGATCTCGTTGCCGCGCACCCTGCGCATCTCTTCTTCGCTGATCTTCAGCAAATCGCGCCCGGCGAGCTTGATCGCGCCGGTGACAATGCGGCCGGGCGGATCGGGGATGAGGCGCATCAGCGACAGCGCCGTCATGCTCTTGCCGCAGCCGGACTCGCCCACGATGGCCAGCGTCTCGCCGGCCTCGACGTGGAAATCGACGCCGTCCACGGCCTTGACGATGCCGTGGCGGGTATAGAACCAGGTGCCGAGATTCTCGACTTCGAGCTGAGCGGTCACGAACGTTGCCTCGGGTCGAGCAGATCGCGCAGGGCGTCGCCCAGCAGATTGGTGCCGAAGACGGTCAGGCTGATGGCGACACCGGGCCAGATCACCAGCCACGGCGCCGTGCGCACGTACTCGGCCGCGGATTCCGACAGCATGCGGCCCCAGGAGGGATGCGGCTCCGGCACGCCCAGCCCGAGGAACGACAGCGACGCCTCGACCAGGATCGCCGAGCCGAGCTGCGCGGTCGCCAGCACGATCAGCGGCGCCAGCGTGTTGGGCAGGACATGGCGCACGGCGACGCGCAGCTCGCCCATGCCGACGGCGCGCGCCGCCTCGACGAAGGGCTGCTCGCGCAGCGACAGGGTCGAGGAGCGCACCACGCGCGCCACGCTCGGCACCAGCGGAATGGCGATGGCGATGACGGTGTTGCGCAGCGACGGTCCCAGCGAGGCGGCCATGATGATGGCCAGCACCAGCAGCGGCAGTGCCTGCATGATGTCCATCAGGCGCTGCAGGGCGAGGTCGATCCAGCCGCCGAGATAGCCACTGGCGAGCCCGATCGAAATGCCGAGGATGCCCCCCAGGCCCATGGCGCCGGCACCGACGGCGAGCGAGATCCGCGCGCCGTGGATGATGCGGCTGTACATGTCGCGGCCCATGAAGTCGGCGCCCAGCCAGAACATGCTGCTGGGCGGCGCCAGCGAGTACTTGGCGTTGGTCGCGGTTGGATCGACCGGCGCGATGACGTCGGCGAATACCGCGGTGAAGATGAACAGGAAGACGATCACCGCCCCGACGGCCCCCAGCGGATAGCGGCGGGCGAAGAAGAGCGTGCGGCTCCACCAGCCGGTGACGTTGGCGCCGGCGCGGGCGAGCGCGGCCTGATGGTCGATGGCAGTCATCGCCTCAGCCCCCGAACTTGATGCGCGGGTCGAGGACCATGTAGGCCATGTCGACCAGGAAATTCATGGTCACCACGACGACGGCAATCAGCATGGTGAGGTTCTGCACGATCGGATAGTCGCGCCAGCGGATCGCCTCGACCAGGAAGCGGGCGACGCCGGGAATGTTGAACACCGTTTCGGTGACGATCAGGCCGCCCACCAGGAAGGCGGCCTCGATGCCGATCACCGTCACCACCGGCAGCAGCGCGTTGCGCAGCGCATGGTCGTAGTTGACGGAGGCGTTCGAGGCGCCCTTGGAGCGCGCCGTACGCACATAGTCCTGACGCAGCACCTCGAGCATCGAGGAGCGCGTGAGCCGCATGATCAGCGCCGAGCTGCGGAAACCCACCACGATCGCCGGCAGCGCCAGCATCTTCACCTGGGTGAAGAAGCCGTGCGCGTCGGCATCGTAGATCGGGATCGTACCGAACCATTGCACCGATGCCATGAGCACCAGGAGTCCGAGCCAGAAGGCGGGAAGCGAGAGGCCGCTCAGGCTCAGCACGCGCAGGCCGTAATCGAGCCCGGAGTTCTGCCGCACGGCGCTGACGACGCCGAGCGGCACGCCCAGCAGCACGGCGAAGAAGATCGCCAGCCCCGCCAGCTTGCTGCTGATCGGGATACGCGGCGCGATCTCCTCGATCGCCGGACGCTCCGACACGAAGGCGTAGCCCAGGTCGCCGTGGGCGAGCCCGTTGATCCACTGCCAGTACTGCTCGACGAGGGGCCGGTCGATGCCGAGGTCGTGGACGATCCGCGCTTTCTCCTGCGGATCGTCGTTGCCCGTGGCATCGACCAGGATGTCGGCGATGTTGCCTGGTACCAGACGCAGCAGCACGAAGATCAGGATCGACATCCCGACCAGGGTGACCGCCATCAGGAACAGGCGCCGAACGAGGTACGCTCCCACCGATACTCCTTACGCTTTACCTGTCCAACCAGATGTCTTCGAAGCGCCAGCCGTTGTAGATGCTGTTGACCTGGAGCTTCACGCCCTTGACCTGAGGCGACCAGCAGGTGTTGTCGACGTTGTAGCCGATGACCGGCCGCGCGACGTCGTCGGCGAGCTTCTTCTCGATCTCCCACACGATCTTCTTGCGCTTGGCGATGTCGGTCTCCGCCGACTGCTGGTCGATCAGCTTGTCGACGTCGGGATTGTTGTAGCCCGTGTAGTTGCGCAGCGACTTCGAATAGAAGTTCTCGTAGAAATTGACGTCGGGGTCGTCGACGCCCACGCCCGTCAGGTTCATGCCGAGCTGGTAGTCCTTGCGCTGGATCTTGGTGTACCAGACCGTCGTGTCGATCGGCTCGAGCTCGGCCTCGATGTAGACCTTCTTGAGCTGGTCGATCAGGATCACGGCCGGGTCGCGGTAGATCGCGATGTTGCGGGTCGCGACCTTGACCTTGAGCGGCTTGTCGGGCCCGTAGCCCAGCTTCTCCATGATCTTGCGGCCCTCGGCGCGGCTCTTCTCGACGTCGGTCGAATGGCCGGGCAGCGTCGCCAGCATGTCGGCGGGCATGCCCCAGACGCCGTTGGGCGGCGGCAGCATCGCCGCGCCGTCGAGGTTATGCCCCTGGCTCAGGATCTCGTTGAAGGCCTTGATGTCGAGCGTATCGACCAGCGCCCGCCGGATCTCCGGATTGTTGAACGGCGGCGAGTCGCGGTTGATCAGGATGTTCGAGTTCACGTTCGACGGACGCGCCTCGCAGATGGCGTCCTTCTTCTGGGACATCACGTCCTTCAGCATCGGGAAGCTGATGTCGGAGTCGAAGGTCATGTCGAACTGGCCCGACACGAATCCCAGCATGCGCGTGCTGCGGTTGGGCACGATCTTCCACTCGATGGCATCGAGATGGGGCTTGCCCTTCTTGAAGTAGTCGGGATTGCGCACGAGCTTGATCGACTCGTTGCGCTTGTATTCCGCGATCTTGAACGGACCGGTGCCGATCGGCTTGGTGCGCATCTCGCGGCTCGGCACGTGGCAGGAGTAGATCGGCGAATAGCCGGCGGCGAGCATCGACAGGAACGACGGCTGCGGGCGGCCGAGGACGAAGGTCACCTCGTTGTCGCCGTTGGTCGTGACCTCCTTGAGGTTGATGTACCAGATCTTGCGCGGGTCCTTGCGCATGAGGTCAGTGCCTTCGTCGGGCGTGCCCTTCAGGGCATCGAACGTGCACTTCACGTCCTTCGCCGTGAACGGCTTGCCGTCATGCCATTTCACGCCCTGGTGCAGCTTGAAGGTGAGCTTCGTCTTGTCGTCGTTCCACGACCAGCTGTCGGCGAGATCCGGAACGATGTGATCGGGGCTGTTGGCCTTCTGGTTGGGATCGAACACGACGAGGTTGTTGAACACCGCCATGAACGGCTGCACGACGGAGATGGTCGCTTCCTCGTGGATCGACGCACTGGGTGGGTTGTCGCGCAGCGGCATGTTCAGCGTGCCGCCCTGCTTCTGCGCGAAGGAAGGTGACGCAATCGTCAGCAGGCCGGCTGTGCCGGCGGCCCATATCGCCGTTGTCAGACGCATCTCAATTTCCTCCCAGACGAGCGCGAATTGTCTTGTTTTCGTTCGTATTTGTTGGCGGCAAGCTAGCACATCGTGTGTAGCGGCCAAGCGTTATTGCGCCGCGCCTTTCAATTCGATCTGGTTTCCCTCCGGATCGTGGAAATAGACGGAGGGTCCGCTGCCCTCGGCGCCGTAGCGCTGGACGGTTTCACCCACCGCAATGCCGAGAGGCGAAAGCCGCGCCACGATCTCGTCACGATCGAACGGCTCGATGCGAAAGCAGAGATGATCCATGTTGCCGCCCGAGGCCGGCCGTTCGCCCTGGATCAGGTCGAGCAGCGATGCACCCGCCCGCATCTGGACCAGCTTGAGCGTCTCCAGCGTGCGCTCGACCTCGAAGCCCAGCGCCTGCTCGTAGAATCGCACCATGCCTTCGAGGTCGCGCACCCGCAGCACGACATGGTCGATCCGTTCGACATGAAAGCCCATGGCGTCTAGCTTACCGCCGCGACGAAACGGGCGGAAGCCGGGGAGGATGCGATGGGCTTTGCGGTCAATGCGGCCAAGGCGCGGCTGAAGAAGAACGAGCTGGCGATCGGCATCGGCATCCGGCTGGTGCGCAACGTCGACATCATCAAGGTGATGAAGGCGGCCGGCTACGACTGGCTGTTCATCGATCTCGAGCACGGCTCTATGTCGATCGAGACCGCGTGCGCCATCGCCGTCGCGGCGCAGGATTCCGGCATCGCCCCCATCGTTCGCGTTCCCTACGGCGAACTCACCATGGCCACGCGCGTGCTCGACGGCGGCGCGCTCGGCATCGTCATCCCGCACGTCGACACGGCCGAGGAAGCGAAGGAGATCGCCGACAAGCTGCGCTATCCGCCGCGCGGCCACCGCTCCGTCGGCGGCGGCCAGGCGCAGTTCGACTACGCGCCGATGCCGCTCGGCGAGATGACCGCCAAGAGCGACGACAACACGCTGATCACGGTCATGATCGAGACGCCGAAGGCGGTCGAGAATGCCGAGGCGATCGCGTCGGTGCCCGGCATCGACTGCCTGCTGGTGGGCTCGAGCGATCTGTCGATGGAGATGGGCATCCCCGGCGACACCGGCAATCCGAAGGTCCAGGCCGCCGTCGACAAGGTCGTGGCCGCCTGCACCAAGCACGGCAAGTGGCCGGGCATGGGCGGCGCCTATACCGAGGAGCTGCTGAAGCTCTACACCGGCAAGGGCATGAAGTTCCTGCTTTCCGGCAACGACCTGCCCATGCTCACCAACGCCGCCCGCGCGCACCAGCAGAAGGTGCGCACCTTCCAGAAGTAAGCTTCCTGGTCTTTTCCGCACTGTGCGGGCTCTCGCGCCTCAGAAGGCGCTGCCGCCCGCCGGTAGCGCGTGAACGCGCTACCGCTTTCCTTCGATCTCGATCTCGACGAGATGCGGCTTGCCCGACTTGAAGGCGGCCGCCACGGCGGCCTTGATATCGTCGGCCTTGGTCACATGCGTGCCGGCAAGCCCCATGCCCCTGGCGAGATCGACGAAGCCCAGCACCGGGCCCGTCAGGTCCATGTGCATGTAGGGCTTGTTGCTCTTGACGTCGAAGCGCGTGCGGTAGGCGTCGATGTTGTGCTTCAGCACGCGGTATTCGCGGTTGGCCAGGATCACGAACACGATCGGCAGGTCGTGATGCGCCGCCGTCCACAACGCCTGGATCGAATACATCGACGAGCCGTCGCCCGAGAGGCACAGCACCGGCCGCCGGTCCTGCGCCACCGCCACGCCGATCGCGCCCGCGACGCCCTGCCCGATGCCGCCGCCGCGGCCGCTGAAATAGTCGTCCGGTCCCTTGAAGACGAAGGTCTTGAAGAGGTCGAGATTGGCCGTGATGGTCTCGTCGACCACGACGACGTCGGCCGGCGCGCCGGCACGGATCTCGGCCATGGCGCGGGCCATCGAGGTCGGCGTGCGCGCCCACGCCTTCTCGACGCGCGCCTTCTGTGCCGCGTCCTCGCTCTTCTTCTGCTCCGCCAGCGCGCCGTTGCGCCGCTTCGCCTCGGCCGGATCGATCGCCGCGGCATCCACGAGCGCCTCCAGCGCGGCGCGCGGGTCGGCCACCACGCCGGCATCGAGCGTGAAGTTGTAGGCGAGCCGCGCCGGCGCCGCCTCGACCTGCAGCACCTTGGTGCCGGGCGCGAAGGGCGAGCCCGGCCCGTACCACACTTCCTCGAAGAACGGCCCGCCCACCATCAGCACGAGGTCGTTGGTGGCGAACTGCTTGGCCACGCCCGGCGCGTCGAAGGCGAGCGTGCCGCGATAGGCCGGATGGTCGGTCGGGAAGGAATTGCGCCCGCGCAGGCCCTCGAACCAGACCGTGGCGCCGATCGCGTCGACCAGCTTCACCAGCGCCGCCTGCCCGCCCACGCGCGCGATATCGTCACCCGCCACGATCGCCGGCCGCCGCGCGGCGCCGATCAGCGCCGCCATCGCCTCGATGCCGGCCGGGTCGGGGCGGCTCGCCTCGAACAGCGTCGCCGGCGCGCCCGGACCGATCGCGGTCTCCTGCTCCATGACGTCGATCGGCAGCGCCACGAACACCGGCCCGGCCGGCGCCTCGTTGGCGATCTTGAAGGCGCGCTGCAGGATCGGGCCGATCTCGTCGGCGCGCTCGACCTGGACGCTCCACTTGCAGACCGGCGCCGCCATCGCCGCGAGGTCATGGCCCAGCACCGGATCGCGCAGGCGCAGGCGCGTATCCTGCTGGCCCGCTGTCACCACCATCGGCGAACTGTTCTTGAGCGCACCGTAGATCATGCCGATCGCATTGCCGAGGCCCGGCGCCACGTGCAGGTTCACGAACGCGGTCTTGCCGCTCGCCTGGGCGTAGAAGTTCGCCGCCCCCACTGCGACGCCCTCGTGCAGGTGCACGATGTACTGGATCTGCGGATAGTCGAGCAGCGAATCGATCAGCGGGCTCTCGGTGGTGCCGGGATTGCCGAAGATGCGATCGACGCCGTGGTTGAGCAGCGTCTGCATGAGAACCTGGCGACCGCGCATCTTCATTCTCCGTCTCCCTCTTCTTTCCCGCGCCGCCTTCCGCCTCCGCCCGTTCGGGGTCCCTCCCCCGGGGACGGGGGAGGATGAGGACGATGTACCGCCGCGCGGTGCTTGGTATGAGAATCCCATGGAGCTTGTCGAGTAAATCTCTGAAGCTCCCCGGGGGAGGATAACGCCAATGCAGGCGGATTATGTCGTCGTGGGCGCCGGCTCGGCCGGCTGCACGGTTGCGTCTCGTCTGTCGGAAACGGGCGCGTCGGTGATCCTGCTCGAGGCGGGACCGAGCGACTGGCATCCGATGATCCATATCCCGGCCGGGATGCGGTCGCTGATCCGCAACCCGCTGGTCAACTGGAACTACACGACCGAACCCGAGAAGGGGTCGGGCGAGCGGCGGATCGAATGGCCGCGCGGTCGCACGCTGGGCGGCTCCAGTTCGATCAACGGCATGCTCTATGTGCGCGGCGCGCCGGCCGACTTCGACGGCTGGGCGCAGATGGGCTGCCGCGGCTGGAGCTGGGACGACGTGCTGCCCTACTTCAGGAAGTCCGAGCACTACGTGCAGGGCGGCGATCCCGAGATCCGCGGCCAGGGCGGGCCGCTCAAGGTCGAGGACTACCGCACCATCCTGCCGCTCACCCACCGCTTCGTCGAAGCGGCGCAGCAGGCCGGCTTCCCCTTCAATCCCGACCTCAACGGCCGGCAGCGCGAAGGCGTCGGCTATTCGCAGATGACGCGGCGCGGCCGCTTCCGCGGCTCGACGGCGCAGACCTATCTCCGCGAGGCGCGCAAGCGGCCCAACCTGCGCGTCGAGACCGAGGCCCAGGGCGGGCGGCTGACCTTTGAGGGCCGGCGCTGCACCGGCGTCACCTTCCGGCGCGGCGGCGCCCTCACCCAGGTGCGCGCCAACCGCGAGGTGATCGTGGCCGGCGGCACCATCAATTCGCCGCATGTCCTGCAGGTGTCCGGCATCGGCCCCGCCGCGCACCTGCAGTCGCTGGGCGTGCCGGTCGTGCACGACCTGCCGGGCGTCGGCGCCAACCTGATCGACCACTACGTGATCCGCGTCGTGCATCGCGTGCACGGCGCCGAGACCGTGAACGAGATCGCGCGCTTCCCGCGCGTGCTGCCGGAGATCGTGCGCTTCGCCCTGACCGGCCGCGGCGCGCTCACCTTCGGCGTCACCACGGCGCAGGTCTTCTGCGACAGCCGCGAGGGGCTGGCCTCGCCCGACCTGCAGCTCCTGTTCACGCCGGGCAGCACCCATCCGCTGAAGTTCGGCCAGCTCGACGAACAGCCGGGCATGAGCTGCGTCGTCTGCGTGGTGAAGCCCGACAGCCGCGGCACGGTGATGGCCGCGTCGCCCGAGCCGTTCGACCGCCCGGCGATCCGGCCCAACTATCTCACCACCCGCACCGACGAGCTGGCGCTGCTGGCGGGCGCGCGCCACGTGCGCCGCATCTTCGCCGCCCCGGCTCTCAGCCAGCACAGCAAGGGCGAGATCCAGCCCGGCCCCGACATCGAGAGCGACGTCGACCTGCTGGCCTACGCCCGCCGCGCCGGCAACACGCTCTACCACCCGGTCGGCACCTGCCGGATGGGCGAGGATCCACGCGCCGTGGTCGACTCGCGGCTCAGGGTGCACGGGATCGAGGGGCTGCGCGTTATCGACGCCTCGGTGATGCCGACGCTGACCACCGGCAACACCAACGCGCCCACCATCATGATCGCCGAGAAGGGCGCGGCGATGATCGCGGCGGACGCGAAGGCCTGAGGCGCGTCACTCCCGCCAGTGGCGCTTCCGGGCCCGGGCGGAAAGGACGAACCAGACCGCACCCGCGGCGAAGAACCAGACGAAGGCCAGCGTCCGCAGCGCCGAGGCGAAGTCCGGCGCGGCGCGGGCGGCAAGCAGCAGGCCGAGGAAGCCCGCCACGCCCACGACCATCACGCCGGCAACCGCGAGGCGGGGGCGGGACAGGGGGCGGCGGGAGCGGCCGTCGGAGCCCAGGTCGGTGGCGCGATCAGGGGGCAAGATGGGTGAAAACCTTGTAGGCGAGACCCACGGGGAAGAGCGCGGCCGGCGCCACGCACAGAAAACCGACGATGAGCCGGGCCGTGCCGGCGGCCAGCGCCTCGGCCCGCGTCAACGGAGGCTCCTCTTCCCGAACGTCCTCGACGCCCGGGAGTTCCCCGCCCCGCACAGACCCGGCAAGGGCGGACACGGCAGCGGCAGACTCGATACAGACAGGCATGGCAGGCTCCTTTCGAGCTCGTTTCCGCCTCTGCAGCTAAACCTGCGGCCGTAGGGATTCGAGAGCACTGCGGGCGATTCGCCATAGGGATTTCATAGGGACGACCGTCTGCCCGATCCGGGTCCGCAGTTCGGTTGAGGTTGCCTGCGGCCATGTTACCTTGCCGGACGCGCGGAGGGACGGAACGTGCCGGAGAGGGAAGAGGTGGCTGCCGGGGATGGCGCCGTCGGGGCGACCCGATGAGGCGACGCCGGCTGCTCGCCGGTGCGTCCGGCGCCGGGATCGCGTCTCCCTTTCTCCTCGTATCACGCGCACGCGGGCAGGCTGCCCTGCGCCGTGTCGCTATCCTGCTCAGCTCGACGGCCAGCGATCCCGAGGGACAGGCACGGCTGGCGAGCCTGCGCGAGGGACTGGCCCAGCGGGGCTGGGTCGAAGGCCGGACGATCCAGCTCGACGTGCATTATGGCGGCGCCGGCGCGCAAGCGATGCGCGACCAGGCAGCGGCCATGGTCGCGTCCGCGCCCGACCTGATCGTGCTCAACAGCACGCCGGCACTCGACGACGTCGTCCGGCGCACACGCACCATCCCGATCGTCTTCGTGCTGGCCGTCGATCCGGTGGCCCTGGGCGAGATCCAGAGCGTCGCCCACCCGGGCGGCAACATCACCGGCTTCACCTTCTGGGACGTGACGCTGGTGGGAAAGTGGCTGCAGCTCCTCCGGGAAGCGGTGCCGTCGCTTGAGCACGCGGTGGTGATCCACAATCCCGATTCGACGCCCTTCTATCGGCAGATGATGGAGGCGGCCGGGCGCATGCCCGGCCTGCCGCCGCTGTCGCTCTCGGTGGCGCCGATGCACGAAGCGCGCGACATCGAGCCCGTCGTGAAGGAGATCGCCCGCCGCCCCAACAGCGCCGTGATCGCTCCGTCCGATCCCTTCCTGACGCGCTATCGCCAGGAGATCGCGACGGCGTTGCTGGCGGCACGGCTGCCGTCGGTGTCGATCTTCAGGATATTCGCCGAGGCCGGCTGGCTGATGAGCTACGGCCCCGACGTTTCGAACGTCTTCAAGCGCTCGGCAGGCTATATCGACCGCATCCTGAGAGGTGCCCGGCCCGGCGACCTGCCGGCACAGGAGCCGACGCTCTATCAGTTCGTGATCAATGGGCGCGCCGCTCGCGCGCTCGGCCTCGCCCTGCCGCCGACCCTGCAGGTGCGTGCCGACGAGACGCTCGACTGAGGCACCGCGCCGTGCCGGCCGTCGCTACTGGATCAGGTCGTCGGCGCTGGCGAGCAGCGTCTGCGGCAGCGTGAGGCCGAGTGCCTTCGCGGTCCTGAGGTTGATCACGAGGTCGAAGGCAGTCGGCTGCTCGACCGGCAGGTCGCCTGGCCGGGCGCCGGCCAGGATCCGCTTCACATAGTACATGGAGCGCCGCACGAGCGTGGTGAAGGCAGCGCCGTAGCTCATCAGCGCTCCGGCCTCGGCCATGTTGCGGGCCGGCCCGATCACGGCGATGCGGCGCTCGATCCCCAGCGCCGCAATCCGGCCGGCAAGCTGCTGGAACAAGGCGTCGGCAACCACCAGCAGGGCATCAGGCTGTCTGGCAGAGGGCGGCCCGAAAGCGGCCTCCAGGCCTTCCGGCGTGCTGAGTTCGATCGCGCGCGTCTCCAGGCCGATGCTGGCACCGGCGGCACGGACGCGCTCGAAGATGGGTCGGTTGGTGGCGTTGAGCGGATTGATGAGCACGGCTAGCGTGTGTGCCTGCGGCAGCGCCGTGCGCATCAGCTCCACCAGCTTCGGCACCGCATCGTCGGCCATGGTGGCGACGCCGGTCGTGTTGCCGCCGGGATGCGCGAGACTGTCGATCAGCCGGGCGCCAACCGGGTCGTTGGTGGCCATGAAGACGATCGGCACCGTAGTGGTTGCCTGCTGGGCGGCACGCACCGAGGCGATCGTCACCACCAGCAGCATGGCCGGTTTCGTTGCCAGCGCGGCCTGGGTAAGAGCCGGAAAGCGGCTGTACTCGCCTTCGGCATAGTAGACGTCGAGGACGTAGTCACGGCCGTCCTTCAAGCCGTTCTCGGCAAGACCGGCATGCAGCGCCGCGATCATGGGCACCTCGGTCCGGGCCGTGCCAGGCGCGATGAAGGCCAGCCGCGCCGGTGCCGCCGCCTGCGCCAGCAGCGGCCGCGCCGCCGCCGCACCGGCCAGCGTCGCGATCACGGTGCGCCGCCGCACGGCCTCTCTGCTGTTCGACAAGCGATGTTCCCCCAAGATCTCGCGGCGGAACCGTAGAGGGGCCCATGCGGCGGCGCAACGCGCACGACGTCGCCCGGGCGCCCCCCGCCGGCGCCCCTCTCGCCCGCCGCCCTCTCGCCGAGGCGGCCGCCTTCCGGCACGCGGGCCGGCGCGCAGGTCGGGCTCGCGCCCGGGTCCCGTTGGGGCATGATGGCGCTCCATCCGCCGCGACCAGCAACCGAAGGAACCCGACCATGGCCGACCCCCTGCCCGCCCTGTGCCTGATCGCCATGCCGGGCCGCCGCCGTCGCACCATCGAGCTGTGCCGGGAGGCCGAGACGCGCGGCTTCGCCGGCATCTACGTGCCGAGCCCGTTCGGCAACATGTCGATGTGCGAGGCGCTGGCCTGGAACACGGACGCAATTCCCTTCGGCACCTCCATCGTGCCGATCTACCAGCGCACCATGGTCGATTTCGCACAGAGCGCGGCGATGATGCACGAGGTCTCGGGCGGCCGCTTCCGGCTCGGCATCGGCATCGCCCACGGTCCCTCCTACGTGCGCATGGGCGTGACGCCGGGCAAGCCGCTCGCCGACACCCGTGCCTTCATCGAGAAGTTCCGCGCCGAGACGGCGTTCGGCCCGCTGCCGCCGATCATCGTCGCGGCGCTGCGCAAGAAGATGGTGGCGCTGGCGGGCGAGCTGGCCGAGGGCGTCGTGTTCGCCAATGTCTGCCTCTCCCATGTCGGCGAGTCTCTGGGCGCGCTGCCGGCGGCGAAGCGCACCGGCGGCGACTTCTTCATCGGCAACATGATCCCGACCTGCATCAGCGACGACGTCGAGGCCGCCAAGGCGGTGAACCGGCGCACGCTCACCAACTACGCCTTCCTGCCCAACTATCGGAACTACTGGAAGGAGGCCGGCTACGGCGAGGAGATGACGGCGATCGAGACGGCGATCGCCGAGGGCCGCCGCGACGACGTGCCGAAATACCTCACCGACCGGTGGCTGGCCGAGACCACGCTGTTCGGCCCCGCGGCCAAGGTGCGCGACGGCGTCGCCGCCTGGCGCGCGGCGGGCGTGCACACGCCGATCCTGGTGCCGTCGTCGGCGGCGGGCAACCAGATGAAGGCGATCGAGGAAGTGTTCGCGACGTTTTCCTGACGCCGCCGCAAGGGGCGGGCCGCCTGAAGCCGGCGGCCCGGTCGCGGGTCAGAACTTCTGCGCCAGCGTCACCAGGAAGGTGCGGCGCAGGCCGTACTGCGGCGCGCCGACGCCGACGCCGGTCCCGTCGCGGATCTGGTAGGACGAATCGAACAGGTTGAGGATGTCGAGGCGCACCGTGGCGCCGCGCGTGCCCTTGATCGGCAGCTTCTGCGCCGCCGACAGGTTGACCACGGCATAATAGGGCAGCGCGCGGCCGTTGGGGATCGACGAGCCGCTCGGCAGGGTGAGGTCGGACCGCAGGCCGCTGCCGAGCAGCACGTCGGAGGAGACGCGCGTCGCCCACTCGGAGTCCGGATTGAAAGTATAGGCGACGCCCGCCGAGCCGGTGACGCTCTGGTTGTGGTCGAGATAGATGTAGTTCTGCGCGATGTAGGCGAGGTCGGCGGCGCTGAAGTTGTACTGCGCCGAGTTGATGTTGGTGCCCTGGGCGTCCATCCAGGCGACGTTGCCGTAGACCGACCACGGGCCCGAATCGTAGGAGCCGGTCAGCTCGACGCCCTTCACCTTGGCGTTGGCGTAGTTGAAGGAGGTCAGGATGATGGGGGCGCCGAACTGGCCCTCGTCGAGCAGGTTCTGGGCGATCTTGTAGTAGGCGTCGAAGCCGAACTTCAGGCCCTCCATCGGGCGCACCTCGAAGCCGGCGTCGAAGTAGTTCGCGCGTTCCGCCCTCACCGGGCTGTTCTGGGTCAGCGCCGGCGCCGCCGTGGTGCCCGCGGTGACCGCGATCGCCGTGTTGCCGACCTGGGACAGCGGCGGCGGCGTGAAGTAGCGCGCGTAGCCCAGATGCGCGGTGAGGAACTTGTTGGGCTCCCACACCGCGTTGATGCGCGGGCTCAGCTGGTTCTCCGCGACGGTGGCGCTGTAGGCGTCGAAGCGCGCGCCGTAGTTGAGGGTGACGGTCGGGCTGAGCTTCCATTCGTCCTGCAGGTAGACGCCGTACATCCAGCCCACCAGGTCCGAGCCGTAGGTGATGCCCATCGGCGTGTCGCTGGTGGTGGCGCCGGTGCTGTCGACGGGCAGAACCTGCGCGTTGGTCAGGCTGGTGGCGTGCTCGCGCTGGACCAGGAAGCCGGCCCGCAGCGTGTGCGACGGCGACACCTTCCAGCTGCCGTCGCCCTGGAAGCCGGCGGCGAGGTCGGTGCGGGTCGCCCACGGGCTGATGCCGTTGAACATCAGGTCGCCGGTTGTGTCGGGCTGGAAGGCGAGGCCGGAATAGCGCGCGAAGGCGGAGAGCTGGAAGTCGGCGGTGCCGTAGTGCTTCTGCAGGGAGGCGATGCCGAAGTAGGTCTGCTCCCACTGCCGCTCGTCGAGCAGCAGGCTGTTGAAGGACGAGATGCCGTTGACGGTGTATTGCGGCGTCTGGCCGGGGCTGTTGGGGATCTGGAAGCGGGCGTTCGAGCCGCCGAAGATGAAGCTGAGGCGCGTGTCCTCGTCGACGATGGCGGACAGCTTGCCCAGCGCATGCCACTGGTCGGTGGCGTCGTGGATCGGCCAGCTGCTCGAGGTCGGGTTCTCGATGCCGATGGCGTTGTGCAGGAACTGGCCGGTGACGAAATAGTCGTACTTGCCGCTGGCGCCGCCGTAGCTGGCGGAGGGCTGCTGCCAGTTGTACGAGCCGAGCGTCATCCAACCCTCGGCGCCCGGATCGGTGCGGCCGGACTTCACCGTGATGTCGACGATGCCGGCGGTGCGGAAGCCGTACTGCGCCGGCAGCGCGCCGTCGATCAGCGCCATGTTGGCGGCGTACTGGGTGAGCAGCGCGTTGGTGAACAGCGACAGGCCCTCGGGCAGCTGCACGCCGTCGAGGCGGTACTGCACGTTGCCGTGATCGCCGCGGACATGGATCTGGCCGAAGCTGTCCTGCACGACGCTGGGCGCCCGCAGCAGGACCTGGTTGAGCGGCGCGTTCTGGCCCTGCGGGATGGCCTCGACCGACTCCGGCGTGAACTCGTACTTGGAGGCGCCCAGGCTGGGCTGGATCGACGAGCGCGCCTCGTCGAAGCGCTTGGCCGTCACGGTGATGGCCGACAGGGCGTCGGCCGCGCTGCCCGGCGTGCCGGCGCCCGGCGCGCCCGTCGCAGAGGGACCCGTCGGCGAAGTACCCGTCGCGGAAGCATCGGGGGCTGCGGGACCGGCGGCCGGTGCTCCCGGCGCGGCCGTCCCCGGCGCCGTGACACCCATGGTCGACGCACCCGCGGACGAGCCGAGCGGCGACGGTGCCGGCGAGGCGTTGGGCGGCGTCTGGGCGACGGCCGGCGTCGCGAACAGGGCCCCGAGGACGATTGCAGTTCCGTTCCGCCAAGTACGCGCCGGCCGTCGTCGCATCGTCTTCTTCTCCCCTGACAACTCGAAACCCAGATGACGATATTTGTTATACTATAACGTATCGGCCCGTCAACGAACCGCGCGCGGGGCGGCGATGCTATTCTGGCCGGCATCCACGATTGCCGAGGGCATGCATGAAATCGATTTCCGACCGGGCCGAAGTCTCCATCGACTTCCCCGACAAGGCCTACATGGGCGCGTTCGGGCGCGAGTCCGGCTTCGACGTGAAGGTGGAGCCCGACGAAGTGCTCCTGCGCATCGTGCGGGCCGGCGAGGAGCGGCGCGAGGTCGCCGTCCACCTGCACTATTACCTGCTGGGCGACATCCTGAAGGAGCTGGGCCGCGGACTGGCCGAGCACGGCTTCCTCGACGACGCGCATCTCCACGCCCTGCAGGCCGGCGCCGACGCCCTGACGCAGGCCCTCAAGGAGTCGAAGCCGTCCAAGGGCTGACGGCGGGGTGCCCCGCCATCCGATGAAGGCGATCGGGGCGGAACTCCTTGCATGTTCATCCGCATCGGGCCAAAGACGGGCCGGGTCTCGGTGTGGGGGGATCGGCTCCCACCCTTGCGCATGTGATCAAGGGGGCGTGATGAACGGGATCACCGTTTTCAGCGGGACCGCACACGAGGCATTTGCGACGGAAGTCTGCGCCCACCTCCGAACGCCGCTTTCCCCCTCGCATCTGCAGCGCTTCGCCACCGACTGCATGCAGGTCCAGCTCCAGGAGAATTGCCGCCAGCAGGACGTCTTCCTGATCCAGCCGCTGTCGCCGCCGACACAGGAGCACCTGATGGAACTGCTGCTGATGGCCGACGCGGCCCGCGGCGCCTCCGCCTCGCGGATCACCGCGGTCATCCCCTTCTACGCCTACGCGCGCTCGGACAAGAAGGACGCGCCGCGCATCTCGATCGGCGGACGGCTGGTCGCCGACCTCCTCGCCACCGCCGGGATCAACCGCGTGCTGACGATGGCGCTGCATTCGCCCCAGGTGCACGGCTTCTTCAGCGTCCCGGTCGACCATCTGCATGCGCGCAACGAGCTGGCCGGTCACTTCCGCCAGTATGATCTCTCCAACGCGGTCGTGGTCTCGCCGGATCTGGGCGGGGCGAAGGATGCGGCCGCGTTCGCCCGCCTGCTGGGGACGCCCGTGGCGGCCGGCGCCAAGCAGCGCTTCCCGGACGACAAGGTCGTGATCAGCTCGATCATTGGCGACGTGGCGGGCAAGGACGTGATCGTGCTCGACGACGAGATCGCCAAGGGCAGCACGATGATCGAACTGGTCCAGCGCCTGCGCGAGCACGACGCGCGCTCGATCCGGCTTGCCTGCACGCATGGCCTCTTTTCGAGCGACGCGCTGGCGCGCCTCTCCGCCCTGGAGGATGTCGCCGAGATCGTCTGCACCAACACGGTGCCCATCGCGGCGGCCGGCTCGGCGCCCAAGCTGAAGGTGCTGTCGGTCGCCCCTGCCCTGGCCGAGGCGATCCGGCGCATCCACAACGGCGAATCGGTCAGCGCGCTCTTCTAGCGTGACGCGCTGAAATCCGATCCGGCTTCGGCATGAGCCACCACGATCCGCGCCTATGAGGCTACGGCCTCCCGCGCGATCACTTTTCGTCAACTCTTGCCGTCGTCCCGGCGCAGGCGCGGCTGACGCGACGAGCGCCGGGACGACGGGCGAAGCAAAAGTCATCGCGCTTTAGGACGCTCCGCCGGTTTCATCGATCCACGGCACCCGCATCGCCTCCTCCCAGGTCAGCACGTCGTGCGGGCCGGGGCGGAATGACGTCGTCCATCTCGATGCCGGGGCGCGCAGCGGCGCGGTGACGACGGTCGCCGGCCTCGCCGCTTCCGGCATCGATGTCGCGCCGGCATCGTCCGCCCGCGCCGCCCGATCCGATCCCGCCAGCGCCTGCGCGAAGGCGGCGAGCGCGAGGGCGGCGGTCAGCTCGCGGCCGTAGGCGGCGTTGATGGCGGCGATCTGCGCGCCGACGCTCGTCGCGCCGCCGCCTTCGAGGCGCCGCAGGCGCCGCGCGTTGCGGGCCTGGCTCACGGCCGCGCCGTCGCGGCGTCGGGCGGCGGAAGCGCGGCGTCGCCGGGCTCGGCGACGGGCGGAAGTATCGCCGCCAGCGGATCGGCGCCCTCGCCGCTGCGCCCTTCCTCCAGCGCCTGCAGGCGGCGGTCGTGGTCGTGGGTCTCGATGGCGCGGCGCTGCGCTTCCAGCACGGTCGCGACGGCGGCCGCCTCCTCCGGCGTCAGCTCGCCGCGCGCCATGGCGGCGATCACCGCCGCCTGCGCCTGCACGAGGCCGCCCGCCGTCGCGGCGTCGGGCAGGTCGAGCGCCACCGGGCGGCCGCTGCGATGCGGCCAGGTGCGCGCCAGCACGATCGAGGCGGCACGCATGTCGCCCTGCTGGGCCCGCTCCTTCACGACGCGGATCACCTTTTCGGTGCCGTCGAGGCCGAGGGCATCGAACAGCGCCAGCGCCTTGTTGCGGCAACCGCGCGGCCGGCCCGGGCCGGGCGGCTTTCCCTTCTGGTATCGCGGCATGGCGGCCTCCTTGGGTGGCGGGAACGTCGGGTCGACGGTCTTTATAGACCGATATTGCGAAAAATGCAATAATCGCGGCAAATGACCTTGCGACCCGCTCTCTCCTTTTTATTTCCTTTTTTAAAAACGTTACCGCCGGGTAACCGAGCCAGCCATGCGGTCATCGCAAGGCCGTCCGCGGAGTCCGGCATGGCCGTCATGCCGGCGGCGCGGCGTGCCGCACAACGAACGCGTCCGCGCCGGGGCGCGCGGCGCCGCTGCTATGCTGGCGCGCAAAGGAGAAGGAACGCCATGGGCTACATGACCGACGAGCGCCGCATGATCCAGGAGACGGCGCGGGCCTTCGCGATGAAGGAAGTGCTGCCGCTCGCCAACAAGCTCGATCCCGAGAAGGGCGACATCCCGCCCGAGCTGATCCAGAAGCTGGCCGACATGGGCTATTTCGGCATCGTCATCCCCGAGCAGTATGGCGGGCTGGGGCTGGGCGTGTTCGAGTATTGCCTGATCACCGAGGAACTGGCGCGGGCGTGGATGAGCGTCGCCTCGATCATCGCGCGCGGCAACGGGCTGAGCGCCGGGCGCGGCATGACGGAGGAACAGCGCGCGGTGTTCCTGCCGCGGGCGGCGAAGGGCCAGTTCCTGGGCGCGGCGGCGATGTCGGAGCCGGACGTCGGCTCGGACCTCGGCAACATCTCCTGCCGCGCGCGCCGCGACGGCGATTCGTGGGTCATCAACGGCAACAAGTACTGGTGCACCTTCGCCGACGGCGCCGATTACATCATGCTGGTGGCGCGCACCTCCGATGCGCCCGATCCCAAGCGCAAGCATGTCGGCCTGTCCTCGTTCCTGATCGAGAAGAAGCGCGGCACGCTGCCCGAGGGCGTGCGCGGCGCGCCGATCCCCAAGATCGGCTACTTCGGCTGGAAGACCTGGGAGCTGGCGTTCGACAACTGCCGCCTGCCCGCCTCGGCGCTGATCGGCGAGGAGGGCCGCGCCTTCTACTACATCTCCGCCGGCCTCGAACGCGCCCGCGCCCATACCGCCGCGCGCGCGATCGGGCTGGCGCGCGGGGCGCTCGAGGACGCCACCGCCTATGCGCAGGAACGACGGCAGTTCGGCCAGGCGATCGGCGAATTCCAGAACACGCGCTTTCGCCTCGCGCGCATGGCGACCGAGATCGAGGCCTCGCGCCAGCTCCTGTACTTCGTGTGCGACGAGATCGACAGCAAGCGCCGCTGCGACAAGGAGGCGGCGATGGTGAAGTTCCACGCCTCCGAGATGGCCGAGCGCGTCACCAGCGAGGCGCTGCAGGTGTTCGGCGGCGCCGGCTACACGACGCTGCACGCCGTCGAGCGCTACTGGCGCGACGCGCGTCTCACCAAGATCTTCGAGGGCACCAGCGAGATCCAGCAGCGCATCATCTCCGACCACCTGCTGGGAAAGCCGAAGGCCGCATAGTCACGCTCCCCGCGCCCCCTCCGCCCTCGCATGACGAGGGCACCTCCCCCGAACCGGGGGAGGAGAAGAAAGAACCGGAGTCCCTCCCCCGTTTCGGGGGAGGTGGCGCCGTCACACGGCGACGGAGGGGGAATGCCGCCGACGAGGCGCGCTCAGTCGCGGAACGAGGGATCGAGACGGTCGAGCTTGCGCAGGAGGGCGGGCCATTCCATCACGCCGTAGGGGCGGCGCGTCTGCGGCTGGTAGTTCATGTAGGTGGCCTCGACCACGTCGGCCGGCACCTCGACCAGCTTGGTGTTGCACGACATGGCCGCGATCTGCGTCTTGCAGGAAAGCTCCAGCCGATGCATGGCGTTGAACGCCTCGGGGACCGTGGCGCCGGTCGTGAGCAGGCCGTGGTTGCGCAGGATCATGGCGTTGTTGGCGCCGAGGTCCTGCACCAGCGAGTCCTGCTCGGCGAGGTCGAGCACCACGCCCGTGTAGTCGTGGTAGCTGATGCGGGCGAAGCGCATCGCCGTCTGAGTGTTGGCGAGCAGCCCGCAGTCGAGGGTCGAGACCGCCATGCCGGCCCAGGTGTGGGTGTGGATCACGCACGCCACCTCGGGCCGGGCGCGATGGATGGCGCTGTGGATCACGAAGCCGGCGCGGTTGACGCCGTAGTCGAGGCCCGGCCCGAACTCAGGCTTGGTGAGGACATTGCCCTCGTGGTCGATCTTGATCAGGCTCGAGGCGGTGATCTCGTCGTAGAGCAGGCCGTAGGCATTGATGAGGAAGGCGTCGTGCTCGCCCGGCACGCGCACCGAGACATGGTTCGCGGCCATGTCGGACATGCCGTAGAGATCCATCAGGCGATAGCAGGCGGCGAGGTCGACGCGCGCCTGCCATTCCTGCGGCGAGACCTTGTCGCGCAGCGTGGCGACCTTCGACGTCTTCAGCGCATGTACGGCCATGGAGCCCTCCCGGTTGTGCGTGCGAGGCGCGACCCTAGCGCCGCCCCGGCCCGCCCGTCCATGGGGCCGGGCTCAGATCTTCTTCTTCAGGTCGCGCGGATTTCGCGCATCGGGCGGAAGCGGATAGGCGGTGGTCGATTTGATGCGCTCCATGGCGAAACGCGAGGTGACGTTCTTGAGCGGCATGCTGTCGATCAGCTTCTTGTAGAAGGTGTCGAAGGCCTGCATGTTCGGCACCGCCACGCGCAGCATGTAGTCGATGTCGCCGGCCATGCGGTAGAACTCCATCACCTCCGGCATGGCCGTCACGGTCTGGGCGAACTTCGCCAGCCACGTCGAGGAATGGTCGCCGCTCTCGATCGAGACGAACACGGTGAGGCCCTGGCCGATCGCCTCGGGCGAGATCAGCGCCACGCGCTTCAGGATGACGCCGCTCTTCTCCAGCCGCTGGATGCGCTTCCAGCACGGGCTCTGGGACAGCCCCACGCGGTGGGCAATCTGCGCCAGCGACAGGCTGGCATCCTCCTGCAGGAGGGCCACGATCTTGCGGTCAATCGCATCCATGTGTCGGAATCCTATGGCGAGTCGCCGCCCACTGTCGGGCGGCCGGGGCCGAAACTCAACCGGTCTCGGGCTAACCGGTTTCAGGCCAGGAGCGGGCCGAACCGCACCGGCGCGCCGAGACGCAGGCTGAGCGCCTCGGCCAGCCCCTCGATGTCGCCGTCGAGCGTGCCGGCATACCGGACCAGCGACGGATCGGCGTCGGCCGCCCACGACAGGCGCCAGTCGCCGCCGCGACAGGCCAGCACGCCGACGATGCGGCCGCGTGCGGTCACGGTCCACAGGCCGTCGTCGACGCAGCCCGGCTCGCGGCCAGTGGCGGCGAGGAACTGCGCGGCGCGGGAAACCAGGTCGGTGGCGAACGAGAACATGATGGACAGTTCTACCGCCCGGCCCGCGCCGGCCTCAATGAAACGCCGTGATCGATTGCGGCGGCAGGCGGAGAAGGACTGTCTGCCGGCGGCGCGGCGGAGAAAAATTTTTCCCGTTCGGGCCGCGCCGGGCCATCCGCCGCTACGGCCGCACGGCCGGCGCGTCCATCGTCATGCCGCGCGCGCGCTCCATCAGATAGGCCTCGAGCGCGACGTATTCGGGCGCGTTGTAGTCGTACGGCTCGGCGCGCATGCCGATCAGGCAGTTGCGCAGGCGGCGCTTGAGCGAGCCCAGCGTCTGCCATTCGAGGCGATAGAGCGGATAGCCGGTGGGATGGCCCTGCGGGATGGTGGCGCCGCCCAGCTTCTTGCCCGCATTGGCGTCGTGGCAGGCGGCGCAGGAGAGGTTGAGCTGGCCCTGCCGCTCCGTGAAGAGCCGCTCGCCCTCGGCGCGCACGGCCGCCATCCGCGGATCGTCGGGCGGCGCAATCGGATCGCCGCGCGACTGCAGCGCCACCCAGGCGGTGAGCTGCAGCAGGTCGTCGCTCTCGGGACGCAGCGGCTCGGCCTTCTGCTGCGTGGTGCGGCAGAGATTGATGCGGCCCTCGAGATCGACCGGCTTGTCGGCGCCGGCCGGGATCGCGGGATAGCGCGCGGCGACGCCCTTCATGCTGGCGGTCGTGTGGCAGTCGGCGCAGGCCTTGTCGGCGGCGCCGACCTTCTGCTTCCACAGCGCCTCGCCCGCCTGCACGAACAGCATGGCGGGATTGGCCGTGTCGTCGTCCTGCATCTTCTGCAGCGCCGGGCCCATGTCCTGGTAGCCGGACCGGCGCCTGTCGGCGCCGCCCTGCGCGGCGGCCAGCGAGGCGAAGAACACCGCCCCCAGCGCCAAGGCGAGCGATCGCTTGTTCATGTCACCGTGACCGTCACCGATTCCTCGACCGCGAAGCCGTTGTCGCCGCTCCAGCGCAGGCGCACGACGCCGCTCTCCGACGCCACGGCGCAGAACGACACGTACGGATTGGCGGCGATCGCCGGCGACATCCGCATGCGGAAGATCTCGACGCCGTTCCAGCTCGCCGTGAAGTCCTGGATGATGTTGCGCGGGATGATCGTGCCGTTGGCGCCGGGCCGGAAGCCGGTCTCCATCGGATGCAGGATCAGGGCCTTGAGCTCGATCGTCTCGCCCCGGCGCGCGGTCTTCGGCGCGTTGATCAGCACGTTGGCCATCAGGTCGGGTCCTCGACGCAGGCGGCGATGGTGACGATGACGTCGGCGCCCGCGCTCCAGAACGCGCCGTCGCTGGTCTCGGCGACGGCCACGACCTTCTGCGTGTCGGCAAGCTTGATGCGCGTGCGCACGAGGGCGCGGCCGTTGCGCGGCCCCAGCCGGGCGTCGAAGACATGCGGCTGCGGGTTCTTCTCGTTGAAGACGTGGATCGCCGTCACATGATCGGCCGCGGTCATCGGGCTCTCGACCGTGACGGTGAGCGGCACGGCGTTGCCGTTCTCGACCAGCGGCGGGATGTCGAGCGCGACCCGGCCCGGCCGCAGCGGCGCATCGCCCGTCACCGCGCGGATGGCGGCGGCCAGCGTCTCGGGCGTGGCCCGGGCGGCGTCGAGCGGCAGCAGGGTCACGACGGCGGCCCCGGCGATGAAGCGGCGTCTGGTCGCGAGCACGGTCATCGTCTCACTCCTTCAGGCTCGCCAGGTAGGCCACGACGTCCTCGATCTGCTCGGCGGTCAGGATGGAGCGGTCGGCGAAGCCCTTCGCCACGCGGTGCAGGCGGTCGAGCCGGTAATAGGGCGGCATGATGGTGTCGGGTTTGAGGCGCGAGGCGTCGATGAGGCGCAGGCGGAGCTGGCCCTCGCTCCAGCGCGAGCCGGCGCCGGCCAGGTCGGGCGCGAGGTTGCCCTGGAAGCGCTCCTCGGGGATCGGCGCGCTGTGGCAGAGCAGGCACAGGCCGGTGGTGCGGCTGGCGACGATGGCGCGGCCGCGCTCGGCGTCGCCGGGATAGCCGGTGAGCGAATCGGGAATCGAATCGCCCACGACGACGTAGGAGCGCAACTCCTCCTGCGCCGGGACGGCGGTGGACCAGAGGGCGACGGAGCAGAGGGCGGCGATGACGACGGAGAGGAGGATGCGGGACATGGGTTAACCGAAGATCTCGCCCGTGGTGGCACGAAACCAGCCCTCCGCATAGCGCGCTTCCTGCGCCCGGAGAACCGGGTCGCTGTCGAGGGGGCTGGCGCCGCCCGCGCCCGGCACCTCGCGGAGCTCGCCCTTGTCGGGCCGGTAGACGCCGACCAGGGAGAAGCCGTAGTCCGGCGCCGCCAGGGTATAGCAGCCGCTGACGAGCCGCGGCGCCTGCGGGGGCCGGCCGGCGAGACGATCGGCGATGGCGGCGGCGCAGGCCTTGCCCTGCGCATTGGCGGACGAGGCGGCCTTGGGCATGGCGCCCGCCAGGGCCGCGTCGCCCAGCACGTGGATGCCCGGCTGCAGCGTCGACTCGAAGGCGGTCGGCTCGACCGGACACCAGCCGGTGCGGTCGGCGACGCCCGCGAGCCGCGCCAGCGCGCCGGCCTTCTGCGGCGGGATGACGTTGGCGACGTCGGCCTTGTGGCTGTCGAAGTCGGTCTCGAGAGTGAGCGTGGCGGGATCGACCGAGGTCACATTGCCGCCCTGGCTGAGCGGCACCCATTCGATCAGGTCGGGATAGAGGTCGGACCAGGCGCGCCGGAACAGGGGTTGCTGGGAGAAGGAGTCCTTGGCGTCGAGCACCAGCACCTTCGAGCGCGGCTTGCTGTTCTTGAGGTACCAGGCGATCTGGCTCGCCCGCTCGTAGGGCGCCGGCGGGCAGCGATAGGGCGGCGCCGGCACCGCGATCACGACCAGGCCGCCGTCGCGCATCGCCTCGAGCTGGCGGCGCAGCAGCAGCGTCTGCGCCCCCGCCTTCCAGGCGTGCGGCAGGCGCTCGGCGGCCTTCTCGTCGTAGCCGGGCAGCGCCGTCCAGTCGAAGTCGATGCCGGGCGCCACCACCAGCCGGTCGTAGGCGAGCCGGGTGCCGTCGGCGAGCATGACCGTCCGCGCCGCCGGATCGACGGCCGTCGCCGCCGTCGTCGCCACCGTCACGCCCGAGCGCGCGAGGCCGTCATAGCCGAACTGCTGCCGCTCCAGCGGGCGCAGGCCAGCGATCACCTCGTTGCTGAAGGGGCAGGCGGTATAGGTCTTCTGCCGCTCGACCAGCGTCACCGCGAGCGCCGGCGCGAACCTCTTGAGGAAGCGCGCACAGGTCGCGCCGCCGAAGCCGCCGCCCACGACAACGACCTTGGCCGCGCCCTGCGCCCGCACGAGCGCAGGTGCGGCGAGAGCCGCCGCGGTCAGCCCGAGGAAAGTGCGACGGCGCGTCGACATCGGTTGTCAGTGATCCTGCCTGGCCAGCCATTCCGCAATGGCATCGATCTCGGCGTCGCTGAAGCCGAGCGCAATGCGGCCCATTACCGTAGCCGGCCGCCCGCGGCTCTTGAACTCGCGCATGATGCCGGCGATCTCGACGGCCGGCCGGCCGGTCAGCGCCGGGATCGGATTGGGCGGCACCGAGGGCGCCGATGAAAGCGCGTGGCATCCCGTGCACGACCATGCACCCGGCGGCGCGTCGGCCGCCCGGGCCGTGCCGGCGAACAACAGCGAAGCCGCCAGCGCCGCCGCCAGCCGTCGCCGCATCACGCCCCTTTCTTGAGGTTCTGGTTCATCAGCGGCAGCTCGCGGACGCGCTTGCCGGTGGCCTTGTAGATGCCGTTCAGCACCGCCGGCGCCGCCACCGCGATGGTGGGCTCGCCGACGCCGCCCCAGAAGCCGCCCGACGGCACCAGCGCGACGGCGACCTCCGGCATCTCGTCGATGCGCATGACGTTGTAGCTGTCGAAGTTGGTCTGCTCGACGGCCCCGTCCTTCACGGTGATCTCGCCATAGAGCGCCGCCGAGAGGCCGTAGACGAACGAGCCCGCGACCTGGCGGTCGATCAGCCACGGATTGACGCCGTAGCCGGGATCGGTGGCGGCGGTGATCTTGTGCATCCGGAGCGTGCCGTCGTCGGAGACGGACACCTCCGCCACGCCGGCGACGTAGCTGCCATAGCCCATCACCTGCGCGATGCCGTGATGGTGCCCCTCCGGCAGCGGCTTGCCGTAGCCCGCCTTCTCCGCCGCCGCCTTCAGCACCGTCGCGTATTTCGGCTTCAGCATCCCGAGCCGGAACGCGAGCGGGTCCTGGCCCGCCGCCTCGGCCAGCTCGTCCATGAAGCATTCCACGTAGATGGCGTTCTGGTTCACGTTCACGCCGCGCCAGAAGCCGGCCGGGATGTGGGGGTTGCGCATGGCGTGATCGATCAGCAGGTTCGGCACCTCATAGCCGAAGGCCGCCTCCGGGCCGCCGGGCTGCAAGCCCTGGAACGTCGCCGGATCCTTGCCGTTCTGCAGGCTCTGCGGGAACAGGGACGCCAGGATCGACTGACCGGAGATGCGCACCTGCAGGCCGACCAGCTTGCCCGACGCATCGAGACCGCCGGTCAGCTTGCACATCGTGGTCGGATGGTACTGGCAGTGGGTGGCGTCCTCCTCGCGCGACCAGATCAGCTTGACCGGCGTGCCCGGCATCTGCTTCGCCACCAGCACCGCCTGACGCACGTAGTCGGAGCGGCCGCGCCGCCCGAAGCCGCCGCCCAGCATCAGCTTGTAGACGTCGCATTTGGCGACCGGCAGCTCGGCCGCCTCGGCGGCAACGGCGAGAGCCGCCTCGCCGTTCTGGGTGCCGCACCACACCTCGCACTTCTCGGGCGTGTAGAGCGCCGTCGCGTTCATCGGCTCCATGGTGGCGTGGTACTGCCAGGGGAAGGCGTAGGTCGCCTCGACCTTCTTCGCTGCGCCGGCGATCGCCGCCTTGGCGTCGCCCGCCTTGTTGCCGATGAAGGCCTCGCTGGCATCGAGTCCCTCCTTCAGCATGGCGGTGATGGCGTCCTGCTGCACGTCGCCGAACTTGCCCGTGTCCCATTCGACCGGCAGCGCCGCCAGCGCCGTGTGGGCGTTCCAGTAGGTGTCCGCCACGACTACGACGGCATTGCCGTCGATCGCCACGACTTTCTTCACGCCCGGCATCTTCTCGACTTTGGCCGCGTCGTGGCTCTTGAGCTTGCCGCCCGGCACCGGACACGCCTTGACCGTCGCGACCAGCATGTTGGGCAGGCGGAAGTCGATGCCGTAGATCTGGCTGCCGTTCACCTTCTCCCGCGTGTCGAGCCGCTTCAGGGGCTTGCCGATCAGTTTCCAGTCCTTCGGATCCTTGAGCTTCACCTGCTTGGGCGGATCGAGCCTGGCCGCGGCCGCCGCCAGATGGCCGTAGCCGAGCTTGCGCCCGGACGGCGTGTGCGTGACGACGCTATCGGCGGCCGTGCACTCGCCCGCCGGCACCTTCCATTCCGCCGCCGCGGCGGCGATCAGCATCTCGCGCGCGACCGCGCCGCCCTCGCGGACATACTCGTTGCTCTCGCGGATGCCGCGGCTGCCGCCGGTCGAGAAGTTCCGCCACACGCGGTTGCGGCGCAGGTTCTCGCCCGGCGTCGGATACTCCGTCGTGACCTTGCTCCAGTCGCATTCGAGCTCCTCCGCCACGAGCTGCGCCAGGCCGGTCAGCGTGCCCTGCCCCATCTCGGAGCGGGCGATGCGGATGACCACCTTGTCGTCGGGATGGATCACCACCCAGGCGTTGACCTCCTTCACCTCGGCGGCCTGCGCTGCGCCCTCATCGAAGGGAATGCGGAAGCCGAGCGAGAATCCGCCGGCGACGGCAGCGCCGCTCACCAGGAAGTGGCGCCGGCCGAGAGACGTTTGGATCGTCATGACGTCCTCCCTGCCTCAGGCCTTGGCGACGGCGTGGATCGCCTCGCGCACCTGCTTGTAGGTGCCGCAGCGACAGATGTTGGTGATGGCGGCGTTGATGTCGTCGTCGGTCGGCTGCGGCTTGGACGCCAGCAGCGCCGTGACGGCCATGATCATGCCGCTCTGGCAGTAGCCGCACTGGGGCACGTCGAGATCCACCCAGGCCTGCTGGATCTTCGTCAGCGTGCCGCCCTGCGCGAGGCCTTCGATGGTGGTGATCTTCTTCCTGCCGACGGAACTCAGCGGCACCTGGCAGGAGCGCGTGGCGACGCCGTCGATGAGGACGGTGCAGGCACCGCACTGGGCGATGCCGCAGCCGTACTTGGTGCCGGTGAGGCCGAGCGTGTCGCGCAGCACCCACAGGAGCGGCGTGCGCGGATCGGCGTTGGCCTCGAGAGACTTTCCATTGACGTTCAGGACGGCCATGGCGTTCTCCAGGGATCGAGCGTTGTGCGGGAGTGGAGAAACGGTAGCGCGCGGCAACCATCGTTGGAAGGCGCATCCCCTCTCGCGGCTTCACAGCGTCGTGAGCCTCTCCCGACACGCCACGTGCACGTTGTCGAGCCGGCGTTCGTCCGCTGCCGGAAGACCGGGCGGCGCGGCCGGACCTGCTGCTGTCCGTCGCCTCGCCGACACCGGTCTTCCGACGTCGCAGAGCGAGCGACGTCAGACCGCCAGCTGTTCGAGCGGCAGGAGATCCGGCGCCCGCCACGCCGCCCGCGCCTCGGCGCTCCAGAGCGTCTCGCGCCGATAGTATCTGAGGGGAAAATCAGACTGTCCGATGGGGCCGGAGAGGACGGCATTGACCTTGGCATGCAGGGCAGCGTCCGCATCGAGACCGGCAAGCTTCTTCCGGATGGCTACCAGATAAAACTGGGTCAGGGTTTCGTGATACCCCTCGGTGTCGGTGTTCCGTCCGCCCTGGGCGAGATTGTAGCGGCGGATCATGCCGGGCATGTCGCGCTCGGCCACGAGATCGCGCCGCTCGACGAGGATGTACGTGGCGGCCGCGCAATGCGCCGCGTGCGTCCATTCCTTTGCCGGCAGGCTCAAATCCTCGAACGCGCGACCGATGCGCCGCACCGCTTCATCGTCGGAAAACATGGAACCCTCGTTGAATCCGTTTATGTACCTTGGTACATATATACCATGAAGACGATCGAACGAGTCCAGACCGGGATCCGGATCGAGAAGCGGCTGCTGAAGGTGATGAAGGCCCTGGCCGAAAGCCTCGACATGCCGTTGGGCGAATTGATCGAGGGCGTGTTGCTGCACGCCCTGGAAGGCAAGACGGCGTTCCAGGCGCGCACGCTGGACAAGGCCAAGGCCATTCGCGCCGTCTATGAGCTCGACCTCACGGCGAACGATGCGCACAAGCTGTCGGAGGCTGCCGGTTCCAGCGCGGCCAATACCCGCCCCCGAAACAGACGGCCTGCGGGCAGCCGCTAGCCCACGCTCGTCGCGAAGATCCGCTGGTAGTTGCCGCCCAGAAGCTTCGCGGTCTCCTCGGCACTGAAGCGGGTGCGGAGGGTTGCGACGAGCTGCGGCAAGTCCGCATAGCTCGGCAGCGAACTCGGCCCGAGAAGGCCGAGCTGATCGGTGCCGATGCCGACATGATCGACGCCGATCTGATCGACCATGCGGAAGATGCCCTCGGCATAGGAGCTGATGGCCGCGATCGTGTTCACGGGCCAGATGCCGACCACGCCGCCGGTCGCCGCAATCGCCCTGGCATGGTCGGGCGTGACAAGACGTGTCCACGGGTTGGGCCGCTGTGTCAGCCCGGTGTGGGAAAGCAACAGCGGCTTGGCCGTGACCGATGCCGCCGCCTTCACCAGCTCGTAGGTGCCGTGTGCGACGTCGACGACGATGCCAAGCTGGTTGCAGCGGCGGATGACGTCGGCACCGAACGGGGTCAGCCCGCCATGCACCGCCGGCTCGGTCTGGATGTCTCCAAGCTCGTTCGGCCGGTAGTGCGTGAGCTGAAGCTGGCGCAACTGCCAGCGTTGATACGCCTCATCGAGGCGCTCGATCTTCCCTTCGAGGAAGTCGCCGCCTTCGGATGTCACGAGCACGGCGGGCTGGCTGGCTTGCGCGGCGCGCAGATCGGCCGTCGTCCGGATCAGCGGCATCGATTGGCTGCGCGCCAGGTCATGGACCTTGGCGAACTGCGTCTTGCTGAATTCGTAGAGTTCGCCCGGTCGCGGCTCGCGGCCCGGGCGCAGACGGCCGCTGGACACGTGGATGATCGGACTGTCGGCCACGATGGCAAGGCAGATCACCGCCAGCCCACCCTTGCGCATCGGACCTGCCACATCGAGCAAGGAAGCGCGACCGTAGCTCGCCTTTATGATGTTGCCGGCATGCGTGTGCATGTCCACCGCACCAGGCGGCGTCTGGGCCATCGCCGGCACCGGCAGGCAAACCAGCGGGCTCGCCGCGAGCAGGCGGCGGCGCGTGAGGCCGCCCACTGGCCGCGCGTCGCACAGCCGATAACGCCACGCATCGTGCTCGCCCTCGACGACCTGCAACGTGCCCGAAAGGCGCATCGCACCCGCGTCCAAGTCGAGCGGCTCCCGGGCCCGCACTTCGACGACAGCGAGCGGATTGGACGGCACGCAGCCCGCGCAGCAATTCGCCTCGGCCATGAGAAGGAAATGGTCGGCGCGGGCGACGCCCCACGCCCCCGTGGGCCAGCCGGCGACCTCGACGGTCGCGCCGTGGGCCCGGTCGGCACGCGCCGTACCGAGATCGCGCCAGCGCAGTCTCATGCGCCGGACTATGCGCTAGACCTTGGGCGGCGGATAGTAGGGCTTGTCTCCCAGCGCCCGGACGCGAGCCCAGAATTCCGGTCCGGAGGCCTTGCCGACCTCGTCGAGGTCGGCCGCCTGCCGCCACATGCTCCACGACTCGGGATAAAGCCGACTGGCCTCCGCCATCTGGCGATCGCCCTCAGCTGCGCGCCCGTGCCGCCGCAGCCAGACGCCGAGCCGGAAGCGCGCGCGGGCTTCGGCGATCTCCGGCGTGACGCGTGGCAGGCTTGCCCGCGCCGTGTCGGCCGCCATCGCATGCCTGCCGGTTCGAACCCAGTTCCGCACGGCATCGAGATAGGCCTGTCGGGCAGCCAGCCGCTCCGCCTGGTCTTCGGGCGACATCGTCCTGGTCTTGAGATCCATGCGCCGGAAATGGTCGGTCGATCCGGCCGTCTCGGGCGGCCGCGCGATGCGGCCTTTCTCGTCGATCCAGATCGCCTGCGGCACGTTCACGAGATTGTAGAGATCGCTCAGCCGATGCTCGGTATCGATCAGCTGCCAGTAGCTGGACTTCGCCTGCTCGATCCAGGGCCGCGCATGATCGGCGCCGCGGCTTTCCTCAGCCACGGCCACCACCATGAAACCCTTGTCCTTCAGCTCATCGTAGAGTTGCTGCCACACGGGCAAGTCGAAACGGCACCCTCACCAACTGGCCCAGGTAGCGAGAAAGACCTTCCGACCCCTGAGCTGCGACAGCGTGCGCGGTACACCGTCGACATCGGGCAACGTGAAGTCCGGCGCTTGCAGTCCTTCCAGTACCGCATTGCGTTCGTCGGCGGGAGCGCCCAGTGCCCAGACGTCACCGGCGTCGCTGCCGACGACCGGACCGCCCAGTTTTCTCCAGAATGCCTCCACATCGACGGCACCGGCCGCAAGCGCCGACGCCGGCATCGGAACGCAGGCCTCGGCACGGCACATGCCTTCGGGTTTCAGCGTCCAGCCGGTCACGGTCTCGGCCTCCGCTGCGCTCATCCAGAGCCCGTCCCGTGCAACCACGTCGTGCTCGGCGGTCGGTGTCAGAACGATGGTCATTCCGGCCTCCTTCTCGATGGCCTATTTCGGGGTCGAGATCGTC
Source organism: Pseudomonadota bacterium (assembly GCA_018240685.1). Classification (GTDB taxonomy): domain Bacteria; phylum Pseudomonadota; class Alphaproteobacteria; order Reyranellales; family Reyranellaceae; genus Reyranella. Next base: position 18,163 of record JAFEFG010000021.1, on the reverse strand, counting down.
ACTTCCTTCGAGGTGATGAACTCCAGCAGTACCGGCACGCCCTTTCTGGTCTGCTCGATGCCGCGCTTGATGGCGGGAACGATGTCCTCGGGCCTGGTCACGCGCTCGCCGTAGCCGCCGAAGGCGCGGGCCATGGCAGCATAATCGCCGGAGATGTCGGTCGAGCGGTACTTCTCAGTCGACACCTGCATGATGTGCAGCTCGATCGCCATCGAGAAGTTGTTGAGCAGGATCGACAGGATCGGGATGCGCTCGCGCACCGCCGTCTCGAAGTCCATGCCGGTGAAGCCGATCGCGGCATCGCCCCAGACGTTGATGCAGAGCTTGTCAGGACAGGCGAGCTTGGCCCCCATGGCAAGACCCAGGCCGTAGCCGAGCTGGGTGGTCTTGCCCCAGCCGATATAGGTGTGCGGTGCCGTTGTCTTCCAGAACGGCGACAGCTGGTCGCGCGGGCTGCCGGCATCGTGGGTGATGATGGTGTTGGCGACATCGACCGTGTGCTGCAGGTCCCAAAGGACGCGATAGGGATTGAGCGGCGCGTCGTTGTTGGTGAGCTTGGGCATCCATTCCTTCAGCCACTCGCCCTCCACCTGCTTGATCTCGGCGGCAACCGCCGCCGCATCGCGCCTGGTCGCACCGGCGGCTTTGCAAGCCGCGATCAGCGCCGCCAGAGTGAGCTTCGCGTCGCCCACCAGCCCGTGCTTGATCTTCACGTCCTTGTTGAGATGCGCCGGATCGAGCGTGGCATGGATGATGGTCTTGCCCTGCGGCATGGAGATGCCGAAGTTGGTCTCGGTGAAGGAGCAGCCGATGCCGAGGATGACGTCGGAGCGGTCGAGGAAGCTGCGCACGGCCCTGGGATAGGCACGGCCGCCCGAGCCCAGCGCCAGCGGATGGGTCTCGTCGAAGCAGCTCTTGCCCTCGAGGCTGGTGCAGACCGGGATGGCCAGCAGCTCGGCCAGCTCCTTCAGCTCCGCATAGGCCTCGGCCCAATGCACGCCCTGGCCGGCATAGATGACGGGCCGCTTGGCCGCCATCAGCGCCTTTGCCGCCGCGGCGACCGCAGTCGCGTCGGGGCCGTACTTGGTGACGACGACCGGCTCGTAGTCGAGCGGCTCGGGCGCCTCCTCGGCGTAGACGTCGGCCGGCAGCTCGACCACCACGGGCGAGCCGCGGCCGTTGCGGAGCAAGCTGAAGGCGCGGCGCATGATGTTCGCGACTTCCTTGCCCGACGTCACCGGCTCGCAATGCTTGGCGACGTGCGCCATGGCGATGGTCGAGTTGAAGTTGGGCGGCACGTGCGCGATGCGGCGCGGATAGCCCTGCGGGATCACCAGCACGGGAACCGATTCGCCATAGGCCTGGGCAACGCCGCCATAGGCGTTTTCCGAGCCGGGCCCGCTCTGCATGCAGAACACGCCCATCCGGCGACCCTTGCTCAGCCGCGACATGGCATCGGCCATGTGCAGGCCGATGCGCTCCTGGCGCACGATGATGGGACGGATGTCGACGGCGGCGCAGGCCTCGATCAGGTGATTGACCGGATAGGCGAAGAGATATTCGACGCCCTCTTTCTTCAGGATATCGGCGATCGCCGGCCCGGTCTTCATCTTGATCTCCTCCCATTCATGCCGCGCCTGAACCTTACCCCTTCCCTGCCCTCTCCCGGGTGACGGGGGAGGAAGAAGAAAAGCAAAGCCTCCCTCGTCATGCGGGAGAGGTGGCCGAAGGCCGGAGGAGAAAGGCTACGGAGCGGCTATTTGTTCAGTTCCTTCATCGCGCTGTCGAGCCCGCCAAGCGTGAGCGGATACATGCGGTTGGTCGTGAGCTGCTGCAGGAGCTGGATCGACGGCGTGTAGCTCCAGTGCCGCTCCGGCACCGGGTTCAGCCACACCATCGAGCGATAGGTGTCGGCCATGCGCTGGATCCAGACCTGGCCCGCCTCCTCGTTCCAGTGCTCGACCGAGCCGCCGGGATAGGCGATCTCGTACGGGCTCATCGAGGCATCGCCGATGAAGATCACCTTGTAGTCGGGCGGATAGGTGTGCAGGAGCTGCGCCGTCGGGAAAGTGTCGACGTGGCGGCGCCGGTTGTCCTTCCATAGCTTCTCGTAGAGGCAGTTGTGGAAGTAGAAGAATTCGAGGTGCTTGAATTCCGAACGCGCCGCCGAGAACAGCTCCTCGCAGACGCGGATATGCGCGTCCATCGAACCGCCGATGTCGAACAGCAGCAGCAGCTTCACCTTGTTGCGCCGCTCGGGGATCATCTTGATGTCGAGGTAGCCCGCGTTGCGCGCCGTCGAGCGGATGGTGTCGGGCATGTCGAGCTCGACCTCGGCGCCCTCGCGCGCGAACTTGCGCAGCCGGCGCAGCGCGATCTTGATGTTGCGCGTGCCGATCTCGACCGTGTCATCGAGGTTCTTGTACTCGCGCTTGTCCCACACCTTGACCGCACGGCCCTCGCGGCTCTTGTCCTGGCCGATGCGCACGCCCTCGGGGTTGTAGCCGTAGGCGCCGAACGGCGAGGTGCCGGCGGTGCCGATCCACTTGTTGCCGCCCTGGTGGCGCTTCTGCTGTTCCTCGAGACGCTTCTTCAGCGTCTCCATCAGCTTCTCCCAGCCGCCCAACGCCTCGATCTGCTTCTTCTCCTCCTCGGTCAGGAGCTTCTCGGCGAGCTTGCGCAGCCACTCCTCGGGGATCTCGGCCGTGACGCCTTCCGCCGCCACCGCCTCGAGCCCCTTGAACACGTGGCCGAACACGCGGTCGAACTTGTCGAGGTTGCGCTCGTCCTTAACCAGCACGGCGCGCGACAGGTAATAGAAGTCGTCGACGCTGTAGGCGGCGACCCCTTTGTCCATCGCCTCCATCAGCGCCAGGTACTCCTTGATGGAGACCGGCACCTTGGCCTGGCGCAGCTCGAGGAAGAAGTTCACGAACATGGCGTGACTCCCGTCGGGTTATTGGCGCTGCTCTCTCCGCGCCATGAAGGCGAGACGCTCGAACAGGTGCACGTCCTGCTCGTTCTTGAGCAGCGCGCCGTGCAGCGGCGGGATGAGCTGCTTGGAGTCCTTGGAGCGCAGCATGTCGGGCGACATGTCCTCGACCATCAGGAGCTTCAGCCAGTCCAGCAGCTCGGACGTCGACGGCTTCTTCTTGAGACCCGGCACCTCGCGGATGTCGTAGAAGATGTTCAGCGCCTCGCGCAGCAGGGTGCGCTGCAGCTGGGGAAAGTGGACGTCCACGATCTGCGTCATGGTCTCGCGGTCGGGGAAGCGGATGTAGTGGAAGAAACAGCGGCGCAGGAACGCATCCGGCAGCTCCTTCTCGTTGTTGGAGGTGATCATCACCACCGGACGCTGCTCGGCCTTAACGACTTCCTGCGTCTCGTAGACATAGAACTCCATGCGGTCGAGCTCGAGCAGAAGATCGTTCGGGAACTCGATGTCGGCCTTGTCGATCTCGTCGATCAGCAGCACCGGCCGGGACTCGGAGGTGAAGGCCTCCCACAGCTTGCCGCGCTTGATGTAGTTCCTGATGTCCTTCACGCGCTCGTCGCCGAGCTGGCTGTCGCGCAGGCGGGAGACCGCGTCGTATTCGTACAGGCCCTGCTGCGCCTTGGTCGTCGACTTGATGTGCCATTCGATCAGCGGGGCGTTGAGGGCCTTCGCGACCTCATGGGCCAGGACCGTCTTGCCGGTGCCCGGCTCGCCCTTGATGAGCAGCGGGCGCTGCAGCGAGATGGCCGCGTTCACGGCCACGCGCAGGTCGTCGCTGGCAACATAGGAGTCGGTACCGGTAAATTTCATGGTGCAAAATCCACGTTTATTGGTTCATGCCGTTGCTTGGCCACCCTAGAGGCCACCCTATCGGGCAGCAAGGGCGCGGGACCGGCCCGAGGCCGGATTTCAGCCGCCGGCCCGGATGATGAAATAGACCACCGCCGCGCAGGCAATCAGCACCGAGAAGGCGAGGCGGCCGGAGGCGAAGGCGAGACGGGGCGGTGCCCGGCCCGGCGCGACGACGTCGGCCAGCGGCTTGCGGCCGGTCAGCATGGGGCGGACGAGGTTCTGCCGCTTGAGCACGAGGTAGACGACCACCGCCAGGATGTGCAGGGCGACCAGGGCCAGCAGCACGTTGACCCAGGAATGATGAAAGGCCGTCGCCTTGTCGACCCATTTGTCGGCAATGCGATTGGCGAGCGGGCCGCTCACCATGCCCGTGTCGGTATCGGCGGAGAACAGGCCGGCCACGGCCTGAAGCAGCGCGGCGAGAAGCAACACCACCACCATCAGCCCGCCGAGCGGATTGTGCCCGGCCTCGTGCGGCCGGCCGCGGCCGAACATCTCGGCAAGATGCGACAGCCCGGCGGCAGGTCCCTTGATGAAGTCGGAGAAGCGCGCCGTGGTGCTGCCGACGAAGCCCCAGCAGATCCGGAACAGCAGCAGGGTGAGGATGGCATAGCCGGACCAGAAGTGGACCTTCATCCAGTCACCGCCGGCGCGGCCGGTGAAATAGGAGACCACCATCAGCAGGACGAGGCTCCAGTGGAACAGCCGCACCGGAAGATCCCATACCCGCACGTACTGGCCGCCGCCCCGCGGTTCCCGACTCATGTGCCGCTCCCCTGTCGCATGAAACACGATCGCCCGTCCGGCAGCATTACACGCAGTCGTGACAAGATGATCCGCTCATCCAGTGTTCGCATTCGGCCGGAAGTCTGCAACAAATAGCGTACCGGGCGGGGCGAGGTCACCGAACGGCCGTGTCGAATCAACAGGGGATGGCGATGAGAAAGAAAGCTTTGGCGGCGATCCTTGGGGCAATGGCCGTCGGCGCAATGGTCGGCAGCGCGACAGTCGCGGTGGCGCAAGCCGACGTGGTCAAGGAGCGCCAGGAAAATCGCAAGCAGACCGCTGCCGCGATGCGCGCCATCAAGGCGGTGATCGATTCCAAGGGCGACGCCAAGATCGTCGTCGAGCAGGCCGCGAAGCTCAAGCAACTGGAAGCGGCCTTCGTGAAGATGTTCCCGCCGGGATCCGACAAGGACAGCAAGGCGCTGCCGGCGGTGTGGACCGACATGGCGGGCTTCCAGGCCGACAGCAAGGCTGCCGACGCCGCCTACGACAAGCTCGCGGTCGCGGGCGGATCGGGCAATCTGGCCGCGATCACGGCGGCGTTCGCCGATACCGGCAAGGCCTGCGGCGCCTGCCACCAGAAGTTCCGCGCCAAGGCCAACTGACGCGCTGGACGGCGCGCCTTCGAGTGCCATCGGCAAGGCGGCGGGTTTCCCGCCGCCTTTTTCCTTGCCGCAAAAGGAAAGGCCGGTCGCTTGGGGAACGACCGGCCTCCTTTGTGCCCGTAGCTGGGTGTGGGTGAAGGGACGAAGCAGTGGGTGTGTGGGAAGGGTGCTTCGCCGTAGTGGCTGATTAGGCCACCGCCACGGGCTGGGTGGGAACTGTGAGTGCCTGCTGAACGATCGCCTCGGCGGTGAAACGCCAGGTGCGGGAAGCGTGGAACGGCGACAGGCGCAGCTGCTCGCGCATGTTCATCCAGCTGTCGAGGCCGAAGGCAACATCGAGCGAGTCGAGCACGAGATCGCGCGAAATGGGATCGAGATTGCTGAGCTCCGCTTCGAACCAGGAGGCCAGCCGTTCGCGCAGGAGCCTGCGCAGCTGGGCGACGCCAAGGCCGACCGCCGGCGCCACGCTGCGGACTCGCTCGGCGAAGTGCCACACCGGCAGCCACTCTTCGAAAAGCTCCGACCGGTCGGACACCAGAAGCTCGATGCGATTGGCCAGCGGCGCGGCGACATCGACCGGACGATGGGAGCCGAACGCCCGGCTCACGGCGAGGTCGAACGCGGCGGCGTAGAGATCGGCAAGACTGGTGAAGTGCTGGAACAAGGCCCGGCTGGAAACGCCCGCAATGGTCGCGATGGCCGCCGAGGTCGGCTCCACGTCGCCTGCCTGGATCAGATCAAGGGTCGCCTGGATCAGCGACTGTCGGGTCCGCAGCCCACGGACGATACGACCGTCCTGCGACCGCGACACGTCAACCGGGAAACCCACAATTTTCATATCAAAACCAATAAAATAAGAATTTCTCTAATGCCACAACATTAACACAGGGCCGGAGGCGCGTAATCTGCAAGAATGCATATCTCGACAAAATGAACGCCTGATTTCATTGGATAGTTCCGGTCGAGATAGGCGAATTTGGGGTATCTCAGGCACCTGGCCAAGACAGCCGACACCCTCCGAATTCTCAAATTGTAGGAGGCTCGACCCATCGCCCATACCAGAAATACGAAAGGCCGGTCGCTTGGGGAACGACCGGCCTTCCTTAGGAGCCCGCCTGGGTGTGGGGTTATCGAAGCCTTTGGGTGTGTGGGAAGGGGGCTTCGATGAGCGGCCTGGGGAGCCGCTGGCGGGCTATGGGAAACTTGGGTTGGTGCGCTCTCGCGCTACCGATGGGGAGGTTCAAAAGCCTTTCGCAATTATTTGAAAACGAACCAACGACGTCTCTATGGGAAGAACTCTAACAAAACACATTACCGCTCGTCACTTGCAAAAATGCATATCTCAGCCGGAGGGGGCCTTCTATTTCCTAGATTTTGTGAAGCATTGTCGCCACCAGATAGTCAAAAAAGGGCATGCTGACCAGCCCTCAAAAGCCCTCCCGGCACTCAAAATTCCCCGTCATTGCAGGCAGATAAGCGGCCTGCGCCGACGCGACGCACCGAGTTCCCGATGCAAATTGTGACAGGTGCAGCCCCGGCCCACCGCCATCGGGGGCCCGGCCGGCAGGGCTTCCCCGTCTCTCGGGTCGCACCTGCGTGTTGCTGCCGCATTTCCGTGCTAGAGGTCCGCCGTTTGGCCCTTACCGGAGTTCAGCCGTGCGCTTCACCGCCTCTTCCCGCCTCGTCTCAGCCGTCTGCGGCGCAGGTCTGGTCCTGACGATCTTCGCCCAGCCCGCAGCGGCCGGAATCGAAGCGGGCGCCAAAGCCGTTCAGGCGGGTGACATGCCGACCGCAGAGAAGGAATTCCTGCCTCTGGCGAAGGAGCGCGACCCGCGCGCGCAGTTCCTGCTCGGCTTCTATGTCTACGGCAACCCCGACTCCAAGCTCTTCGACATGAACAAGGCAGTGCCTTTGCTGCTCGACGCCGCCGAGCGCGGTTACACGCCGGCGATGATCCCCCTGGCCGGCGCCTATGCCGACGGCAAGGGCGTGCCGAAGAGCCTCACCGAAGCCTATCGCTGGCTCGCGATCGCTCAGTACTGGAACGTGCCCAATACCGACCAGTTCATGGCGCAGGTCGCCCAGAACCTGAAGCCCGAGGAAATCGAGCAGGCCAAGGCGGCCGCCAAGGCCTTCACCTTCAAGACGAAATGAACCGCGTACGGGCGGCGCTGCTGGCGGCGCTGCTCGGCGCAGCCATGCAGGCGAGCGCGCAGCCGGCCGAGCGTCCGGGGGCGCCGGCCCTGCGTGATGCCGTTGCCGCCTATCGCGCCGGCGATCTTGCCGGTGCCGAAGCCGCATTCCGCAAGCTGGCGCCATCGAACGCCGACGCCGAGGCGTGGCTCGGCGCCCTGTTGATCGAACGCGGCAAGGCACGCGACGGGATGCAGGCGCTGCAGCACGCGTTGGCCGCGGGCTCGACCGAAGCCGCCCATCAGCTCGCCCTCGTCTATGCCCAGGGTCTTGCCGGTACGCCGCGCGACGTGGCCCGCGCCGTCCAGCTCTTCGAGAAGGCCGCCAACGCCGGCAACCGGCGCGCGCAGCTCAATCTCGGCATCCTCTATTTCCGCGGCCAGGGCGTGCCGCGCGATCTCGTGCAGGCGCGCGCCTGGCTGGAAAAGGCCGCCGCGGACGACGATCCCTACGCGCTCTATGCGCTCGCGCGGGCCGTGGAGGAGAGCGACGGCAGCGTGCTCGCCGATCCGATCCGCGCCACCGATCTCTACCGGCGCGCCGCCGAAAAGGGCCACCCCCTGGCAGCGCTGCGCTATGGCCTGGCCCTTGCCGACGGCACCGGCGTCAAACAGAACGTGCTGGCCGCCCAGCGCTGGCTGCTGATCGCGCAGAAGGACGACGTCCCCGAGGCGGCGCTGGCACTGGGCGACATGACGGCGCGCACGCCGCCGGCGCGCAACACGGCCCCCAAGGAGACGATCCTCCAGAACGCCGCCGCCTGGTATGCCGTGGCGGCCAACGCCGGCGTCGCCTCGGCCCAGTTCAAGCTCGGAAATGCCTACTATGCCGGCGCGGGTGTCCCCCGCGACGTCGGCCAGGCGGCCAACTGGTACACGCGGGCCGCGCGGCAGGGACTGCCGGAAGCGCAGCAGCTCCTAAGCGTGCTGCTGCTGGGCGGCCTGTCCGGTCCCGCCGATCCGGTCGAAGGCTACAAGTGGCTGCTGCTGGCGGAGAAGGCCGGTACACCCGGTGCCCGCGAGGCGCGCGAGAAGGAAGCCGCGAAGCTCCCGGAAGCCGACCGCAAGCGCGCCGAATCGCTGGCCGCCGCGTTCACCCCGACGTCGGAGCGGCCCCCCGGCGAGACCCCTCCCCGGCTGGTCCCGCCGCCCCCGCCCTGAGGCGCCGCGGATGGACCTGCCCACGGCCCCGCGCCAGACCCGCCCGGAGATCACCCTTGCCGTTTGCCGCGGCGCCTGCCGGCTCATGCGCCAGAGCGGCAGAACCGTGGTGCTCGAAATGCCGCTGCCGGACGGCCGCCGCGCCGACATCTTCGCCATCGGCCAGGGCGGCGAGCTCACGATCGTCGAGGTCAAGTCGTCGATCGAGGATTGGCGCGCCGACTCCAAGTGGCCGGACTATCTCGACTGGTGCGACCAGCTCTACTTCGCGGTGCCGGTCGATTTTCCGCAGGTGCTGATCCCCGAGGAGATCGGACTGATCGTTGCCGATGCCTATGGCGGGGAGACGTTGCGCCATCCGCCGCGACGGCCGGTGGTTGCCGCGCGGCGCAAGTCGTTGCTGATCGATTGCGCCAGGCTTGCCTGCGAGCGGCTGGCGCGCCTGGAAGATCCGGACTTCGTCGAGCTCGGCTGAAGCGCGATGATCTAACGAAAAATCATCGCGCTGCAGACGAAGTCCGCTCCCCTCAGCGGGCGCTGAACGCGCGCTTCAGTTCCGGCACCAGGTCGAGCCGCTCCCACGAGAAGCCACCGTCGCGGTCGGGCTTGCGGCCGAAGTGACCGTAGGCTGCGGTGCGCCGGTAGATCGGCCGGTTGAGCTGCAGGCCGCGGCGGATGTTGGTCGGACGCAGCGGGAAGATATCCGCCAGCACCTTCTCGAGCTTGCGCTCGTCGACCTTGCCGGTGCCCTCGGTGTTCACATAGAGCGACATCGGGTCGGCGACGCCGATGGCGTAGGCGACCTGGATCAGGCAGCGATCGGCAAGGCCCGCGGCCACGACATTCTTGGCCAGATAGCGCGCGGCATAGGCCGCCGAGCGGTCGACTTTGGTCGGGTCCTTGCCGGAGAAGGCACCGCCGCCGTGCGGGGCATAGCCGCCGTAGGTGTCGACGATGATCTTGCGGCCCGTCAGGCCGCAGTCGCCGTCCGGACCGCCGACAACGAAGTTGCCGGTCGGATTGACGAAGAAGTCCGACGCCTTCTTGGGCATCCAGCCCGCCGGCAGCGACTTCTCGACGTAGGACGCGATCATCTCGCGGACCATGGCGGAGTTGTACTTCTTGCCCTTCGCCGTCGCTTCGCGGTGCTGCGTGGAGACGACGACCTTGACCGCACCCACGGCCTTACCGTCGACGTAGCGCACGGTGACCTGGCTCTTGGCGTCGGGCTGCAGGTCGGGCAGCTCGCCCGAGCGACGCGCCAGGCTCAGCACCTCGAGGATCTTGTGCGAGAAGTAGATCGGCGCGGGCATGAACGAGTTCTTCTCGTATTCCTCGCTGTCGCGGCAGGCGAAGCCGAACATCAGGCCCTGGTCGCCGGCGCCTTCCTGCTCGCCGAGGTTGCCCTTCATCTTCTTGGCGTTGACGCCCATCGCGATGTCGGGCGACTGGCCGTGCAGCAGCACCTCGACGTCGGCGCCGTGGAAGCTGAAGCCGTCCTGGTCGTAGCCGATGTCACGCACCACGTCGCGGGCGATCTCGGTCAGGGCCTCGCGATTGACGACCGTGTGCTTGCCGTAGTTGCGCATGTACGGCTCGGAGGCGCGGCCTTCGCCGGCGATGACGATCTTGTTGGTGGTTGCCAGCGTCTCGCAGCCCAGGCGCGTATTGGCATGGCTGTCGTCGGCGATGCCGAGCTTCACGTCATTGGCAATGAACGCGTCGAGGATCGCATCCGAGATCTGGTCGCAGACCTTGTCCGGATGTCCCTCGGAAACCGACTCACTGGTAAAGATGTAGTCCTTGAGCGTCATCAAGCCCTCCCACAGGTATCACTGGACCTCCGGGCAGGGCGGTTGAGCCGCGTCCGGCTTAGCCTTTGTTGATGCGGTGGCAAGTCGTCCAAATCCGTCCGCAGCGGCCGTCGCACGCGAGGCCGGCCGCAAAAAACTCTAACTGGGGCAAGAAATCAAGGGCCTGCTGAGGCCTTTATCAACTAGCGGCCCTTGCGGCCGCCCAGGACCTCGGCATGGCTGGCGGCGCCGACCGCCTTGACCATCTCGAAGATGCGCTTGCGCACCCGGGCCTCGCGGATCTTGTAATAGGCCCGCACCAGTTCGAGCGTTTCCCGCTTGATCAGCGGATCCTTCTCCTGCTCGAACGGGGTCGCCGCCTCGCCAAAGCCGCCCTTGCGGCCGCGGCCCGACATGGGGCGTCCTGCCAAGGCGTTCGACGGCATTTCGTCGAAGAAGTAGGACACCGGAACGTCGAGGACCTTGGCAAACTCGAACAGGCGGCTCGATCCGATCCGGTTGGAGCCGCGTTCGTACTTCTGGATTTGCTGGAAGGTGAGGCCAACCGCGCTGCCCAGCTTTTCCTGGCTCATACCGAGCAGAGTCCGACGCTGGCGCATGCGCGCTCCCACGTGAACATCGACAGGATGCGACTTCGCCATAGCTCCTGATCCTTTTTCTTTATCTTGCCTTCTAGAACGTCGACGTCGTTGAAAAAACCTGGCGATAGACACCCCAAACTTGCGCCTGCCGCCTCACTCCTAGTGTGCAAAAATGCATATCTACACGCCACGAGTGCATAGGACATTACCCGCTCTTCTGCATAATGCAAGCTGAACCTTAGCGCTCTGACCTCATGTGAAGTCTCACCGCCGCAGGCGGCCTGCCGGCAACCTGAGGATCGCGGGCAACCCCAGCGCCATCAGCAATAAAAACAGCATCCAGTCGTGCCAGGTTCCATACGGTGTCGGCGGCCGGGCCGGAGGCAATGCGTGATCGATGATGCCTTCCTGCTGCATGTCGAGCGAGTCGAGCACGCGGCCATACGCGTCGATCACCGCAGACACGCCGGTGTTGGCCGCACGCATCAGCGGCAGCCCCTCCTCCACCGCCCGCAGGCGGGCGCTGGCCAGATGCTGATAGGGTCCGCTCGACACACCGAACCAAGCATCGTTGGTGACGTTCACGATCCAGCGCGGTCGCGCACCGGAGCCGACGATCGCAGCGGGAAAGATCACCTCGTAACAGATCACCGGCGAGAAGGACGGCACCGACGGCAGCTGGATGTTGAGATGGGCTTCACCCACCTCGAACGAGCCGCGCCCGACCAGCCCCGAAATCGGCGGAAGTTCCTTGTGGAACGGGATGTACTCACCGAGCGGCACCAGATGGACCTTGTCGTAATGCGCGACGATCGTGCCGTTCTTGTCGATCGCGAGAAGCGAGTTCCAGACGCCGTCGGCGAGATTCGCCCCGGCTCTCTCGGCGCCCGTGAGCAGATAACCGCCGGGCGGCACGGCGGCGGCCAGGATCGGCAGGAGCGGCGAGCCGGGCTGGATGGTGAAGGGCACCGCGGTCTCGGGCCACAGCACGATGGCCATGCGATCGAAACCGGGGCGATGGGTGAGATCGATCAGACGACGAAGATTGCGCGCCGCCGCGTCCTGCCGCCACTTGAGCGATTGAGCGGTGTTGGGCTGCACGATGCGCACCATCGGGCCTTGCTCCTCCTCGGAGACCGGCGGCATCACCGCGAGTCCGGCCACGCCCGCGACGCCCACCGCCGCCAGCCCGGCAACCGCCGCCCGCCAACCCGCGGCGGGAGCCGCCAGCACGAGGAAGCTCAGCGTGCCGAGCCCGTAGACGCCGAACACCGCCGCACCCTGAAGAAGCGGTGCGGCGAAGGTCCAGACGTGACCGAGCGGATTCCACGGATAGCCAGTGAAGACATGGCCGCGCAGCCACTCGGCAACGGTCCAGGCGACGGCAAGCAGCACCAGCCGGCGGTAGCGCCCGCCCAGATACGGCCAGCGCAGCGCGGCCCAGCGCGTCACCGCCGCCGCCAGTCCGGGAAAGAAGCCCAGCACGACCGCGAGGCCCACCACGATCGGCGGCCCCAGCAGTTCGAAATCGGCCGGCGGCACGAAGAACGCCTCGACGATCCAGTAGGAACCGACCGCGAAGTGGCCCAGGCCCCAGGCCCAGCCGCGCAGCAGCGCCACCTTCCAGGTCGGCGCGCCGTCCCACAGCCACACATAGACGACCATGCCGACCACCGCGAGCGGCAGCCAGTCGAGGGGCGGCATGGCAAGCGCCGCCAGGGCGCCCGAAACCAATCCGGCGCCCAAGGCGCGCTTTCCTTCAAGTCTCATGGCTGCAAGGTGGCCGATCAGCCCTCGGTTTGCGGCGTGGCGGGCGGCCGCACGCGCAGGCGCCGGATGCGCCGCGGATCGACATCGAGGATCTCGAACTCGACGCCGGACGGATGACGCACGACCTCTCCGCGCTCGGGAATGCGACCGAGCAGCGAGAAGATTAGCCCGCCGACCGTGTCGATTTCGCGTCGCTCGTCCTCCGACACCACGTTGCCGATCTCCTGCTCCAGCAGTTCGATCGTCGTGCGGCCGTTGACGTCGATCGTGCCGTCAGCGCGGCGCGCGAGCGCAGGCGCCTGGGCGACGTCGTGCTCGTCCTCGATCTCGCCCACGATCTCCTCGACCAGGTCCTCGATCGTGAGCAGGCCGTCGGTGCCGCCGAACTCGTCGACCACGAGCGCCATGTGCGTGCGCGAGCGACGCATGTCGAGCAGCATGTCGAGCACGGGCAGGGTCGGCGCGACGAACACGACGCGACGCAGTATGTCGCGCAGGTTGAACTTCTTGGACGTGCCCCAGTAGGCCAGCACATCTTTGATGTGGACCATGCCGATCACGTCGTCGAGCGACTCGCGATAGACCGGATAGCGCGAATGAGCCTCGGTCTGAATCAGACGCACGACGTCGTCGAGCGGCGTGTCGGCAGAGATGCCGACGATGTCCACCCGCGGCACCATCACGTCGGCAACCGTCTTGCCGCGCAGCTTCAGGATGTTGATCAGCAGTTCGCGCTGGTCGTCGCTGATCGGCGCGCCGCTTTCCGGCGCCTCTTCGATCAGCTCCTCGATCGCCTCGCGCACGGCCTCGTTGCGGTCGCGCCGTCGCATGCGTCGCCACAGGCTGCGGACCCAGCCGTTATGGGCGGGCGCATCGGCGGTCGATGGAGATGGAGGATGCGACTCTTCCGGCGAGTCCTGGCCCGTTGGGCCCGGCTCCGGTCCGCGCGCTGTGGAGTCCGGCATGGCCCTTAAGATAGGCTAAAGCCCCTGCGTTGCAATCGTGGAAGTTCCCGATGCGTTCCTACAAGCTTCCGTCCGGAGCCGGGATACCGGCGTTCGGCATCGGCACCTGGCGGATGGGAGAAAGCGCCAGCGTCCGGCCGCGCGAGCTCGATGCGATCCGTTACGCCCTCGACCTCGGCTATCCGATGATCGACACGGCGGAAATGTATGGCGAGGGCGAAGCGGAGGAGATTGTCGGCGAGGCACTCGCCGGACGTGCCCGCCGCCCCTTCATCGTCAGCAAGGTCTATCCGCACAACGCCAGCCGCAGCGGGACGATCGCTGCCTGCGAGCGGAGCCTGCGACGCCTGCGCCTGGAGCGGATCGACCTTTATCTGCTGCATTGGCGCGGCGAGATCCCACTGGCGGAAACCTTCGAGGCCTTCGAGCGCCTGCGCGAGTCGGGAAAGATCGCCGATTTCGGCGTCAGCAACTTCGATCGCGACGACATGGAGGAAGCCGCCGCCCTCGATGACCGACGCATCGCCGCCAACCAGGTGCTCTACTGCCTGTCGCGGCGCGGTCCCGACTTCGACCTGCTGCCCTGGATGCGCACGCGGTCGATGCCGCTGATGGCCTACTCGCCCCTCGACCAGGGCCGGCTGCTCGCCAAGAGCGCGCTCCGGAAGATTGCCGCCGACGTCGGCTGCACGCCCGCCCAGCTCGCGCTCGCCTGGCTGCTGGCGCAGCCCGGCGTGGTCGCGATTCCCAAATCCTCGAGCCGCGAGCGGGTGAAGGAGAATTTCGCTGCGCTCGACATCGCGCTGTCGCCCGGGATCCTGGCCGAACTGGATCGCGCTTTCCCGCCACCCCGGCGCAAGCAGGCGCTCGATATATTGTAGGCGACGACGCCTTCAGCGCTCCGCGTACGGATCGGCGATCCCGAGCTTCGCCAGCACGCGGCGCTCAAGGGCTTCCATGCGCTCCGCATCGGCGTCGCCCGTCTCGTGGTCGTAGCCCAGCAGGTGCAGCACGCCGTGCACGACGAGATGCGCGAGATGGTCGGTTGCCGTCTTCTTCTGTTCGCGCGCCTCACGCCACACCGTCTGGCGCGCGAGAATGATGTCGCCCAGGAACGCCTTCTCTCCCGATGGATAGGAAAGCACGTTGGTGGGCTTGTCCTTGCCGCGGTCGCGGGCGTTGAGTGCCCGGACCCGCTTGTCGTCCGCCAGCGCGACCGTCAGCGAGAGGGCGGCGCGGCGACGCGTGCCCGCGACGGCCGCCCGCGCGGCGCGGCGCACGAGCCGCTCCGCATCCGGCAGCGCACGCTGCCAGCCGGCATCGAGCCGCACGACGGCGCAGCTAACCCTTGGCTTGCTTGTCGCGCGCGTCATAGGCCTGGACGATCCGCGTCACGAGATCGTGGCGGACCACGTCCTCCGCCGAGAGCCGCACGAAGCGGATTCCCTCGACATTGCCGAGCGTGTCGACAGCGTCCGAAAGTCCGGAGCGCTGGCCCCCGGGCAGGTCGGTCTGGCTCGGATCGCCCGTGACGACCATGCGCGAGCCCTCGCCCAGGCGGGTCAGGAACATCCGCATCTGCATCGGCGTCGTGTTCTGCGCCTCGTCGAGGATGACGTAGCAATGGGCAAGCGTGCGGCCGCGCATGAAGGCGAGCGGTGCGATCTCGATCTCACCCGATTCCATGCGGTTGGCGATCTGCTCGGCCGGCAGCATGTCGTGCAGCGCGTCGTAGAGCGGCCGCAGGTAAGGATCGATCTTCTCTTTCATGTCGCCAGGCAGGAAGCCCAGGCGCTCGCCGGCCTCGACGGCGGGCCGCGACAGCACAATGCGCTCGACCTTGCCGGCCAGTAGCAGCGACACGCCCATCGCCACGGCCAGGTAGGTCTTGCCGCTGCCGGCCGGCCCCAGCGCGAACACCATGTCGCGCTCCCGCAGCGCCGCGAGATAGCCGCGTTGCCCGGGCGAACGCGCCTGTACGGTGCGGCGGCGGGTCCGGATGCCCTCCGCGTCACTGCCCTCGGCGCCCGAGCGGGCGAAGCGCACGGCGGCATCGATGTCGGCCGCCTCGATCGACAGGCCGCGCTTCAGCCGCTCGTAGAGGCGCGCGATCGCCTTGTGAGCCACGCCCGTCTCCTCGGCGCCGCCGGAGATGGCGAGCTGGTTGCCGCGGGCGCTGATCTGCACGTTGGCGAGCTGTTCGATGCGCACCAGGTTGCGGTCGTGGTTGCCGTAGAGCACCGCCAGCAGCGCATTGTCGTCGAACGCCATGCGGCGCACATCGGCCGCCCGCCCGGCGGAACCGGTCACCGAGTCGCTCACGCTGCGGCCTCGAGAGGCGGCACGATCTCGCCGGCGAGGCTGACCGCATGCGCCTCGGTCAGCCGCACGGACGCGATGCTGCCGATCAGCGAAGCCGGTCCCTCGACATAGACCGATTGCAGCCACGGGCTCTTGCCCAGCACCTGCCCCGGCTTGCGGCCTGGCTCGGCGAACAGCACCGGCACGGTGGCGCCCACCTTGGCGGCGTTGAAGTCACGCTGCTGGCGGGCCAGCAGTGCCTGAAGCGCCGCGAGACGCGCGGTCTTCACGCTCTCCGGAATCTGGTCCGGCAATGCCGCCCCCGGCGTCCCGGGCCGGCGGCTGTACTTGAAGGAAAAAGCCGCCGCAAAACCGACGTCGTCGATCAGCTGCATCGTGGCGTCGAAGTCGGCGTCGCTCTCGCCCGGAAAGCCGACGATGAAATCCGACGACAAGGCGAGGTCCGGCCGCCGTTCGCGCAGGCGATCGACGAGGCGACGGAAGAGATCGCGGCCATGACCGCGGTTCATCGCCTCCAGGATGCGATCCGAGCCCGACTGCACCGGCAGATGCAGATAGGGCATGAGCTGCACCACCTCGCCATGGGCGGCGATGAGATCGTCATCCATGTCGCGGGGATGGGAGGTGGTGTAGCGGATGCGCGCCAGGCCATCGATCTCAGCCAGCGCGCGGACGAGACGGCCGAGCGACCAGGTCGAACCGCCGGCGGAGCCGGAGGGCGCCTCGCCGTGATAGGCGTTGACGTTCTGACCCAGGAGCGTGAGCTCGACGGCCCCTGCCGCCACGAGCGCACGGGCCTCCTGCAGGATCGATTCCGCCGGCCGGGAATATTCAGCTCCGCGCGTATAGGGGACGACGCAGAAGGTGCAGAACTTGTCGCAGCCTTCCTGGATGGAGAGGAATGCCGACCCCGCGCGCACGCCGCCGGGAGCAGGCAGATGGTCGAACTTGCTCTCGGGCGGAAATTCGGTGTCGAGCACGCCGGCGCCGGGCAGGCGCTTGCCGGCCCGGCGGATGGCGCCCCTGCGCTCGGCTTCCGCCAGGAGCTGCGGCAGGCGGTGGTAGGCCTGGGGCCCCACGACGATATCGACGGCAGGCTGGCGCTTCGCGATCTCCTCGCCCTCGGCCTGCGCCACGCAGCCGGCGACGGCGATGGTGAGATCGGAGCCTTCGCGCCGGCGCTCGGCCTTCACGTCGCGCAGGCGACCGAGCTCGGAATAGACCTTCTCCGAGGCCTTCTCGCGGATATGGCAGGTGTTGAGCACCACCAGATCGGCCTGCTCGGGGCTGTCCGAGAGGGCATAGCCGAGCGGCCGCAGCACGTCGGCCATGCGGTCCGAATCGTACACGTTCATCTGGCACCCATAGGTGCGAATGAAGACGCGCTTGCGCTTCCCGTCGGTCGGGACGAAGGTCATTGGTCTTTCAATGCTGGAACGGGCGCGTTCTATCATTGTCTCAAGGGCGGCGCCAGACCGGCGGCCGCTTGGCCAGGAACGCCTCCACCCCCTCGGCGAAGTCCGGCGAATCGGCCAGTCCGACCACCGTTTCGAGCTCGAACGCCCGTCCCTCCTCGAAGGTCATGCCGCCGCCCAGGGTGACGGTGCGGCGGATCGCGGCCAGCGCGGCAGGCGATTTGGATGCCAGCTCCTCGCCATAGGCCTGCACCCGGGAGCGCAGGGCGGCCGGGTCCACCAGCTCGTCGACCAGACCCCATTGCAACGCTTCGGCGGCCGATACCAGCCCGCCCTCGTAGAGATACCGGATGGCGCGCGGACGGCCGATCAGCCGGACCAGCGCCTGCGTCGTGGCGATCGGCGGAATGAAGCCGATGCGGACCTCCGGTTGCCCGAGCCGGGCGTCATGCGCCGCGAAGCGCAGATCGCAATGGAGCGTCATCTCCAGTCCGCCGCCGACGGCGGTGCCGTTGATCGCCGCCAGCAGCGGCTTGGGCGACTCCCGCAGCAGGCGCACGATGTCGTGGCAGCGCTCGGCCCACCGGCGCATGCCCTCCCCGGCCATGCCCTTGAAAACGTTGAGATCGGCGCCGGCGCTGAAGTAGCGCTCGACCGCGCTGGCCAGCACGAGCACATGCACGGCCGGATCGCCAAGCGCCGCCG
>JAFEFG010000219.1 GCA_018240685.1 Pseudomonadota bacterium | reverse complement strand
ACGCTATCCGCGCCAGCTCTCCGGGGGCCAGCAGCAGCGTGTAGCCGTCCGGCCTGGCCTTCGCGACCGCCTCGGTGCCGATGATCGTGCCGCCGCCGGCCTTGTTCTCCACCACGATCGACTGGCCGAGGATCTTCTCCAGTCGCTCGCCCAGCGCCCGCGCGCCGGTGTCGGTGGCCCCGCCGGGCGCATAAGGCACGACCAGCCGGATCGGATGATCGGGATAGGAGGCGGCGGAGGCATCGCGGATCAGCATGGCAGCGGGGAAAGCGGCGGCCACACCCGCCAGAAACGAACGGCGCCTGATCGGACCCACGATCAACTCCTTCAAGGTTTTGCTCTCCCTGCCCAGTCATGCAAGAGTCGGGCTAACCAAGAGGAATGGGCGTGGCACGGGACGGTCAGGGGTTGGAGGTCGGCAATGCCGACGCGGGCGCGATCGAGGCGCTCGATTTTCTGCGCGAGGAATGGCTGGTCTTCGGCAAGCGCTTTCAGCCCTTCATGGAAGCGGCCGACCGCGAGGAACGCTGCGCGCTGCTGCCGACGCTGGCGGCCAATCTCGTCCTGTCGATGAATTCGGTCGAGGGCCGGGCGCTGGGCGAGCGCTATCTCGGCCGCGCGCGGACGCTGGAGAAGGACGCCACCGAGCGCGAGCGCGCCTGGATCGCGGCCACCGCGGCCTGGGCCGCCGGCGACGGCGACAAGGCGCTGGCGATCCACGAGCAGCTCGTGGCCGATTGGCCGCGCGACCTGCTGGCCGGCAAGCTGGGCCAGCTCCACGCCTTCAACCTCGGTGACGCCAAGGCGCTGCTGCGCATCGGCGAGCGGCTGCTCGAGGCCAACCGCGACAACCATTTCGCCTGGGGCATGTGCGCCTTCGGGCTGGAGGAGTGCAACCGCCTCGAGGAAGCGGAGGCGCATGCGCGCCGGGCGATCGAGATGGAGCGCAAGGATCCCTGGGCCCACCACGCCGTCGCGCACTGCCTCGAAGCGCGCGGCCGCATGGTCGAGGGCGTGTCCTTCATGACCGCCATGGCCGACACGTGGGAGGACTGCAACTCCTTCATGTACACCCACAACTGGTGGCACCTGGCGCTGTTCCTGATCGATCTCGACCGCACCGACGAGGCGCTGGCGCTGTTCGACCGGCGCGTGTGGGGCGTGTGGAAGGAGTTCTCCGAGGACGAGATCAACGCCATCTCGCTGCTGGCGCGGCTGGAGCTGCGCGGCGTCGATGTCGGCGCGCGCTGGGCCGACGTGGCGCCCTATCTCAAGGGTCGCCTGCACGACCATTTCGTGCCCTTCCTCGACCTGCAGTACCTCTACGCGCTGGCGCGCGCGGGCGAGCAGAGCGCCGTCACCGAGATGCTGGCGAGCCTGGAGGACCGCGCCGAGCGCGCCCGGCCGTTCGAGCGCGAGGCCTGGGCCGACTGCGCGGTGCCGGCGGCGCACGGCCTCGCCGCCCATGCCCGCGGCGACCATGCCGAGGCGGCGCGGCTGCTCGGCCAGGCCATGCCGCATCTCGGCACCATCGGCGGCAGCATCGCGCAACGCTCGCTGTTCGGCGCGCTCCATCTCGACGCGCTGGTCCATGCCGGCTGGAACGACGCCGCGCTCAAGATCCTGCAGGCCGCCGAGCGCGAGCGCCCCTCCGTGCCGGCGACCAAGCGTGCGCTCGGCGACCTCTACCGCAAGCTCGGCCGCCACGAGCAGGCCATGGCCGCGGAATACGAGGCCGAGAAGCTCGTGCGCCAGTATCGGGGCGTGAAGGGAGTTGCCGCGTGACCGACCTGACCCAGGCGAGCGCCGCCCGCCTCGCCCGTCTCTACGCCAAGGGCAAGGCCTCGCCGGTCGAGACGATGAAGGCGGTGCTGAAGCGGGCCGAGGCGGTCAATCCGCGCGTGAACGCGCTCTGCCACATCGACCGCAGGGCCGCCCTCGCCGCCGCGAGGGCATCGGAGAAGCGCTGGCGCAAGGGCAAGCCGCTGTCGCCGCTCGACGGCGTGCCGGTCTCGGTCAAGGAGCTGGTGCGGGTGAAGCACTGGCCGGCCTCGATGGGCAGCCGGCTCACCGACAAGTCGCCGGCGGACGCGGACGCGCCGGCGGTGGCGCGGCTGCGCGAGGCGGGCGCGCTCGTCTTCGCGCAATCGACCAGCTCCGAGTACGGCCACAAGGGCGTGACCGATTCGCCGCTGCACGGCATCACCCGCAATCCCTGGCACATCGACCGCACGCCGGGCGGCTCGTCGGGCGGCGCCGCGGCGGCGGTCGCGGCCGGGCTGGGCCCGATCGCGATCGGCACCGACGGCGGCGGCTCGATACGCATCCCGGCGAGCTTCGGCGGGCTGGTCGGGCTGAAGGCCACCTACGGCCGCGTCGCCGCCTGGCCGCCGTCGCTCACCGGCGATCTCGGCAATGTCGGCCCGATGGCGCGCACGGCGCTCGACTGCGCGCTGATGATGGACGTGATCGCCCGCCCCGACCCGCGCGATCCCAACGCCCTGCCCAAGGACCGCACGCACTACGCCCGCAAGATCGACCGCAAGCTCAAGGATCTGCGGGTGGGCTTCGCGCTGCGCTTCGGCGACCATCCCGTCGACATCGAGGTCGCCGCGGCCGCGACGCGCGCGGCGCGCACCTTCGAGCGGCTGGGCTGCAAAGTCGAGGAGGTCGAGGCGCCGTTCCCCTACGCCGACGCCATCCGCACCTTCATCGTGCACTGGCTGTCGGCCCTGCAGCAGCTGCTGCGCCTCTATCCCAAGGACCGCCATCACGAGTTCGATCCCAGCCTGCTGTCCAGCGCCAAGGCCGGGCTGCGCTACTCGGTGCAGGACGTGGTCGACGCCCAGGTGAAGCGCCGCGAGCTCGCCCTCGCCTGGAACCTGTTCTTCGACAAGTACGACCTGCTGATCTCGCCCACGGTGGCGGTGCCGCCCTTCGAGGTCGGCCGCAGCCAGCCCGAAGGCGCCGGCGGCAAGGCCAACATGCACTGGTCGCCCTATACGCCGCAGTTCAACCTGTCGCGCCATCCGGCGGCATCGGTGCCCTGCGGCCTGACGCGCGACGGCCTGCCGATCGGCCTGCAGATTGCTTCCGCCCACTACAAGGATTCCCTCGTGCTGGCCGCGGCCGCGCGCTTCGCCGAGGCCAGCCCACTTTCCTTCCCACCCCTTCCGGAGACCAAGAAATGACTGCAGACCTTGCGATGATGCCGGCTTACCAGCTGGTGAAACTCTACAAGGCTCGCAAGGCCTCGCCCGTCGAAGCCACCAAGGCCGCGATCGCCCGCATCGACGCCTTCAATCCGCAGCTCAACGCCTTCCAGCATCTCGATCCCGATGCCGCGCTGCGCGCCGCGCGCGC
>JAFEFG010000218.1 GCA_018240685.1 Pseudomonadota bacterium | reverse complement strand
GATACCCTCGGCGGGCTCTGAATCATTCCCACTCGATCGTCCCCGGCGGCTTGCTCGTGATGTCGTAGGTCACCCGGTTGATCCCCCGCACCTCGTTGATGATGCGGGCGGCGACGCGGCCGAGGAACTCGTGGGGGAACGGGTAGTAGTCGGCGGTCATGCCGTCGGTCGAGGTGACGGCGCGCAGCGCGCAGGCCTGGTCGTAGGTGCGGCCGTCGCCCATCACGCCGACGGTGCGCACCGGCAGCAGCACGGCGAAGGCCTGCCAGATCTCGTCGTAGAGGCCGGCCTTGCGGATCTCGTCGAGATAGACGGCATCCACCTTGCGCAGGAGGTCGAGCTTCTCGCGCGTGATGTCGCCGGGGATGCGGATGGCGAGGCCGGGGCCCGGGAACGGGTGGCGGTTCACCAGGTCGGGCGGCAGGCCCAGCTCGCGGCCGAGCGCCCTCACCTCGTCCTTGAACAGTTCCCTGAGCGGCTCGACCAGCTTCATGTGCATGCGCTCGGGCAGGCCGCCGACATTGTGGTGGCTCTTGATCGTCACCGAGGGGCCGCCGGTGAAGGAGACCGATTCGATCACGTCGGGATAGAGCGTGCCCTGGGCGAGGAACGCCGCGCCGCCGATCTTCTTCGCCTCCTTCTCGAACACGTCGATGAACAGCGCGCCGATGGTCTTGCGCTTCTTCTCCGGGTCGGTGACGCCTTCGAGGGCGTTGAGGAACTGCTCCGAGGCGTCGGCATGGACGAGCGGGATGTTGTAGTGGTCGCGGAACAGCGTCACCACCTGCTCGGCCTCGCCCTGGCGCAGGAGGCCGTGATCGACGAACACGCACTGGAGCTGGTCGCCGATCGCCTCGTGCAGCAGCACGGCCACGACGGAGGAATCGACGCCGCCGGAGAGGCCGCAGATCACCTTGCCGGTGCCCACCTGCGCGCGCACCGCGGCGATGGCGCGCTCGCGGAAGGCGGCCATGGTCCAGTCGCCTTCGCAGCCGGCGATGCGCAGCGCGAAGTTGCGCAGCAGTTTGGCGCCGTCGGGCGTGTGCATCACCTCGGGATGGAACTGCACGCCGTAGTAATGGCGGGTCTCGTCGGCGATGGCGGCGAAGGGCGCGTTCTCGCTGGTGGCGATGACGGAGAAGCCGGCCGGCAGGCGGGTGACGCGGTCGCCGTGGCTCATCCACACCGGCTTGCGGTCGCCCGGCTGCCACACGCCCTCGAACAGGGGGGAGTCGGCCTTGACCTCGACCTCGGCGCGGCCGAACTCGCGATGATGGCCGCTCTCGACCGTGCCGCCGAGCTGGTGCGCCATCGCCTGCTCGCCGTAGCAGATGCCCAGCACCGGCACCCTGGCGGCGAAGACGGCGGGGTCGGCGGTGGGGGCCTCGCCCTCGATGACGGAAGCCGGGCCGCCCGACAGGATGATGCCCTTGGGGTCGAAGCTCTTGATGTCGGCGGCGTCGACGGCCTGGAAGGGATGGATCTCGCAGTAGACGCCGGCCTCGCGCACGCGGCGGGCGATCAGCTGGGTGACCTGGGAACCGAAATCGACGATCAGAAGGCGATCGGACTTATTTGAGGCAGCCATGGGCGGATATAAGCGATTGGGATGGTTCGCGCAAAGCGCGAAACATCCCCAATCGCC
This sequence comes from Pseudomonadota bacterium, assembly GCA_018240685.1. Lineage (GTDB taxonomy): Bacteria > Pseudomonadota > Alphaproteobacteria > Reyranellales > Reyranellaceae > Reyranella. Next base: position 1,827 of record JAFEFG010000218.1, on the reverse strand, counting down.
CGGCACAGTTCAGAACTGATCCCGCCGGTGCGCCCCATGTGTCGTCTACAGGAAAACCCTCACCCTGAGGAGGCGCGCAGCGCCGTCTCGAAAGGCGGGCAACCCGCACCACGCCCGAGGCCCATCCTTCGAGACGCGCCCTTCGGGCGCTCCTCAGGATGAGGCCGGGTTCCGGTCCAGCCGGCCCGTCAGGGCGAGGTCTCGTCGTCGGGCGCCAGGCGGCGGCGGACCAACGGAGCGTCGAGGTCGCGCCAGGCATAGGCCAGCTCGTCGACATCGATGCCGGCGAAGGTGTCGGTGCGCTGCCCCACCAGCACGCCGCCCAGCCCCTCGTAGAAGAAGCGCGTCGGGTTCTCGGCCAGCATCCACAGGACGGCGGTGTCGAAGCCGTCGGCCCTGAGCTGGCGGAACATGGCGTCCAGCAGCCGCCGCCCCAGCCCCTGGTTCTGGAAGTCGGGCTCGACATAGAGGAGATAGACCTCCCCCACCCGCGTCTCGGTGCCGTCCAGCCCCTCGGGCGGATCGCGCACCAGGCCGCAGCTGCCGAAGCCGACCACGCCGGCCTCCTCGTCGTCGGCCACGAACACGCCGCGTACCTCGGCAGGATCGGCCAGTGCCTGCGCCCACAGCGCCGACTGCCGCACGTCGGACATCCCCGCCAGCATCGCGTCGGGCAGCAGCCCGGCATAGGCCGCCTGCCAGGTCTCGACATGGACCCGGCCGATCGCCGCGGCATCGCTGCGGGTGGCGCGGCGGATGCGGGTCATGCGGGCGGAGGCTCCGGCTCTGGAGATTGAGGCTCGGAGGATGGAGCCTCGGGGGATTGAGGTTCTGGCGCTTGTGGCTCTGGGGATCGGGTCTCGGCAGACTTGCGCACCAGCGCGGCGGCGAAGAAGCCGTCGGTGCCGTGCCGCAGCGGCGACAGGCGCAGATACGGGCCCTGGGCGAGGTCGGGCGGCGGCGCTGTGCCGATCACGTCGGGCCAGAGATCGCTCACCGGCACCACGGCGAAGTCGTCGTGGCGGGCCAGGAAGGCCTCGATCTGGCGCTCGTTCTCGGCCGGCAGCACCGAGCAGGTGGCATAGATCAGGCCGCCGCCCGGCTTCACCAGCCGCGACGCCGCGTCGAGGATCGCGGCCTGCTTCGGGACCAGCTCGGCCAGATCCTGCGGCGACAGCGTCCAGCGGCCGTCGGGATTGCGGCGCCAGGTGCCGGTACCGGTGCAGGGCGCATCGACCAGCACGCGGTCGAACATGCCCTTCTGGCGCTTCAGCCACTTGGCGTTGTCGGCGCCCAGCGCGCGGCGCTCGACATTGTGCGCCCCGGCGCGGCGCAGGCGCTGGGCCGAGCGGTCGAGCCGCGTCTCCAGCACGTCCATCGCCACCACGCGGCCCTTGTTGTTCATGCCGGCCGCGATCGCCAGCGTCTTGCCGCCGGCGCCGGCGCAATAGTCGGCGATCTGCATGCCCGGCCGCGCATCGACCAGCGCCGCGACGAGCTGCGAGCCCTCGTCCTGGATCTCGACCAGCCCGTCCTGGAACGCCGCCCCCGCCACCACCGACAGGCGCTTCCTGAGGCGCAGGCCGTGCGGCGCGAAGCGCATGCGCTCGGTCTCGACTCCTTCGCGCTTCAGCGCCTTCTCCGCCTCCTCGAGCGTGGCCTTGAGGCGGTTGACGCGCAGATCGACCGGCGGCGGCGTCTCGATCGCCGCAATCTCGCGGCCCCACGCATCGCCGTAGGCCTCGCGCAGATGCGGCACGACCCATTCCTGCACGTTGAGGCGGACCCAGTCGGGCTGCTCGGGATGGGGAAGCGAATGCCCTTCGA
>JAFEFG010000217.1 GCA_018240685.1 Pseudomonadota bacterium | reverse complement strand
CGCTGACGATCTCCCTGCTGTGGTCCGCCGCCCTGCTCCTCGTGAAGGGACGCCGGCGGCCGGGATAGCAGGCCGGCGCTTCCCGCCGGACGCGACCGGCGATGCCTTCGGGAAAATCATACGCTATATTTGTTCAGATATAGCGTATGCGAACGCGAGGCACGATGACGACGATGGACCGGCGCAAGCTCCTGGCGACCCTCCTGGCGAGCGCGGTCGGCGCGGTGCCTGCCGCGCGACCGGCGCGGGCACAGCATCACGGCATGGCGCCCGCCACCGTGCCGACGGATGCGCGCGGCGTGCTGGTCTTCGCGGCGGCGACGCTGAAGCCCGCGCTCGATGCGGTCGTGGCCGCCTATCGGACCAAGGAAGGCGCGGAAGTCACCGTCGCCTACGGGCCGACGCCGGCACTGGCCAAGCAGATCGAGAACGGCGCGCCGGCGGATCTGTTCCTGTCGGCCGATCCCGACTGGATGAACTATCTGGCGGAGCGGCGCCTGATCCGCCGCCACACCCGCGCCGACCTGCTCGGCAACGTCCTGGTCCTGGCCGGTCCCGGCGCGCCGACGGCACAAACGCCTCCCGTCATCGATCGCGGCTTCGCGCTGGCCCGGCTCGTCGGCGCCGGCCCGCTCGCCATGTGCAATCCTGCCGATCATCCCGCCGGCCGCTACGGCAAGGCGAGCCTGGAGGCGCTCGGGCTGTGGGATGCCGTTTCCGGCAAGATCGCCATCGCGCGCGACCCGCAAGCCGCCGTCGTCATGGTGGCGCACGGCGATGCCCCCGCCGCTCTCGTCTTCGCCACCGACGTCAAGGACGTGGCGGGAACGCGTATCGTCGGGATCTTCCCGGACGCCAGCCATCCGCCGATCGTCTATCCCGTGGCGCTGACGATGGCCGCCCCTCATGCCGAGGCGGCCCAGCGCCTGCTCGCCTTCCTGCGCTCGCCCGAGGCGCGCGCCGTGTTCGATCGCTACGGCTACCGGTGAGCCGGGCCGCGCCGGCCGTCAGTTCCCCGTGAGGATCTTCGCGGCGGCGTCGGCGAAGACCTGGCAGCCCAGCACGATATCGGCGTCGGCGGTGTTCTCGGTGAAGTGATGCGAGATGCCGCCGATCGACGGCACGAACATCATCGCCGCCGGCAGCTTGAGACCGATGATCTGCGCATCGTGGCCGGCGCCCGACGGCATGCGCACATGCACCTCAGGCGCATGGACCGCGGCCGCTTCCTCGATGGCGTCGAGGAAGCGCTCGTCCATCACCAGCGGCAGGGTGCGCGACAGGTTCACGCACTCGACCGTGCACGGCCCGCGCGCGGCATGCTCGGCCACGATATCCTGCAACGTCGCCTCGAACTTCTCCAGGATGGCGATATCGGCGTCGCGGAACTGCAGCACCATCTCGGCGCGGCCGGGAACGATCGCCGGCGCGTTCGGCTCCAGCGCCATCTTGCCGACCGTCCACACGCTGCGCGGTCCGGCGACGGCGGGGAAACGCTCCATCACATCGTTGTAGAGCCGCATCATCGCCACGCCGGCATCCTTGCGGATCGGCATCGGCGTGGTGCCGGCATGGTTCTGGATGCCGGAGAAGGTCAGGCGATACTGGAAGATGCCGACGATCGCCGTGACGATGCCGATGCGCTTGCCGCCCGCCTCCAGCAGGCCGCCCTGCTCGATATGGGCTTCGAGATAGCCGCGATACTGGCCCTCCTCCATCTGCAGGCGCGGCGCCTTGTCGAGGCCGGCCGCCGCCAGCGCATCGCGCATCTTCGTACCGTCGTCACGATGACGGGCCTTGTCGATGTCCTCCTCGGTGAGCCGGCCGATATAGGACTTGCTGCCCATCATCTGGCCCCAATGGCCTTCCTCGTCGGCCCACGAGGCGACGTCGACGGCGAGATGCGCCGTTGCCGGATCCTCGGCCAGCGCGCGCGCCACCTCGAGGCCGTAGATCACGCCCATCACGCCGTCGAGCCAGCCACCGCGCGGCTGCGTGTCCGAGTGCGAACCCAGCAGCAGGCGCGGGCCGCTCTTGGGGCTGCGGCCGATCACGTTGCCGATGCCGTCGATCACTGGATCGAGGCCGGCCTCCTTCATGCGCGCGGCCAGCCAGTGCCGGCTCTCGACATCCTGCGGCGACAGGTGCGGGCGATGCACGCCGGTCTGGTAGCGGCCGAAATCGGCGATGCGCCGCAGGTCGGCCAGGAGTCGGTCGCCGTCGATCTTGGGCATGATGGCCTCAGAGCTTAGCCGCCACCCAGGCGGCGGTGGAGAGAAGCCTGTCGTCCTCGTAGCGGCAGCCGACAAGCTGGATGCCGAGCGGCAGGCCCATGTCGCCGGTGCCGGCCGGCAGGGTCACGCAAGGCGTGCCGGCCAGCGTCCAGATCGAATTGAAGCGCGGATCGCCCGTGAAGCCGAGCCCTTTCGGCGCCTCGCCCGGCGCGCTGGGGCAGAGCAGCACATCGACATCGTCGAACAGCGAATCGACATGGGCCTTGAAGGCCGCCGCCTTGCGCTGCGCGGCGACGTAGCCCTCCAGGGGCACGTCGAGGCCACGCTTCAGCCCGTCCATCAGCTCGCCGCTCACCTTGTCCGGATGGCGCAGCCGTTCGTCGGCATAGTTGCGCGCGCTCTCGAAGCCCATGATGGCGCCGTGATCCTGGAGGATGCCGGTGAAGGCCGGTGCAAAGGTAACCTCGACCACCGTGGCACCCTTGTCGCCCAGCGCCTTCGCCGTGCGCTCCAGCAGCTCCTTGGTGTCGGCTTCGGCGTCGTCCCAGATCGGCGTGCGGCAGAAGCCGATGCGCGGCGTGGCGCCATCGCACCGGACCGGCACCGGCGGCAGCGCCAGCACGGCGGCGCGCAGCAGCGCGATGTCGTCGAGCGAGCGCGCCATCAGCCCCAGCGTGTCGAGCGAATGGCACTGCATCTTGATGCCGACGCGGCTGAACTCGCCGAACGACGGCTTGTAGCCGATGACGCCGCAATAGGCGGCGGGACGGATCACCGAGCCGCCAGTCTGGGTGCCGAAGGCGAGCGGCACATGACCGTCGGCGACGGCGGCCGCCGAGCCCGACGACGAGCCGCCCGGCGTGTGCGACGCGTTGTGCGGATTGGTCGTGGCGCCGGGATGGCGATTGGCGAATTCCGTCGTCACCGTCTTGCCCAGGATGACGGCATTGGCGTTGCGGCTGAGCGCGATGCAGGCGGCATCGCCGAAGCTCTGCGTGCCGGCGAAGATCGGCGAGTTGTGGCCGGTCGGCATGTCGTGCGTGTCGATGATGTCCTTCACGCCGAGCGGGATGCCGCGCAGCAGGCCGCCCGTCGCCGCATCGGCCGCCTTCGCCTGGGCCAGCGCCAGGTCGGGATCGAGATATGCCCAGGCCTTCACCACCGGCTCGCGTTCGGCGATGCGGTCGAGGCACTGGCGCACATAGGCTTCGGCGGTAAGCGAGCCGGCCTCGATGGCGGCGAC
>JAFEFG010000216.1 GCA_018240685.1 Pseudomonadota bacterium | reverse complement strand
CTACGACCTGCTGCTGATCGACACCCAGGGCGCGCGCAGCGTGCTGCTGGAGATGGCGGTACTGGCCTCGGACCTGGCACTGTCGCCGGTGACCCCGGAAATCCTCGCGGCCCGTGAGCTGCGCCGCGGCACCTTGCAGCTCATCGAGGACATCGCGCCGTACCGGCACCTGGGCATCGAGCCGCCGCCGCTGCACCTGCTCATCAACCGCGTGCATCCGGTGTCGTCGAACGCGCGGCTGATCCAGCAAGCGCTGCGACAGGTGTTCCAGGGGCAGCCTGGCGTGCGCGTGCTGGACACCGACGTGTCGGCGATCGAGGCGTATCCGCGCGCAGCGACGCGAGGCTTGCCGGTGCACCGCGTGGAGTACCGCCAACCGGCGGGCCGCGCCGCACCCGCGGCACTGGACACCATGCGCGCGCTGGCCGGCGAGCTTTTCCCGGCGTGGCAGGAGCGCTTCGCGCTCGTCACCGGCCGAGAGAACGCGGGAGGGGCCGGCCATGGCCAGCGCGCATGAACTGGCGCGCGGCCACAAGCGGCTGCGAGCGCTGATCGAGTTCGCCCTGGGCGAGGGCTGGAAGGTGGTGCGCACCCGTGGCGGGCACCTGCTGTTCACGAAGCAGGGCTGCGCGCCGATCTACACCAGCTCGACGGCGAGCGACCACCGCGCCGAGCGCAATGCCCGTGCGCAGCTTCGCCGCGCCGACCGCCAGGCGCAGGCAGCCGCGGCATCGCCGCAGGAGCGCAGCCATGGCTGACATGACGCCAGATGACATGGCCGCGAAGCTGCTGGCCTCGGGCTTCGAGCGCAGCAGCCCTTCGGCCGCAGCCTTGACCGACCCCATCGCCGACACGCCGATGGTCGTCACGCTGGACCAGTTGCGCCCCTATGACCACGACCCGCGCGTGACGCGCAACCCGGCCTACGAGGACATCAAGGCGTCGATTCGCGAGCGCGGGCTGGACGCGCCGCCCGCCATCACGCGCCGGCCCGGCGAGCCGCACTACATCATCCGCAACGGCGGCAACACACGCCTGGCGATCCTGCGCGAGCTGTGGAGCGAGACGAAGAACGAACGCTTTCTCCGCATCCCCTGCCTGTTCCGCCCCTGGCCGCAGCGCGGCGAGGTGGTGATGCTGACCGGGCACCTGGCCGAGAACGAGCTGCGCGGAGGATTGAGCTTCATTGAGAGAGCCCTGGGCGTGGAGAAGGCGCGCGAGTTCTACGAACAGGAGATGGGGCGGGACAGCGGCCAACCGCTGTCGCAGAGCGAGCTGGCACGTCGGCTCACGGCCGATGGCTTCCCGCTGCCGCAGTCGCACATCAGCCGCATGCAGGACGCGGTGCACTACCTGCTGCCGGCGATCCCGAACCTGCTGTACGGTGGGCTGGGCCGGCACCAGGTCGAACGGCTCGCGGTGCTGCGCAAGGCCTGCGAGCGCACTTGGGAGCGGCGTGCGCCGGGCCGCAGCCTGTCGGTGGACTTCGCCACGCTGTTCCAGGACGTGCTTGCGCAGTTCGATGCGCAGCCCGACAACTTCTCGCCGCAGCGGGTGCAGGACGAGCTGGTAGGCCAGATGGCCGAGCTGCTGGAAGCGGACTACGACACGCTGACTTTGGAGATCGACGACACGGAGAGCCGGCAGCGTGCGCTGACCGGCGATCCGGCCCCACCAGCGGCAAGGCCAGCACCATCGGCGGCATCGGCCGCTGCGCCCGAGCCGCCGCGGCCGTCGCCGCCGCCATCGTCGCTGGTTACCCCATCAATGCAGTCGTCGGAGTCCCGTTCGCCCGCTACGACGGGCGCAAGCGCTGCTGCATCGATGGTTGGCGCCGAGGGCGAACAGAGTGGCGACGACCGGCGCGATGAACGCCTGCAGGGCCACATCGTGTCGCCAGCGCCGACCACCGAGCGCTTGCAATCCATCCAGCGCATGGTCGCCGACCAGATGGGAGACAAGCTGCCCGACTTCGAGGCTGACGCGCTGCGCGCGATCCCTGTGCAGGCCGGTGGGCTCTACCCCATCTCGGACGTCTGGTATATCGAACCCGGCCTGGACGTGCCGGATCGGCTGCGCGTGCACATCGCGCAGTTCGCGCGCGAGATCGCGGAGGAAGCCGGCGTGGCCGAGAAGGTCGAGCCCAGCGACGGCGGCGTCGGCTTCGCCTGCGTGGCCCCGCCGGCTGCGCGCGCGATGCCGCCGTTCGCGCGGGCGGTGCTCACGCTGTTGCAAGCGCTGTGCGCCGCCCGTGCCGTGGCCGGGCTCGATCACGCCCGGCTGGCCGATGACTTGGCGCCCTTGCTGTATGGCGGCGGTGCCTATCCGCGCCTGAGCGATGCTGGGCTGGTCAAACTGTTCCGGCTGCTGCGCCTGGCGCGTCGGCTTCTGGATCTGGAAGCCGGCGCGGGCGCCAATGCCCCTGGCGCCTGAGCGGAGACCAGCCATGTCCGCACCGCACCCGCTCAACCAGGCCGTGATCGCGCAGGCGCTGCACGACCTGCGCAACGGGCAACTGCGACGCTGCAAGGCGATGGGCTTCGGCGAGGAAGAACTCGATGCGCTGAAGCATCCCGAACTCGTGAGCATGCTGGTCAATGCCACGGTCTCGTGGTGCTCGGTGTCGGTCAATCGCGAGGTGCTCAAGCGATTGCTGAGCCAGGTGCACGACGTGGAGCGCGAGATCGCCACGGTTGACCGCATGCTGCGCCTGGGCGCTAGCACCGAGATGGTCAGCCGCTTCTACGGCCTGACGCACCAGGAGGTGGCCCTGCGCCGCGACATACTCGGCCTGCCCAAGCGCAAGGGGCGGCATCCAGTGCTGGACGAGGCGCAGGACACGGCGTTGTGGAAGCAATGGAAGGCCGGCGTCACGGAGCGCGGCGTCGCGCTGGACGACGAGGTGGCGATGCTGGCGCTGACCATGGACCTGGCCGAGACCTTGAACCTGCCGATGTCGGTGATCTGGTCGGCGATACGCAACTGGATCGATCAGGGGCTGGTGTAGACCATGGCGACCGGCGGCTCACCCCGGCGCGATGGCCCCGTGGCGCTGTCGGCACTGTTCGACGACGCGCTGCGCGAACTGGTCCCCCCGACACCATCGGCACCGCCAGCCCCGCGCGGCACTGCCCCTGCGGCGCAGGCCGCGCCGGTCAGCGACGGTTTCCTGTACAGCGGCAACCGGCACGAGAGCGTGCCGCGCGCGCTGTTCCTCGACCGTCGCCTGACGCCGCTGGAGCGCAACGCCTGGCAGGTGTTCCGCCTGCAGCTCCAGAGCGACGGCGTGACGGCTTTCCCGACCTACGACCAGCTCCGGCCCTTTCTTGCCTCAATGCCATGCGCGGCACAAGCCTCGCACGAGACCGTGGCGCGCGCCTTGACGTTGCTGCGGCTGACGCGCTGGCTGAGCCTGGTGCGACGGCGCCGCGACCCGAAGACCGGGCGCATCCTGGGCAACCTCTACGTGCTGCACGACGAACCGCTGACACCCTTCGAGGCGATGCAGCTCGACCC
>JAFEFG010000215.1 GCA_018240685.1 Pseudomonadota bacterium | reverse complement strand
TTCGGATCTTCGACTGCACCACCTACCTGAAGCCCGGACCCGACGGGCGCTACGTCGCCGAAAGCGGACGCGCCAACTACGATCAGGGCCATATCCCCGGCGCCGCCTATCTCGATCTCGCCGCGGAACTCTCCGACAGGAACTCGAAGCTTCGCTTCACGCTGCCACCGCTCGACGACCTTGCCCGGCGCTTTGCCGCCAAGGGCATCGGGCACGGCACGTTCGTGGTGCTCTACAGCCACGCCTCACCGGTATGGGCGACCCGCATCTGGTGGATGCTGCGCGCGGTGGGCTTCGACGATGCAGTGGTCCTCGACGGCGGCCTCGACAAGTGGAAGGCCGAGAACCGCCCGCTCTCCACCACGCCGTCGGCCTATCCGCCCGCGACGCTGACCCTGCGCGCACGGCCGGAGATCTTCGTCGGCAAGGAAGACGTGAAGGCCGCGATCGGCAAGCCCGGTACGCTCACGATCAACGCGCTGAGCCGGGAACAGCACACGGGAACGGGCGGCGTCACCTACGGCAGGCCCGGCCGCATCGCCGGCTCGTCCTGCGTGCCCGCCGCGAGCCTGTTCGGCTCCGACAAGACGATGAAGCCCATTGCCGACCTGCGCGCGGCCTTCGACGGCATCGGCGCAGCACCGGACAGGCGCCTGCTCGTCTACTGCGGTGGCGGCATTGCCGCCACGCTCGATGCATTTGTGCTGACGGCAATTCTCGGCCACAAGAACGTGTCCGTCTACGATAACTCCATGCAGGAATGGTCGAACGACGAAAGCCTGCCCATGGAGACGGGGTAACGAGGAGGAAAAGAACTCATGGCCGCCTATCTGATCGTCGAGGTCGACACGACCGACGAGGCGCTGATGACCGAGTATCGCAAGCATACGCCGGGCGCGATCGCCAAGTTCGGCGGCAAGTTCATCGTGCGCGGCGGAAAGACCAAGACGCTGGAAGGTGGCTGGACGCCGCCGCGGGTCGTGATGATCGAGTTCCCGAGCTTCGAGAAGGCCGAGGAATTCTACCATTCGGACCACTACAAGCCGCTGCTCGACATGCGGCTGAAGGCTGGAAAGTCAAAGGCGATCCTGGTCGATGGCTACGCCGGCTGAGCTCGCGGCCTATCGCGCCGTCGGGACCCTCTACAACGCGCTGATGACTGCGCTGGTGCTGGGCCTCGTGACCCGGCGCGGCGAGGAGACGGCGCGCGACTATGTGTTCCGGCACTTCCGCCGGCAGCATCTGGAGAAGTTCCTGCCCGGCCTGCAGAAGCTCGGCCTGGCGGACGAGACGCCGGCGGCAGCCTGCGCACTCTATCACTACCATTCCAACGCACTGGGCGGCGTAAAGACCGGCTTCCTGCGCGAGAGCGATCGCAAGGCCTGGGTGCGCTATCCGCCGCCGCGCTGGATCTGGAAGGGCACCGCGATCGCCGCCGTGCCGCACGCCGTGTCGGCAGCGATGCTGCACGGCTGGCACGGCCACAACGGGCAGTCGCTCGGCAAGCCCAATCTCGGCTTCGTCTGCACGGGCATGACGGTCGACGGCTGGCCCGGCCTCGAAGGCTACTACTGCGAATACGACCGTCCTTTGAAGGAGGACGAGCGCGTGCGCTTCGCCTACGGCAAGGAGGAGATGCCGCGCATCGACTGGGCGACGCAGCCGCGGCTCGAGACCGCAAACTGGCCGGAGGAGCGCCGCCTCAAGACGTTCCGTGCCTATGCCGTCGAGTATCTGCGCACGATGCTGCGGACGCTGCAGGAGCTTCTGGGGCCCGGCGACGCGCAGAGCGAACTCGGACGCGTCGCCCGCCTGGTCGGCCTGCAGTTCCACGAGGAGACGGCGCGCGACATGGATCTGCCGACCGACCTCGAGCGCGGCGACCCGCAAAGCGCACGGGCCTTCGCGCGCTGGCTCGCCAACGTGCTGGCCGCCGAGGGCGAGGACGTCGAGACCGTCGAGGGCGCCGACGCCGTCACGGTGAAGGCACATGGCTGGAAGGCCGTGCGCGAACTCGCCCTGCCCGATCCGCTCAAGGCGTTCGATGCCTGGAACGAGCTGTGGCTCGGCGCGGCAGCGGCGTGCGATCGCTTCCTCGCGGTTCAGACCGTGCGGTCGCTGGGCGCCCGCGGCTGGGAGATCGCCTGGCGTATCGCGCCGAGATAACCCGCCGGCAGCGGATAACCCGCGATCGTCCCGGCGAGCTCGGCGACCGGCACCCAACGCAGTTCGAGATGCTCGGGGCTGAGCGTCGTTGTCGGCGTGCCGTTCAGCCGGCAGGCGTAGGCGACGATGCGCACGAACGCGCCCGGCAGCACCTCGAAGAGATGCTCGTCCACGCGCCCGCCGACATCGACGTCGAGGCCCGTCTCCTCGCGCACCTCGCGCTTCAGCGCGGCCGGGAAATCCTCGCCGGGATCGGGCCGCCCGCCCGGCAGGTCCCATTCGCCGCGGCCGTTGCGCAGCAGCAGCACGCAGCGGTCATGGATCACGACGCCCTTGATCGAGAGGGGATGGGGGCTCACGCGAAGACTCCTTGCCGGGAACGCGGCACGCCAGGGCCGCTTCCCTCGCCGGCATGATGCGCCGCCGCCGCAGTGCGCTCCCAGCAAAAAGAAAAGGCCGGGATCGCTCCCGGCCTTTCCGTATTCTTGAAGACGGACGGACTTAGAAGTCCATGCCGCCCATGCCGCCGTCGCCGCCCGGCGGCATCATCGGCGCCTTCTTCTCCGGCTTCTCGGCGACCATCGCCTCGGTCGTGACGAGCAGGCCGGCCACCGAAGCGGCATCCTGCAGCGCGGTGCGCACGACCTTGACCGGGTCGATGATGCCCGCCTTCACCATGTCGACATAGTCGCCCTTCTGGGCGTCGAAGCCGAAGCTGGTGTCCTTCTGGTCGAGCATCTTGCCCGCGACCACCGCGCCGTCGAAGCCGGCGTTCTCGGCGATCTGACGGACCGGCGCCTGCAGCGCGCGACGCACGATCTCGACACCGACCTTCTGGTCGTCGTTGGAGGTGCGGATCTTGTCCAGCGCACGGGTGGCGTAGAGCAGGGCCGAGCCGCCGCCGGCGACGATGCCCTCTTCCACGGCCGCCTTGGTGGCGTGCATCGCGTCATCAACGCGATCCTTCTTCTCCTTCACCTCGACCTCGGTGGCGCCGCCGACCTTGATGATCGCAACACCGCCCGCGAGCTTGGCCAGGCGCTCCTGGAGCTTCTCACGGTCGTAGTCCGAGGTGGTCTCCTCGATCTGCGCACGGATCTGGCTGATGCGGCCCTCGAGGTCCGCCTTCTTGCCGGCGCCGTCGACGATCGTGGTGTTCTCCTTCTCGACGATGACCTTCTTGGCCTTGCCGAGCATGTCGAGCGTCACGTTCTCGAGCTTGATGCCGAGGTCCTCGGAGATCAGCTGACCGCCGGTCAGGATCGCCATGTCCTCCAGCATCGCCTTGCGGCGATCACCGAAGCCCGGCGCCTTGACGGCAGCGATCTTGAGGCCGCCGCGCAGCTTGTTCACGACCAGGGTCGCGAGAGCCTCGCCCTCGACGTCCTCGGCGATG
>JAFEFG010000214.1 GCA_018240685.1 Pseudomonadota bacterium | reverse complement strand
CGGCATCAAGCTCCGGCACCTGTTCGTCTCGCCCCATGCCGAACAGCGGACGTTCTTCTACGGGTTGAACTTCGAATGGAGCTACGTCACGCCAAGCTTCTCGCCGAACCCCGTCGGCCTTGAGGTGCGGCCCATCCTCGGCGTGCGCGACCGCGGCTGGGAATTCATCGTCAATCCGATCTACGACGTCGAGATCGGCCCGCAGCCGACCTCGAGCTTCGCGCCGGCGGCGCGCCTCGCCCACGAGATCGCCGACGACACCTGGATTGGCGTCGAATACTACACCGACCTCGGTCCGCTTGGTGACTTCCCGACGCCGAACGATCGGCAGCACAACCTGTTCGGCGTCGTCGACTTCAAGTGGGCCGGCTTCGACATCGATCTCGGCGCCGGCTTCGGCCTCACCGGCAGCAGCGACGGCGTCGTCGCCAAGACGATCATCGGCCACGCCTTCTGACCGGGTAAGTCGGGCTGACCGGGTAAGCCGGGCCGCGCCCTATGCGGGCGTTCACCCCTTCGCGCGATCCTTCGGCAGCCTCTCGGTCGGTTGCAGCATCAGGCGCTCGACGCGGCCGCCCTCGACGAGGTGGGTCTTCAGCACCTCCTCGATGTCGTCCTTGCTGGCGACCGTGTACCAGATGCCTTCGGGATAGATCACCATGGTCGGCCCCAGCTCGCAGCGGTCGAGGCAGCCGGCGCTGTTGATGCGCACCTTGGCGAGGCCCAGTTCCTTGGCGCGGCGCTTCATGTAGTCGCGCAGCTGCTCCGACGCCTTCTCCGCGCAGCAGCCGCGCGGATGGCCGGCGGGCCGCCGGTTGGTGCAGCAGAAGACGTGGGCTTCGTAGTAGGGCCTGGGATCGGTGGGCTTTTCGCGTCCGCTCATGCCCGGCTCATTCCTTCTTGCCGGTGGCGATGTTGGCGAGCTGCGACCAGAAGGCTTGCTGGAGCTGCTGGATGTGTTCGACCCCCTGCATCGAGGCGGGCAGCCAGGTCTTGAAGATCGTTTCCGGGTTCATGGCGTTGAGGCTGGAGCGCAGGCGCTCTTCGATCTCGCCCATGACACGCTGCTGCATCGGGCCGAGGTCGGGCAGACCGAAGAAGGCGCGGGCCTCCTCGGGCGTGCAGGTCACTTCGACGTTCACTTTCATGATCGCTCTCCGTTTCGCTTCAGCTTAGGGGATATCCACGCCCGCGACCATGCTATGAGCAGGCATGACCACGACCTGGCTTGCCCACAATCCCCGCGCCGACCGCAACCGTTCCTATGGCCCCGAACAGCGGGCCGCGATCGATCCCGCCGCCCTGCCCGATATCGGCAGGCTTGCCGTGCCCGACAAGAGCCCGACCCCGCTCCTGCCCCTGCCGGCTCTCGCCCAGCAGCTGGGCCTGGGCGAGCTGCGCGTCAAGGACGAGAGCCAGCGTTTCGGCTTCGGCGCTTTCAAGGCGCTGGGCGGAGTCTTCGCGGTGCATGAATTCGTGGCCACGCACAAGGATCTGCGGCCGGCGGACATCGTCTTCACGACGGCGAGCTCCGGCAATCACGGGCGGTCGGTGGCGATGGGCGCGCAATTGGTTGGCGCACGCTGCGTGATCTTTCTGCCCAAGTTCACGAGCGCGGAGAAGGAGGCGGCCATCCGCGCCCGCGGCGCCGAGGTGATCCGCATCGACGGCGACTACGACACCGCCGTCGCCGAATGCCGCCGCCAGGCCGAACAGAAGGGCTGGACGATCATCTCCGACACGTCCTGGGAAGGCTACGAGACCGTGCCGCGCGACGTCATGCGCGGCTACACGGTGATGGCCGACGAGATCGTCCATCAATGGCCGCAGGCGCCGACCCACCTGCTGGTCCAGGCCGGCGTCGGCGGACTGGCCGCGGCGCTGATCGGATATCTGTGGGCGGTGCTGCCGCAACGTCCGGTCTTCATCGTCGTTGAACCGAAGAGCGCCGACTGCTGGTTCCAGAGCAACCTCGCCGGCAAGCCGACGCTCGCCAGCGGCGATGCCGAGACGGCGATGGGCGGCCTCGCCTGCCGCGAGATCTCGCCCCTCACCTGGCCGGTGATCGCCCTCGGCGCCGACTGGTTCATGACCATCGAGGAGGACGAGGTGATGCCGGCGCGGCGCCAGTACGCCCATCCCCTGGGCCAGGATCCGGCGATCGCGTCCGGTCCCTCCGGCTGCGCCGGCATGGCGGGCCTGCTGCGCCTGTGCAGCAGCGACGAGGCGCGGCGCGCCGTCGGCCTCGACAAGAGTGCCCGCGTCCTGCTCATCAACAGCGAAGGCAACCTCGGGGAAGGTCCGGCATGAGCGCCGCTCGGAACGGCGCGGAACGGAATCGCCTCGGCGACCAGACCAGCCCCTACCTCCTGCAGCACGCCCACAATCCGGTCCACTGGTGGCCGTGGGGCGAGGAGGCCCTGGCCGAGGCGCAGCGCACCAACCGTCCGATCCTGCTCTCGGTCGGCTATGCCGCCTGCCACTGGTGCCATGTGATGGCGCACGAGAGCTTCGAATCGCCCGAGGTGGCGGCGGTGATGAACGAGCTGTTCGTCAACATCAAGGTCGACCGCGAGGAGCGGCCGGACATCGACGCCATCTACATGCAGGCGCTGCATCTGCTGGGCGAGCACGGCGGCTGGCCGCTGACGATGTTCTGCACGCCGGCGGGCGAGCCGTTCTGGGGCGGCACCTACTTCCCCTATCCGGCCCGCTACGGCCGGCCGAGCTTCGTCGACGTGCTGCGCGGCGTGGCGCAGGCCTGGCGCGAGAAGCCGCAGGACATCGAGACCAATCGCGCCGGCCTGCTCAAGGCGCTGCGCGAGAAGGCGGCCAACAAGGCGGTCGTTCGCGCCGGCGACGGCCCCCTGATCCCGGCGGCGCTGCTCGACCGGATCGCCGCGCGTCTTGCGCAGGAATGCGATCTCGTGTGGGGCGGCTTCGGCCAGGCGCCGAAATTCCCCTCGCCCTACGTGTTCGAGAACATCTGGCGCGGCTGGCTGCGCGGCCGCGCGGACTCGAAGCTGTTCGACGCGGTCACGGTCACGCTCGACCGCATGTGCCAGGGCGGCATCTACGATCATCTCGGCGGCGGCTTCGCCCGCTACGCCACCGACGAGCACTGGCTGATCCCGCATTTCGAGAAGATGCTCTACGACAATGCGCAGCTCGTCGACCTGCTGACGCTGGTCTGGCAGGAGACGAAGAGCCCGCTCTATGCCGCGCGCATCGCCGAGACCTGCGACTGGGTGCTGCGCGAGATGGTGGCGGATGGCGGCGGGTTCGCCGCCACCTACGACGCCGATTCCGAAGGCGTCGAGGGCAAGTTCTATGTCTGGGATGCCGCGGAGATCGACGCCATCCTGGGCGCCGCGGACGGCGCGTTCTTCCGCGCCGTCTACGACGTCACGCCTCAGGGCAACTGGGAGCATCACGCCATTCTGCACCGGAACGAATCGCCGGCCCTGCTGGGCGACGCCGAGGAGCGGCGCCTCGCCGGCCTGCGGGCGAAGCTGAAGGCGGTGCGCGACAAGCGCGTGTGGCCGGGCTGGGACGACAAGGTGCTGGCCGACTGGAACGGCCTGATGATCGCCGCCCTCGCCAATGCCGCCGCCGTATTCCGGCGCGACGACTGGCTTGCAGCGGCGGTGCGCGCCTGGCGCTTCGTCATGGACACGATGCGTGACGGCAACGGCCGACTGTTCCACTCCCACCGCGCCGGCAAGAACCTGCACCGCGGCACGCTCGACGACTACGCCAACATGGCCCGCGCCGGCGTCGCGCTGTTCGAGACCACGGGCGAGGCG
>JAFEFG010000213.1 GCA_018240685.1 Pseudomonadota bacterium | reverse complement strand
TGCAGGCGCCACTTGCGCACGATCTTCGACTCGGGAATCGGCAGCACGCCGGATTCCGAGGCCATCACGACCTTGTCGTCGTCGGTGACCAGGAAGCGCGCCGGGCGCAGGCCGTTGCGGTCGAGCGTGGCGCCGATCTGGCGGCCGTCGGTGAAGGCGATCGAGGCCGGGCCATCCCACGGCTCCATCAGCGCGGCGTGATACTCGTAGAAGGCCTTGCGCTTGGCATCCATCAGCGGATTGCCGGCCCAGGCCTCCGGGATCAGCATCATCATCGCGTGGCTGAGCGAATAGCCGCCCGCGACCAGCAGTTCGAGTGCGTTGTCGACGCAGGCCGTGTCCGACTGGCCGTGCGGGATGATCGGCCACATCTTGTCGAGGTCGGCGCCGATCAGGTCGGATTCCATCGTCCGACGGCGCGCATACATCCAGTTGACGTTGCCGCGCACGGTGTTGATCTCGCCGTTGTGGGCGATGAAGCGGTACGGATGCGCGAGCTTCCACGACGGGAAGGTGTTGGTCGAGAAGCGCTGGTGCACGAGGCAGAGCGCCGATTCGGTCAGCGGATTGCGCAAGTCGGCATAGAAGCTCTCGACCTGGTGCGCCAGCAGCAGACCCTTGTAGACCACCGTGCGCGAGGAGAAGGACGGCATGTAGAGCTGCGCGAGCCCGGGCAGCTTGTGCTTCTTCTCCAGCTCCGCCAGCGGGTTCTGGGTCTGCTTGCGGATGGTGAGGATCTTGCGCTCGAAGGCATCCTGGTCGGCGACCTTCGGCCCGCGGCCGACGATCGCCATCTTGATCACCGGCATCTTCTCGATGACGGCGGCGCCCAGCCCGGTCGTGTCGATCGGCACGTCGCGCCAGCCGACGAGCTTCTGGCCCTCGACCTTGATAAAATGCTCCAACCGCTTGACCGCGAATTTCCGCGCCGCCTCGTTCTGCGGCAGGAAGCACATCGCCACGGCGTAATGGCCGGGCGCCGGCAGGTCGACGCCGCTGCGGCTGGCCCAGTCGCGCAGGAGCGCGTCCGGAATCTGGATCATGCAACCCGCACCGTCGCCCACCAGGGGATCCGCGCCCACGGCGCCGCGATGGTCGAGATTGACCAGAATCTGCAGCCCCTGACGGACGATCTCGTGGGATTTCCGGCCCTGGATGTCGGCCACGAAGCCGACGCCGCACGAATCATGCTCGTTGCGCGGGTCGTACAGTCCCTGTCTCTCGGGAAAATCGGTCAAATTCGTACGCCGCCCCGAAGAACGGCTCCCCCCTGAAAACGCTTGGTCTTGGTTCTTATTAGCCTGCCTTGGAGGGCCGGGCAAAACCGATTGTTGCAACGCAAATGCCTCCGTAATGTGTTACGAAGAGCCTGCGATTTCGGAGTTGAGATGTCGAAGCGATCGATCGGCCGGCTGGCGAAAATCCTTGGAGGATTGGGGTTTTTCGTCCTGGCCGCGGCCTGTTCAGCCTCCTCGAAGGAAGTGGCCTACACGAAGCCGGGCTGGTACCTGGAGAAGCCCCGCTTCATCGCCGCCATGGGCCCGCAGATCTTCGGCGGTCCCTTTACCTACGAGCAGTGCGAGGTCGAGCGCAAGAAGCTGCCCGAGGTGACGGCGGACGAGATGCTCTGCATCCAGGAGTTCACCAAGCCCGGCCGCTTCGGCCCCTACTAGGGACAAGGGACCGGCCTCCCCCAAAAGAGCGGCTGCGCGTCCCTCAGCCGATGGCCATGAGGCTGGCATTGCCGCCGGCCGCAGCCGTGTTGATGCTGAGCGAGACCTCGTCGAACAGGAATTCGAGCGGATAGGGCGGGCAATGGACCGGCACCACCGGCCCTTCCCGCGCCGCCAGCCGGGCGTTGAGCGCCTTGAGCTCCTCCTCGCTGCCGTCGAACAGCGCCGCCGCGATCAGCGGATCGTCGATGTCCATGGTGGCGCGGTTACCGGTGCTGCGCACGGCGTTGAGCTGGGACTGCAGCGCCGCCGGATCGTGCGCGACGCACAGGATGGTTCCCTTCGGGCGCAGCCGGTAGGTGTTGCGCTCGCCCACCGGCCCCTTGAGCTCCTGCTCGGTGGTCTCCACCGCATGCAGCGGCCGCTTCGACAGCAGCCGCAGGAGATAGAGCGGCCCGCCAGCCTTGGGGCCGGTTCCCGACAGGCCGTGCCCGCCGAACGGCTGCACGCCGACCACGGCGCCGATCAGGTTGCGGTTGACGTACTGGTTGCCGGCCGCGCTCGCCTCGGTGGCACGGGCCACCGTCTCGTCGATGCGGCTGTGCACGCCGAAGGTGAGGCCGTAGCCGGTGCGGTTGACCTCGGCGATCACCGATTCCAGCCGACGCCGCGGATAGCGCAGCACATGCAGCACGGGGCCGAACACCTCGCCCGGGAGATCGGCAACCGAGGCGATCTCGATCAGGGTCGGCGGCACGAACAGGCCGTTGCCGGTCCCGTCCGCCGGCAGCGCCGCCTGATGGACCGCATGGCCCCGCGCGCGCAGACGCTCGATGTGGTCCAGCAGCCGCTGCCGCGCCTCGGCCGTGATCACCGGCCCGACATCGGTTAACAGGCGATCGGGATTGCCGACCGCCAGCTCCGCCATCGCCCCCTTCAGCATCGGCAGCACGCGGTCCGCGATATCCTCCTGCAGGCACAGGACGCGCAGCGCCGAGCACCGCTGGCCCGCCGAGTCGAAGGCCGAGACGATCGCATCGCTCACGAGCTGTTCGGGCAGCGCCGACGAGTCGGCCACCAGCGCATTCTGGCCGCCGGTCTCGGCAATGAGCGGGACCGGCCGGCCGTCGCGCCCCAGGCGCTCGGATAAAGTCCTCTGGATCGAGCGCGCCGCCTCGGTCGACCCGGTGAAGACGACACCCGCGACCGCGGGATTGGCCACCAGGTGCGCGCCGATCCGGCCGTCGCCCGGCAGCAATTGCAGCGCGCCGGGCGGCAGGCCGCCGCCCAGGAACAGCTTCACCATCTGCGCCGCGATCAGCGGCGTCTCCTCGGCCGGCTTGGCGATCACGGCGTTGCCCGCCGCCAGCGCCGCCGCCACCTGGCCGGTGAAGATCGAAAGCGGGAAGTTCCACGGGCTGATGCAGGCGACGACTCCCAGCGGCTGATGCAGCGCCCTGTCGAAGCCGCGCGCCTGCGCCGCGTAGTAGCGCAGGAAATCGACCGCCTCGCGCACCTCGCCGACGGCGTTGGCGAAAGTCTTGCCGGCCTCGCGCACGATCAGCCCGATCAGATGCGGCATGCGCGCTTCCAGCCGCTCGGCCACGCGCTCCAGGCAGTCGGCGCGCGCGTCGGGCGCGGCATGCCAGGGCACGGCGCGGGCGCAGGCGGCATCGACCAGCTCGGGCGTCGCCTCCACGACCGTGCCGACGATGTCGTCGAGCCGTGCGGGGTTGCGCACTTCGCGCGCCGCGCTCTCGCGCGGACCGTCATCCAGCAGCGGCGTCGCGTACCAGATCTCGCGCGCGCCGGCCGTCACCGCCTTGGCGAGCGCAGCCAGCGCATGCTCGTTGGAGAGGTCCACGCCGGCCGAATTGGCACGCACCGGCGCAAACAGCTCGCGCGGCAGGCCGATGCGCTCATGCGGCACGCCGACCGGCGACAGCGCCGCGGCGCGCGCCACCGGATCGGCCAGAAGCGCCTCGACCGGGAAATCGGGATCGGCGATCTGGTTGACGAAGGAGGTGTTGGCGCCGTTCTCCAGCAGCCGGCGCACCAGATAGGCCAGCAGCGTCTCGTGCGTGCCGACCGGCGCATAGATGCGGCACGGCCGGTCGAGCTTGTCCGGTCCGACGACTTCCTCGTACAGGCTCTCGCCCATGCCGTGCAGG
>JAFEFG010000212.1 GCA_018240685.1 Pseudomonadota bacterium | reverse complement strand
GAGTTCAGCTATCTCGGCACCTCGTTCCACCTGCTGGTGGATACGGCGGCCGGGCGGCTGGCGGTGACGGTGCCGGCCTGGCGCCACGGTGCGCCGCCTGCGATTGGATCGACGATCACGCTGGGCTGGGATCCGGATGCGTCCATCCGGGTGGAGAAGGATTGAAGGGAGACATCGCATGACCAGGTTGCAGACATTTGCCGAGGATCGGGCCGAGATCATGGGGCTGAGGCGGCGCACCGTCCTGAAGGGCGGCGCGGCGCTTGGCGTCGGAACGCTCGCCGTCGGGGCGGCGGGCTTCGGCGGCGGCGCCCAGGCGGCCCCGAAGGAAGTGGTGGTGGCCAACTGGGGCGGCGACGCCGTGAAGGCGATGACCGAGGCCTTCGTCGTGCCCTACGAGAAGGCGACCGGCGGCAAGATGGTCATCGACGGCTCCGGCCCGTCGAACGGCAAGATCAAGACCATGGTGCTGGCCAAGAACGTGACCTGGGACCTCGTCGATTCCGGCCTCGCCGGCACCGGCGAGCTGGGACCTGCGGGGCTGCTGGAGGAGATCGACTATTCGATCGTCGACAAGAGCAAGGTGACGCCGGGCTTCGCCTACAAGTACGGCGTCTGCAACTACATGTTCTCGACCGTGCAGGCCTGGGACACCAGCAGGATCAAGGAGAAGCCGACGCTGGCGGACTTCTTCGACCTCAAGAAGTATCCGGGCAAGCGGCTGATGCGCAAGGACAGCCAGGCGATGCTGGAGCTGGCGCTGATGGCCGACGGCGTGCCGGCCGACAAGCTCTATCCGCTCGACGTGCCGCGGGCGCTGAAGAAGATCGCCGGCATCAAGAAGGACCTGCTGTTCTGGGGCACCGGCGCGGAGAGCCAGAGCATGCTGCGCGAGGGCGAGGTGGTGATGGGCTGGCTGTGGCACACCCGCGGCGTGCTGCTGCAGAAGGACACCAACAAGAAGATCACCTTCACCTTCGACGGCGGCCTGCTGCAGCCCGGCCTGTGGGCGGTGCCGAAGGGCAATCCCGCCGGCAAGCAGGCGATGGTCGCCATCGCCGCCATGCAGGCGCCGGAAGGCCAGGTGAAGCTGCTGGCCGCCATGGGCAACGGCCCCGCCAATCCCGCCGCCGCGCCGCTGGTGCCGCCGGAGCTGAACGCCATCAATCCCGGCGCGCCGGAGAACGTGAAGGTGCAGGCCAAGATCGACGCCGACTGGTACCAGGCGAACTACGCCAAGGTGCGGCAGCAGTTCCTCGACATGATCGCGTCGTGACCCTCGGGGCCGCGGGCGTCCGGCCCGTTCACGCGGCCCGTTCGCACGGCGGGCCGGAGACCCGCGGTCCAATGGGAAGATGCCGCCGATGACCGCCGACCGCCGCACGTCGTGGATCATGATCGCACCGGCGCTCGTGCTGGTGGCGGTGCTGTTCTTCGCGCCGCTCGCGCGCGTGCTGGTGATCAGCGTGACCGAACCCTCCTTCGGTCTCGGCAACTACGCCATGCTGTTCACCAGCGCCTCGATCCAGCGCACGCTGCTGACGACGCTGCGCATCTGCGTCTTCACCACGGCGATCACCCTGGTGCTGGCCTATCTCGTGGCCTACGTGCTGACCCATGCGCGGCCGGCGGCGCAGCGGCTGATGCTGCTGGGCGTGCTGCTGCCGCTGTGGATGTCGGTGCTGGTGCGCGCCTTCGCCTGGGTGACGCTGCTGCGCCGCGAGGGGCTGTTCAACAAGGCGCTGGAGGCGCTGGGGCTGATCGACCATCCGCTGTCGCTGATGTGGAACGAGACCGGCGTCACCATCGGCATGGTCCACTACATGCTGCCGCTCGGCATCCTGCCGCTGTGGGCGGCGATGCGCGACATCGACGGCCGCGTGCTGGCCGCCGCGCGCGGGCTGGGGGCGGGGCCGGTGCGGACCTTCCTGCGCGTGTTCCTGCCGCTCAGCCTGCCGGGCGTGATCGGCTCCGGGCTGCTGGTCTTCATCTTCTCGCTCGGCTTCTTCATCACGCCGGCGATCCTGGGCGGCGGCAAGACCATCATGGTCGCCGAATACATCGACACCCAGATCCAGGAATCGCTGCGCTGGGGCGTCGGCACCATGATCGCCTCGACGCTGATCGCCGCCATCTTCCTGCTGATGTTCGTGCTCGGCCGCATCGTCGACCTGCGCACGCTGTTCGGCGCCAAGTGATGAGGCCCCAAGTGATGGAGCCCCAAGTGATGGAGCCCCAAGCGGTGGAGACGACGTGATGGAGCGCACGCTGCAGCCCGGCCGGCTCACCCGTTCGCTCGGCTGGACGGTGATCTGCTTCCTGGTGCTGCCGATCCTGGTGATCTTCCCGGTCTCGGTCACCGACCGGCGGTTCCTGTCGATGCCGCAGCACGGCATCTCGTTCGAGCACTATGCCAACCTGTTCACCAGCCCCGAATGGCTGGGCAGCATCGGCCAGAGCCTGGTGATCGGCATCGTCTCGGCGGCGATCGCGGTCACCGCCGGCACGCTCTGCGCCATCGGCTGCTGGCGCCTGTCGAGCCGCGCCGGCGAGATCGTGCGCGCGGTCATGCTGGTGCCGATCGTCGTGCCGACCATCGTCTACGCGATCGGCATCTACCGCTTCTGGGTCGATCTGCGCCTGCTCGACACCTATACCGGCGTGATCCTGGTGCACAGCGTCACCGGCATCCCCTACGTGGTCATCACCGTCTCCACGGCGCTGGCCGGGTTCGATGCGCGGCTGGAGCAGGCCGCGCGCAGCCTGGGCGCCTCGGTGCCGCAGACCTTGTGGCGGGTGCTGCTGCCGTCCATCCTGCCGGGCGTGGTGTCGGGCGCCATCTTCGCCTTCATCCAGAGCTGGGACGAGCTGGTGATCGTTCTGTTCATCGCCAGCCGCGCCATCTTCACGCTGCCCCGGCGCATCTGGGACGGCATCAACGAGCACCTCGATCCGACCATGGCGGCGGTGGCGGCGATCCTGATCCTGCTGTCGGCGCTGCTGCTGGTGCTGGACCTCGCCATCCGGCGCAGGAGGGAAGGGTAGTCATCCTGGACCGCGGGCCTCCGGCCCATTCTTGAGGCGCAAGGCGATCCGGAAGAGCGAAGAGGAAGAAATGGACAGCAAGAAGAGCGCGATCGCGTGGGTGGAGGACAATCTCGGGCAACTGTCCGCCGACCACATGACGATCTGGAATTATCACGAGCCGTCGTGGCGCGAGTACAAGTCGGCGAAGTGGTATGTCGAGCGGCTGCGCGCCGAGGGCTTCACCGTCGAGGAAGGCTCGGGCGAGATGCCGACGGCCTTCTGCGCCAAGTGGTCGAACGCCGGGAAGGACGGCAAAGGCGGCCCGACCATCGGCGGCTATGCCGAATACGACGCCATCCCCGGCCGCAGCCAGGCGGCGGTGCCCTATCGCAAGCCGCGCGAGGGTGTGAGCAAGTACGCCGCCGGCCACACCGATCCGCATTCCGGCCTCGGCATCGGCGCGCTGGCGGGCTTCCTCGCCGCCAAGCATGCGATGGAGAAGCACGGCATCGCCGGCACGCTGGTCTTCTTCGGCGAGCCGGCCGAGAAGATGTGCGGCTCCAAGCCCGT
This sequence comes from Pseudomonadota bacterium, assembly GCA_018240685.1. Classification (GTDB taxonomy): domain Bacteria; phylum Pseudomonadota; class Alphaproteobacteria; order Reyranellales; family Reyranellaceae; genus Reyranella. The sequence continues at coordinate 435 of JAFEFG010000212.1, read as the reverse complement.
GCATGCGGCCAAGGGCTACTATGACGGCCTCGATGCGGCGATCTCCTTCCATCCGCATTCGTTCCAGGCGCTTTCCAACGGCTGCTTCTGGGACACGCACTCGGCGCCCTACTGGAGCCGCATCTACACCTTCGAATGCAACGAGCCCGAGACCTGGCAGAGCCAGCAGTCGGCGGCGACGGTGGCGCATCTGCATTCGGCGGCGCGCGCGCCCGGTGCCATCGACGCGCTGTGCCTGATGTACACCTCGTCGAAGTACCTCAAGGAATCGATGCTGCCGCATACGGGCTCGTGGAGCCTGAACGAGTTCATCCCGGTGGCGGGGCTGGCGGCGGCCGACAACATCGCGCCGGTGGTGTCGCAGATCCAGTATTCGCTGCGCGCCCCCGATCTCGAGATGTGCGAGAAGGTCTTCGCCGTGCTCGACAACAACGC
>JAFEFG010000211.1 GCA_018240685.1 Pseudomonadota bacterium | reverse complement strand
CGGGTCGGCTTTGACCCGCGGCAGCCCGCGCGCCAGCAGCGCGAGACCGTGCAGCGCCTGGGCGTCGCCGTAGGGGTTCGCTTCGCTGGAGCAGATGCCTTCCACGCAGTGATCGACTGCGCGGATGCCGGTCGAGAGCCACAGCCACATCGGCGTATGGCGCGTCACCTCGGGATCGAGCACCGCCGCGCGCGGCACGATGTCGGGATGGCGGAACATCTCCTTCACCTTCGTCGCCTCGTTGGTGACGCCGGCGATGGCGGTGAACTCGCCGGCCGAGAGCGTGGTGGGAATGGAGACCTGGCGCACGACCGGCGCCTTCGCGGGCGCCGGCGCGCGGATCAGGTCGAGGCCCTCGACGCTGCGGATGCCGTTGGCGAGGCAGAGCTGCACGGCCTTGGCGCCGTCGGTGATCGATCCGCCGCCCAGCGTCACGATCAGGTCGGCCTTCGCCGCCCGGGCCTGCTCGGCCGCGGCGATGACGGCGCTGCGCGGCGTGTGCGCCGGCATCGCGTCGAAGGTGCCGGCACAGCGCGCGCCCAGCGCATGGCGCAGCCGGTCGACCTCGTCGGTATCGCGATGCAGCGTGCCGCTCACCATCAGCAATACGCGCTCGGCGCCGTAATGACCGGCGAGTTCTGCGACGGCGTCCGCTGCCGGCACGCCGTGGCGCACCTCCTCCATCCTGCTGAAGACCACCCGTCCCGTGCCTGTCATGGTTTCCTCCCGGAGCTGGACAAGCCCCTGCCGCATACTGGCCCGGACACCGGGTGTCGTCAGCCGCGGGAGAGCGGCCGGATGAGGGAGAGGACCGCCGCGGATCGGTCTGCGGACTTTGGCGCGCGGCCCGATCGCCCGGGACAACGTTCCCCGGGCTGCCGGAACCGGCGCGGCGAGCGTGGCGGGAACGCTCACGGTGTGCGAAACCGTCATCCGGAGTCTGACAGCCAGTGGAGCAGGTGAGCATGACGGGCACACGCGAAGGCGCAGTCGCGCGCGCGGAGACGTACTTCGACCGGGGCGAGTTCCTCGCGGACCTGCAGCGGCGCGTAGCCATTCCGACGACCAGCCAGGAAAAGGACTCCCTGCCGGCGCTGCGCCAGTACGTGGCCGGCGAGATGACGGAGTCGCTGCGCAAGCTCGGCTACGAGTGCACGGTGCTGCCCAACCCGCGCCAGGAGTACGGCCCGTTCCTGATCGCGCGCCGGATCGAGGATCCGGCCAGGCCGACGGTGCTCACCTACGGCCACGGCGACGTGGTGCGCGGGCAGGATGACCAGTGGCGGCAGGGCCTGTCGCCGTGGAAGATCGTGATCGAGGGCGACCGGATGTACGGCCGCGGCACTGCCGACAACAAGGGCCAGCACACGATCAACATCGCGGCCCTCGCCTGCGTGCTCGAGGAGCGCGGCAGCCTCGGCTTCAACTCGACCATCCTGATCGAGACCGGCGAGGAGACGGGCTCGCCCGGCCTCGGCGACTTCTGCAAGGCCAACAAGGAAGCGCTCAAGGCCGATGTGCTGATCGGCTCGGACGGGCCGCGCCTCGATCATCACCGGCCGACGGTGTTCGGCGGCACGCGCGGCGTGATGAACTTCAACCTCAGGCTCACGCTGCGCGAGGGCGGCCATCACTCGGGCAACTGGGGCGGGCTGATCGCCAATCCGGCGATCATCCTCACCCATGCGCTGGCCACCATCACCGACGCGCGCGGCCAGATCAGGGTGCCGGAATGGCGGCCGAAGACGCTCACCAACTCGGTGCGCGCGGCGCTCGCAGACGCCCACATCGATGCGGGCGAGGGCGCGCCGGCCATCGATCCGGACTGGGGCGAGAAGGACCTGACGCCGGTGGAGCGGGTGTTCGGCTGGAACTCGTTCGAGGTGCTGGCCTTCAAGGCGGGCAACCCGGACCGGCCGGTCAATGCCATTCCGCCCAGCGCCGTCGCCTACTGCCAGCTGCGCTTCGTGGTCGGCACCGATCCGCACGACGTCGTGCCGGCGCTGCGCCGGCATCTCGACCGCCATGGCTTCGGCCAGATCGAGGTCGAGCCGGCGCGCGACGTGATCATGGAAGCCACGCGTCTCGATCCGGAGAACCCCTGGTCGCGGCTGGCCGCCGCCTCGATCGAGCAGACCTCGGGGCAGAAGCCCAACATGCTGCCCAATCTCGGCGGCTCGCTGCCCAACGCGGTCTTCACCGACATCCTGGGCATGCCGACGGTGTGGGTCCCGCATTCCTATGCGGCCTGCTCGCAGCATGCGCCGAACGAGCACCTGCTGGCATCGGTCGCGCGCGACGGGCTGCGGCTGATGGCCGGCCTGTTCTGGGATGTCGGCGCCCGGGGCCGGCCGGCCTGAACTCTTGCCGGCCTGAATTCTTGCCAGCCTGAAATCTTGCCAGCCTGAAATCTTGGAGGAGGAGAGCCTATGTCACGCATTCCGTACTACGAGGTCGAGAACGCCACCGGCAAGCACGCCGAGTTCCTGGGCAAGCTCGGCACGCACCTGAACATCTACCGCATGCTCGCCAACTCCGAGGCCGGCCTCAAAGGCTTCGTGCGCATGGGCAACGCGCTGCTCTATCGCTGCGAGCTCGATCCCACGCTGCGCGAGCTGGCGATCCTGCGCGTGGGCCGGCTGAGCCGCGCCGCCTACGAGGTGTTCCAGCACGAGCGCATCGCCCGCGAGGTCGGCGTGCCCGAGGAGAAGATCGCCGCGCTGCGCGATGCGACCGTCGACGCGCCGGCCTTCTCGGACCAGGACAAGGCGGTGCTGCGCTTCACCGACGAGGTCGTGCGCAACGTCAGGGCGTCCGACAAGACCCTGAAAGCGGTCGAAGCCTTCCTCAGCCGCGGCGCGCTGGTCGAACTCACCCTCACCGTCGGCTATTACATGATGGTCTGCCGCCTGCTCGAGACCACCGGCGTCGATGGCGAGGAAGGCCAGGCGGAATGGCTGAAGACGGCAAAGATTTAGAGAGAGTGGAGTTCGTAGAAATGGCGTACCGTGTTCTGATCGCGCAGTTCATGCACGAGACCAATACCTTCAGCAGACTCAAGACGACGCTGGACGACTACCGCCGCCGCTGGCTGGTCGAAGGCGAGGCGATGGTGCCCTTCTTCAAGGGCAGCCGGAACGAGGTCGGCGGCTACATCGATGCGGCTGCAAAGTACGGCTGGGAGCCGGTCTATGCCGCCGCGGCGAACGCCACGCCCTCGGGCACGCTGACCAGGGAGACCTGGGAGACGATCCGCGACATGATCGTCGGTGCGGCGAAGAAGGCGGGCAAGCTCGACGCCGTCTGCCTGTCGCTGCACGGCGCCATGGTGACCGAGACCGAGGACGACGCCGAGGGAGCCCTGCTCGAGGCCCTGCGTGGCGTGATCGGCCCCGACGTGCCGATGGTGGCGACCCTCGACCTGCATGCCAATGCGACGGAGCGGATGGCAGGGAACGCCAGCGCGCTGGTGAGCTTCCGCACCTATCCCCACATCGACGGCTACGACCGCGCCGTGCAGGCGGCGGCGCTGGTGCAGGAGGTGCTGGAGGGCAAGAAGAAGCCGCGCTGCCTGCTCAGCCAGCCGGCCATGCTCGAGGGGGCCGACCACGGCCGCACGACGCAGCCCGGCCTGATGCGCGACCTGCTGGCCCAGGCCGACGGCTACGAGAAGGAGCCGGGCATCAACGTGGTGAGCATCCAGGCCGGCTTCACCTGGTCCGACATCCCCTATACCGGCCCCTCGATCGCGGTCAGCTACGAGCCGGCCGCCGAGGCGCGCGCCAAGGCCATTGCAGCCGAACTCATCGACGTGATCTGGAAGCGGCGCGAGGAGAACTCCTCCGACTACCGCCCGATCGCCGACGGCATCGCGGCCGCGCGCGCCAAGAGCGACGGGAAGGGGCCGCTGGTGATCGCCGACGGCACCGACAATCCGGGCGGCGGCGGCTACAACGACACCACGCCGGTGCTGCAGGCGCTGCTCGATGCCGGCATCGGGAACGCCGCCGTCGGCTCGATCTACGATCCGGGCACGGTGCAGCAGGCGATCAAGGCCGGCGTCGGCGCCGAGATCG
>JAFEFG010000210.1 GCA_018240685.1 Pseudomonadota bacterium | reverse complement strand
CTGCGCCATCTGCTCACGCACACAGCCGGCTTCTCCTACGAGATCTGGAGCACGGACATCTGCAAGTACCAGCAAGTGATGGGCGTGCCGGGCATTACCGGCTGCGAAAACAAGGCCCTCACGACACCACTCCTGTTCGATCCCGGCGAACGCTGGGACTACGGCATCAACATCGACTGGGCCGGCAAACTGGTCGAAGCGGTCACCGGCCAGAAGCTGGGCCAGTACCTGAAGCACAATGTACTGGGCCCGCTCGGCATGGACAGCACGGCGTTCTTCATCTCGCCCGCCATGCGGGAACGCCTGGCGCGCATCCATCATCGCGGCCCTGACGGCGCTCTGGCGCCGGACCTGGCGCTCGAGATTCCGCAGGAGCCGGAGTTCGAGATGGGTGGCGGCGGCCTCTACGGCACTGCCGGCGACTACCTCAAATTCGTGCGCATGATGTTGAACGAGGGTAAATCGGATCGCGGCGAGCCGGTGCTCAAGCCCGAAACCGTGGCGCAAATGTCCACGAACGCCATGGGCGACACGAAGGTCAACCTGCTCAAGACAGCCATCCCGCCGCTTTCCAATGACGCGGAGTTCTTCCCCGGCATGGACAAGCAATGGGGCTTGAGTTTCATGATCAACAACGAAGAGGCACCAACCGGCCGATCCGCCGGCAGCCTCGCCTGGGCCGGCCTCGCCAACACCTACTACTGGATCGACCAGAAGAAGGGCGTGGGCGGCGTCTATGCGACGCAGATCCTGCCCTTCGCCGACGTCAAGTCTCTGCCGCTCTTCCACGCCTTCGAACGGGCGGTCTACGAAGCCTGACCGGCAGCGATCTGCGGCACTCTCAGCGCTTCACAGTCGCGACCTTGTCGCCGGCTTGCTCGGCGTTCATTCGGCGGAAGGTCGCGACCGCCTGGGCGTGGAAGGCGCGCTCCTCTGGCCCGGCCGGGACTTGAGGACGACGCTCGTCGTCGAAATGACCGAACTTGTCCTCGCCACGCACCAGCATGGCCGTGACGCGCGTCGGACTGGTGCAGCGCGCCCAGGTCGGGATGTAGCTGATGCCGAGGCCGATGCGGCGGTCGTTCGACCGGTTGGGCGGCGAGTTATGGACCAGATAGGTGTGATGCAGGGAGAACTGGCCGGCCTTCACGGGCATGTGGACCGTGTGGCTGCGGTCGAAACCGCCCGCGAGTTCCTGCCCGCGTGACAGGAGATTGTTGGTGTCCTGCATCTCGCCATGGCGCAGCTGGCCGAGCTTGTGCGATCCCGGCACGACTTCCATGCATCCTGCCTCGACCGACGCATCGGTGAGCGCCACCCAGGCCGTCACATGGCAGGCCGGTTCCAGCGCGAAATAGGTCGAATCCTGATGCCAGCTCACATAGGCGCTGGAGCCAGGATCCTTCGGCCAGACGCTGAGATGGAAGAGACGGATATCCGGCCCGATCAGGTCCGCGACGGCGTCGAGGATCTCGGGCGCACGCACGATCTCGTCGACCCAGGGAAAAAGCAGATGCGGCTTGAAGTTGTGGCCACGGCCCATCTTCCGGCCCTCAGCCTGCTCGAAAGCTTCGAGCTCCGCACGCCAGTTTCGCGCCTGCTCGGCTGAAAAGGCATCGACCGGACAGACATAGCCATCACGCTCGTACTGCGCCACCTGGTCAGGGGTGAGCTTCCTGTAGGATTTCTCGGTCATGTCAGTGCGCCGTCCATCCGCCGTCGACAAAGAGGAGTGTGCCCGTGACGAAGGAGGAATCGTCACTGGCAAGGAACAGGGCCGCCCGCGCCACTTCCTCCGGCTGGCCGATGCGCCCCATCGGGTGGCGTTGCCGCCAGACCTGTCGTGCCGCCTCCGGATCGGCCTGCCGCTGCAGGGAGCGCGCCGGCATCGGGGTATCGATCACACCCGGCATCAGGGCGTTGACCCGGATGCCCTGCGCCGCGTGATCGACGGCTATGGTCTTGGTGAACGAAGCGATGGCGCCCTTCGAGGCGACATAGGCGGCGTTCTTGCCGAGGCTGGCTTGCGCAAGCTGCGAGCCGACCGTGACGATCGCTCCCGATCCCGCGGCGATCATCGGCCGGATCGCGTGATGCACCCAGAGATAGGTGCCCTTGACGTTGATGGCGAAGGTCCGGTCCCAGATGGCCTCGTCGATCTTGTCGACCGTGCCGCCGAGCGAGATACCGGCCGCCGTCATCAGCACGTCCACCTTGCCCCAGGCCTGCAGGACACGGTCGACTCCGGCGCCCGCCTGATCGTCGCGGCTCACATCGGCAACGATCTCCAGGGCCTCGCCGCCCTTCGCGCGGATCTCGTCCGCCACGGCGGCAAGCCCGCCCTCATCGAGATCGACCAAGGCCACGCGGGCCCCTTCCGCGGCGAACAGGCGGGCGGAAGCGGCGCCGATGCCGGAAGCGGCGCCGGTAACGATTGCGATGCGGTCTTTCAGTTTCATGATGCGAGTGTAATGAGGTCAACGCCGCCGATACCAGCGGCACTTGCGGCAGGCCTTCGCACATTGCATGCCATCACCGAAGGGTACCGAACTGGCGCGCCCGCAGCAAAGTAAGGTAAGCAGCGAGGCCGATGACTGCCAATTCCGCCGCCCCGCCGCGGTCCGCCCCTCCCTTTGCCATTGTAATCCTGTCCGTCGCCGCCTTCGCTTCGGCCGCGAACATGCGCGTCATCGATCCACTACTGATCCAGCTTTCCGCCGAGTTCGACGTGACGGTCGGCCAGGCCTCTATTGCGGCGACGCTTTTCCTGCTCGCCAACGGCGTCTTCGTGCTGGTCCATGGGCCGTTCGGTGACCGGCACGGCAAGATGCCCGTGGTCGCGCTGGCCTGCGTGGGCGCGGCTCTCTGCTGCGCCGCAAGCGCCCTCTCGGTCTCGCTGCGCATGCTGGCGATCACGCGCTTCCTCACCGGCGTCACGAGTTCGGCCATCATTCCCCTCGCCATGGCCTGGGTCGGCGACAATGTCAGCTACGAACGCCGCCAGGCGACGCTCGCGCGCTTCCTCAGCGGCCAGACTCTGGGCCTTGCGGCCGGCGCCGCTCTGGGCGGTGCGGTGGGAGACTGGCTGGGATGGCGCGCGGTCTTCTGGGTCCTGATGACAACCTACCTGCTCGCGGGTGGCGCGCTGTTCGCGACCATGCGCGCGAGACCGGAAATCGCCCTGCCCAGTCTGCAGGCCGAAGGCTCGATGATCGCGCAGATGCTGGGGGTGCTGAAGCGGCCGTGGGCGCGCACGGTGATCATCGTCGTGGCGCTCGAAGGCGGCACGTTCTGGGGCTGCTTCACCTTCGTCGGCGCCGACCTGCACCAGCGCTTCGGGCTGGGCTATGCCTTCGTCGGGCTGGCGGTGGCCGCCTTCGGCACCGGCGGCTTCATCTATGTCTCCATCGCCCCGCATCTGGTCCGCCTGCTCGGCGAGCGCGGCCTCTGCCTGTGGGGCGGCGGCGGACTGGGCCTCGCCTTCGCCGTCCTGGCGATGGCGCCCAATGCAGTCGTGGCCTTCGTGGCCATCATCGTGCTCGGCATCAGCTTCTACATGCTGCACAACACGCTGCAGACCAACGGCACGCAGATGGCGCCCGAGGTGCGCGGCTCGGCTTTGGCGCTGTTCGCGCTCTGCCTGTTCGTGGGGCAGGCGATCGGCGTTCCCATCGCCGCCCCCATCGTCGATCGCTACGGCGCGCCGCCAATCTTCTGGGCAGCGGCCCTGTTCCTGCCCGTGCTGGCGTGGTGGTTCGCGATGGCCTTGCGTCGTCGCGGCTAGTTCGCGGGCGACACGCGGAACTGATACGGCTCCTCGAGCGAGGCACACTCCTCGGTGGTCAAGGTAAGATCAGCCGCCTTGGCGGCCGAGGTGAGCTGCTCGAGATCGGTCGCGCCGATGATCGGCGCCCCCATGTAAGGCTTGGCCAACAGCCAGGCGAGCGCGATCTGGGCCGGCGTCGCGCCCTTGTCGGCCGCGATCATCTTCAGCCGTTCGACGATCTCCCAGTCGCAGTCGCGATAGGTGCCGGGCTGTACGTTGACGTCGTTCCTGGAACGCTCGGTGGCGCCGCCGCCCTCCTTGCTGCGATTGCCGGCGAGGAAACCACGCGCCAGCGGCGAATAGGGGATGAGGCCGACGCCCTGCTCGTGGCAGAGGCGGTTCATCTCGGGCTCCTCCTCGCGCTGGATCAGGTTGTAGAGGTTCTGCATGGCAATCGGCCGGGCATAGCCCTTCCAGTCGGCGATCATCACCATCTGCGCGAACTTGTAGGCCGGCATGGTCGAACCGCCGATGTAGCGCACCTTCCCCGAGCGCACG
>JAFEFG010000020.1 GCA_018240685.1 Pseudomonadota bacterium | reverse complement strand
CCCGCCATGACGCGGTTCTGGACGACGGCGCGGACCTGCCTGCCCCAGCGCGACCAGAACAGGATGTAGGCGACGGCGCAGGTGATCAGGACGGTGAGGCACATCACGAAGATGCCGTTGATCGGCACTTCGATGGTGTCGGTCAGGTGTTTGGAGCCCATCATCCATTCGGGCAGCTCCACGCCTACCTCGCGCGCACCGAAGGTCGAGCGATAGGCCTGCTGCAGGATCAAGCTCAGCCCCCAGGTGGCAAGCAGCGTATCGAGCGGGCGGCGGTAGAGATGACGGATGAGCGCCCATTCCACCAGCATCCCGAGCGCCCCTGCGGCCAGGAAGGCGAGGATCATCGCCACGAAGAAGTAGCCAGGGAACAGGGCGGGCAGGTTGTGCTGGAAGAAGCCGGACGTGGCCCAGGTGACGTAGGCGCCGAGGATCATGAACTCGCCGTGCGCCATGTTGATGACGCCCATCTGGCCGAAGATGATCGCCAGCCCGAGCGCCATCAGCACGAACACGGAGAAGAGAATGAGGCCGGCGAAGCCCTGCATCGCGAAGATCGCGCCGAGATCGCCAAGTGAATAGTCGCCGAACATGACACCGGTTCTCCGCAGGGTGGCCCCCGCGCCGCCGAAGAGCAGGACGGCGCGGGGGCTGGGTTTTCCGCCGTGGTCAGCGACGGATCACTGGTAGCCCTTGGGGAATGGATTCGGCTCGACCAGGTCCTTGGTCTCGTAGATCACGTCGTACTGGCCGTCGGCGCGGGCCCGGCCGACGCGCGTCTTCGACCACAGATGGTGGTTCTCGTGGATCCGCACGTATCCTTCGGGCGCGCCCTTGAACTCGACGCCGGGCGAGGCCGCGGCGATCTTGTCGATGTCGAAGCTGTTGGCCTTCTCCACCGTCAGCTTCCACAGGTTCGGGCCGAGATAAGCCGCCTGGGTCACGTCTCCGATCACCGTCTTTTCGCCCCACATCTTCTTGAAGGCGGCCACGAAGGCCTTGTTGTTGGGGTTGTCGAGCGACTGGAAGTACTTCATGCAGGCATAGGCGCCGGCGATGTTCTCGCCGCCGATGCCGTCGATCTCGTCTTCCGTCACCGAGATGGTGAGCAGCGTCTGCTTGCTGAGGTCGATGCCTGCCGCCTTGAGCTGCTTGTAGAAGGCCACGTTCGAGCCGCCGACGATGATGGCGTAGATCACGTCGGGCTTGGTCAGCTTGATCTTGTTGATGACCGAGTTGAACTGGGTGTGGCCGAGCGGGAAGTATTCCTCGCCCACCACCTTGGTCTTGAGGTGGTTCTCGATGTGCTTGCGCGCGATCTTGTTCGACGTGCGCGGCCAGATGTAGTCGGAGCCGAGCAGGTAGAAGGTCTTGGCGCCCTTCTCCTTGGTCACCCAGTCGAGGCCGGCGATGATCTGCTGCGTCGCCTCCTGGCCGGTGTAGATGACGTTCTTCGACTGCTCGAGACCCTCGTAGAAGGTCGGATAGTAGAGCATGCCGTTGTACTGCTCGAACACCGGCAGCACCGCCTTGCGCGAGGCCGAGGTCCAGCAGCCGAACACGGCGGCGCACTTGTCGTTGACCAGAAGCTTCTTGGCCTTCTCGGCGAAGGTCGGCCAGTCGCTGGCGCCGTCCTCCTGGATGAATTTGATCTTGCGGCCGAGCACGCCGCCCGCGGCGTTGATCTGGTCGATCGCCAGCTTCTCGGCCTCCACCGAGCCGGTCTCACTGATCGCCATCGTGCCAGTGACCGAGTGCAGAATGCCTACGGTCACTTCAGTGTCCGTCACGGCAAGGCCGGTCGTGTTGACGACCGACGTCGGCGGCGCCGCCGCGAACGAGGCGCGCGGCAGGACCGACAGGGCCGGCACTGCGGCCATTCCCGCCAACAGTTTGCGACGCGACGGGGCAGGCAGGCCCCACGGCTTGTAGTTGTTGTCCTGGCTGTCCGACATCACCGCCCCCTTTTGTTGCCTCTGCAGGCTCTCTGGGGACGAGGATGGTCCGACTTGTGCAACGCACAAATACGCAAGATCACGTATATTGCACCGCAATATGCCGACGTAAGGTCCACGTATGCGGAACTGTTCGGAGGGGGCTGGATAGTGGCCGGACGGCAACGGATAGATCGCGTCAGGCGCCAATACAACCAGTGGGTCGCCAACCAGACGCTGGAGGACTACGCGCTGCGCTTCACCGCCAAGAGCGCGCGCCGCTGGTCGCCGGCACGGGTCGCCAACACGGCACTGGGCGCCATCTCCTTCCTCGCCCTCGAGGCAATCGGCGGCACCATCACCCTGAACTACGGCGTCACCAACGCCACCGCGGCCATCCTCGTCGTCAGCATCATCATCTTCCTGTGCGGCCTGCCGATCGCCTACTACGCGGCGAAATGCGGCGTCGATATCGACCTGCTCACGCGCGGCGCAGGCTTCGGCTACATCGGCTCGACCGTCACGTCTCTGATCTACGCCTCCTTCACCTTCATCTTCCTCGCCATCGAGGCCGTCATCATGGCGATGGCGCTGGAGCTCTGCTTCCACGTGCCGCTCATGATCGGCTACCTGATCAGCGCCCTGGTGATCATTCCGCTCGTCACCTACGGCATCACCATGATCAGCCGCTTCCAGCTCTGGACGCAGCCGTTCTGGATCGTGCTGCACATCCTGCCCTTCGCGGCGATCGCCCTGAACGATCCGGATTCGTTCGTGCAATGGACTTCGTTCTCAGGCCAGCACGGCAATCCATCCGGGAAGCTGGACCTGATGCTGTTCGGCACCGCGGCTTCGGTCGTGCTCTCGCTGGTGGCGCAGATCGGCGAGCAGGTCGACTTCCTGCGCTTCCTGCCGGTGGACCGGCAGCGGTCGCGGCGCGCCTGGTGGGCGTCGCTGCTCTGCGCCGGTCCCGGCTGGATCGTCCTCGGGGCGCTCAAGATGCTGGCCGGCGGCTTCCTCACCTTCTTCGCGCTGCGCCACGGCGTGCCGGCGACCCATGCCGCCGAACCGACGCAGATGTATCTCGCCGGCTTCCAGTTCGTGCTGTCGCAGCCGCAGGTCGCCCTGGTGCTGACCGGCGCCTTCGTCGTGCTGTCCCAGCTCAAGATCAACGTGACCAACGCCTATGCAGGGTCGATCGCCTGGTCGAACTTCTTCTCGCGGCTCACGCACAACCATCCCGGACGGGTGGTGTGGCTGGTCTTCAACGTGGTCGTCGCCGTGCTGCTGATGGAGATCGGCGTCTACAAGGCGCTGGAGCACACGCTTGCGCTCTATTCGAACGTGGCGATCGCCTGGGTCGGTGCCCTGGTGTCCGACCTGGTGATCAACAAGCCGCTCGGCCTGCGGCCGCCCGAGATGGAGTTCAAGCGCGCTCACCTCTACGACGTCAACCCGGTCGGCACCGGAGCCATGGCGCTCGCGACGGTGCTGTCGATCACGGCCTTTTCCGGCGCCTTCGGGCCGATGCTCAAGGCCTTCTCGCCCTTCGTCGCCTTCGCCGTCGCCCTGGCGGCGGCGCCGATGATCGCGATCGCCACCGGCGGCCGCTACTACATCGCCCGCAAGCCCAAGCGGAGCTGGCAGAAGCTGCCGTCGCTGCAGTGCTGCATCTGCGAGCATTCATTCGAGCCCGAGGACATGGCGGCCTGCCCGGCCTATGCCGGGCCGATCTGCTCGCTCTGCTGCTCGCTCGATGCCCGCTGCCACGATCGCTGCAAGCCGCACGCCCGCATCCAGGCCCAGGTTGCCGAGACGCTGGGCAAGTCGCTGCCGCAGCCCGTCTATTCGGCCATCAATTCGCAGCTCGGCCATTTCATCGGCGTGTTCGTCGTCGCCACCGGCTTGTTCGGCCTGACGCTGGGACTGGTCTACCTGCAGACGTCGGGGGAGGTCTACGGCAGCCCGGTCGAGCTGGGCGAGGTGCTGTGGAAGGTGTTCTTCGCCCTGCTGATCGTGATCGGCGTCTCGGCCTGGCTGTTCGTGCTGGCGCAGCGCAGCCGGCGCGCCGCCGAGGCGGAGACGCAGCGCCAGACCATGCTTCTCATGCAGGAGATCGACGCCCACAAACGAACCGACGCCGAGCTGCAACGCGCCAAGGAAGTGGCCGAATCGGCCAATCTCGCCAAGAGCCGCTATGTCGTCGGCCTGAGCCACGAGCTGCGCTCGCCGCTCAATGCCATCAGCGGCTATGCCCAGCTGCTCGAGCAGGACCGCTCCATCCCGCCCAAGCCTGGCGAGCAGGTCCGGGTGATCCGCCGCAGCGCCGAGCATCTCTCCGGCCTGATCGACGGCCTGCTCGACATCTCCAAGATCGAGGCCGGCCGGCTCTACCTGTCGCGCGACGAGGTGCGCCTCGGCGAGTTCCTCGACCAGCTCGTCGGCATGTTCCGGCTGCAGGCGGTGGCCAAGGGGATCGACTTCATCTTCGAGCGCTCGGAGTTCCTGCCGCCGGTGATCCATACCGACGAGAAACGGCTGCGCCAGATCCTGATCAATCTCCTGTCGAACGCGATCAAGTTCACCCCGACCGGCCACGTCAGGTTCGCGGTGCACTACAGGAACCCGGTCGCCGAATTCGAGATCACCGATACCGGCCCCGGGATCCGGCCGGAGGATCTCGATCGCATCTTCGAGCCGTTCGAGCGCGCCTCGCAGGGAACCGCGCAGCCGCAGACGGGCACCGGCCTCGGCCTCACCATCACCAAGCTGCTGGCCGGCGTCATGGGCGGCGACGTGCAGGTCAGCAGCACCGTCGGCGCCGGCAGCACCTTCCGCGTCAAGATATTCCTGTCGGAAGTAACCAAACCGACGCCGGTGGCGCCGGTGGACGCCAAGGTCTTCGGCTATCGCGGCATGCGCAAGACGATCCTGGTGGCCGACGACGACCCCACGCATCGCGACCTGCTGCGCGAGGTTCTGACGCCGCTGGGCTTCATCCTGCTGAGCGCCGCCGACGGCGTGCAGTGCCTCGAACTCGCCCAGCACTGCCGGCCGGACCTCTTCCTGCTCGACATCTCGATGCCCAACCTCAACGGCTGGGAAGCGGCCGAGGCCCTGCGGCATGCCGGCCATCACGACGCGCGGATCCTGATGCTGTCGGCGAGCGCCCTGGAAGCGCATGGCCGCTCCCTCGCCCAGCCCTTCCACGACGGCTATCTGATGAAGCCGGTCGACATTCCCCGCCTGCTCGAGCAGATCGCCCGCCTTCTCAGGATCGAATGGCTGCGCGAGCCGCCCCAGACGATCGAACCCGACCTGAGGCCCCATGCAGAACCGCGCCCGCCCCGCCGGCATGTCGACGAGCTCATCAATCTCGGACAGATCGGCCACATCCGCGCGATCCAGGCCAAACTCGACCAGATCGGAATCGATCAGCCGGAGTACCAGACCTTTGTCTCCCGCATGCGGGGCATCGTCGACCGTTTCGACTTCGATCAGTACATGGCGGTCCTCCGGGACATGCAGGACCATGAATTCCGATCCGAAGAAGCGTGACGTCGCCCTCATCGTCGACGATTCGCCGGAGACGCTCCGGCTGCTGACCGATGCGCTGGACCACGCCGGCATCACGGTGATGGTGGCGCTCGACGGGCTGGCGGCGATGCGCATCGTCGAGCAGATCACGCCGGACATCATCCTGCTCGACGCCGTCATGCCGGGCATCGACGGCTTCGAGACCTGCCGGCGCCTGAAGCGCCGCGGCGATCTCGACAACGTGCCCGTTATTTTCATGACCGGCCTCAGCGAGACCGAGCACATCGTGAAGGGACTGGAAGCGGGAGGCGTTGACTATCTCGCCAAGCCGATCGCCATCGACGAGATGCTGGCCCGCATCCGCGTCCATCTCGCCAATGCGCGGCTTGCCCTGAGCGCCCGCGCCGCGCTCGACGTCGCCGGCCGCTTCCTGCTGGCGGTCGACGGGGAGGGCCGGCTGATCTGGGCGACGCCGCAGACGCAGAAGTTCTTGGCCGGCCTCAAATCCGAGGGCGACGCCGAGACATTCACCCTGTCGGTCGAGCAGAGACAGTGGCTGGAGCAGGTCAAGGATCGCGCGGACACGCTGCCGCCGGGCAAGTCCTTCTTCCGCGGAGAGCGGTTCACGCTCAGCCATCTCGGTCGGCTCGGCCCGGACGAGATCCTGCTGCGGCTGACGGTCGACGGCATGTCGCTGCCGCAGGCCGAGCTGCGCAAGGAGCTGGGGCTGACGAGCCGCGAGTCCGAGGTCCTGTCGTGGCTGAGCCAGGGCAAGACCAATCGCGACATCGCGCAGATCCTGGGGCTGAGCCCGCGAACCGTCGACAAGCATCTGGAGCAGATCTACGAGAAGCTCGGCGTCGAGAACCGCACCTCCGCGGCTGCGTTGGCCGCTCGGGTCCTGGGCAAGAAGACCGACACCTGAGCCGGCGACGGACCAGGCCCGTCAACCCGCCAGGAACCAGTCGAGGATCGCGCCGTTCTCGTCACGCGGATAGGTGTGCGAGAGATCGGCGATCTCGCGATAGATCACCGCCGCGCCGGCCTGCTCCAGAGTCCGCCGCGCCGAGCGCGCGAGCTCCGGCGGGAACATCCAGTCGCGGGCACCGTGAACGATGTGGATCGGCAAGCCGCGCAAACGGCCTGCGTCGGCAAAGGTCATCAGCATCGGATGGAAAGCGGCCGCCACCGGCGCCAGATGGGTGAAGCGGCAATCGCCGCGCAGGCCGAGGACATAGGTGAAGGTGCCGCCGTCGCTCATGCCGGTGAGAAGCCGGCGGCGCGGGTCGATGTTCCAGTCGGCGGCGACCCGCGACACCATGCTGTCGATGTTGGGCCCGTCGACCTCGGGTTCCATCAGCGACCAGGTCGATCCGCGGGCGGTGGGCGCGATGACGACGAAGCCGCGCGTGCGCGCCTCGCGCACCCAGCTCCAGAGGAACGCGCCGCCATTGCCGCTGCCGCCGTGCAGCGCGACCACCAGCGGCCAGGCCTGCCGGGCATCGTAATATTCCGGAACGTAGAGCGAGAACGCCCCGCGCGTGCCAGCCGGACCGTCGACATGCATCGAGCCGACATCCTCGCGCGTGGCGTCGGCGGCCCCAAGGCGGGCCTGCAAGGCCGCATCGTCGCGGGCGCCGGCCTCGAGAAAAAACTGGCTCACCGGCCGCAGATGCGCCGCCAGCGGATAGAGCGCCTCAGCCGCCAGCGCATAGGATCTGAGCGCCCGGTAGGCGGCGACGATCGGCTGATCGGCCCCGGGGGCGGCGATGAGAGCGGCAACTCCCTCGACGGCCGCCGCAGCCGAGCGCTCGAGGCAATTGCGGAACGGCTCCAGACGGTCCGGCCAGTCGAAGGCGCGCGACGCGGCGAGCGCTGCAGGCAGATCGTCGTCACGCTGCCGCAGCGCCGCGACCAGCTCGAGCAGGCTTTCCGGTGCCAGATGACGGCCGGCGAATTCGAGAGCCTGCAGGGCGCGCAGGGTCGCCGGCACCAGCCGCGCGATCGTGTCCGCCGTCTCGTCGGTGTCGCTCACGCGCCCTCCGTTTCTTCCCCGCACCGAGCCTAGCCTGCATCGCGCGGAATTTCGCCTGCCGCTTCCGTGCTCGACGCGATCTTGCCAAGCCGGCTGTTGCATTGGACGCTGTCGCCAACAAGTCCAGAGGAAACGACCATGCCCGATGCTTCGCACGCTGCGCCGCGCCATCTCGACGTCGCCATTGTCGGCGGCGGTCTCGCCGGCCTCTACGCCATCCATCGCCTGCGCAAGATGGGCCTCAAGGTCCGCGCCTACGAACAGGGCTCCGGGATCGGCGGCACCTGGTTCTGGAACCGCTATCCGGGCGCGCGCTGCGACGTCGAGAGCCTGGAATATTCCTACAGCTTCGACGAGCAGCTGCAGCAGGACTGGAAGTGGCCGGAGCGCTACGGCACGCAGCCCGAGATCCTGCGCTACATCAACCATGTCGCCGACCGCTTCGACCTGCGCCGCGATGTGCAGCTCAACACCCGCATCCGGTCGGCGGTGTTCGACGACAAGGCCAACGAGTGGACGCTGACCACCAAGGACGGCGAGACGATCAAGGCGCGCTATTGCATCATGGCGGCGGGCAATCTCTCGACGCCGCGCGTGCCGGACTTCAAGGGCATCCACGACTTCAAGGGCAAGTGGTACCACACCGGCCTGTGGCCGCATGAGGGCGTCGACTTCACCGGGCTGCGCGTCGGCGTGATCGGCACCGGCTCGTCGGGCGTGCAGATGATCCCGATCATCGCCCAGCAGGCCAAGCAGCTCACCGTCTTCCAGCGCACCGCCAACTTCAGCCTGCCGGCGCGCAACGGGCCGATGACGCCGGACCGCGAGGGCCCGCACAAGGCCGAGTATGCGCAGCGCCGCGCCGCGGCGATGGAGACGCCGTTCGCGATCGGCGGCCACCCCAAGCCGACCAAGAAGACGCTCGAGGTCCCGCCCGAGGAGCGCGCGCGGATCTACGAGGAGAAATGGAAGCAGGGCGGCAGCATCAGCTACCTCTATTCCTTCACCGACCTGCTGGTGAGCAAGGAGGCCAACGACACCGCCTCGGAGTTCGCCCGCGACAAGATCCGCTCGATCGTGAAGGACAAGCGCACCGCCGAGCTGCTGGCGCCCAAGGACCATCCGATCGGCACCAAGCGCCTCTGCCTCGACACCAACTACTACGAGACCTACAACCGGCCGAACGTGGCGCTGGTCGATGTGCGCTCCGATCCGATCAAGGAGCTGACACCGAAGGGCCTTCGTCTCGAGTCCGGCGCGGAATACGAGTTCGACGCGATCTGCTTCGCCACCGGCTTCGATGCCATGACCGGCGCGCTGAACGAAATCGACATCCGCACCAGCGGGGGCGCCGTTCTGCGCAAGCACTGGGAGGGCGGGCCGCTCACCTATCTCGGCCTGATGGTGGCGGGCTTCCCCAACATGTTCATCGTCACCGGCCCCGGCAGCCCCAGCGTGAAGACTCAGATGATCGCCTCGATCGAGCAGCACGTCGACTGGATCGCCGATGCGATCGACCATCTCGGCAAGCACCAGCTCGACCGCATCGAGCCGACGCCCCGGGCCGAGCATGACTGGGTCGCCCACGTGAATGCCGTGGCCGACAGCACGCTCTATCCGCTCGCCAACTCCTGGTACGTGGGCGCCAACATCCCGGGCAAGCCGCGCGTGTTCATGCCCTATGTCGGCGGCTTCGACCGTTACAAGAAGCGCTGCGACGAGATCGCCGCCACGGGGTACGAGGGCTTCACGCTCTCGCAGCACACGGGGGTGACGGCCTGACCCTTCGGCCCGTCGACTGGCGACACCCGGCCCGGTTACGAAAAGTGACGCTTTAAATAACGGCGAATCAATTCGAGGCGGGTGTCGTCGCGGGTCCGGACGCCCCGGAGCCGCCCGCTCTGCCGGTCCGGCGGACCGGCAGAGCGGGCCGGGCCGAAAACACGGAGCGAGGGTCGGGCCACGGACATGCACCCGCTATAGGGGCGGGTCGGGCCACAGCCTCATTCCGGTCGTCTACGCCCCGGCGCGCGCGCCAAGGCCAGCGGCGGCACGTCGCCGCCGCCTTCGCTACTCAAGGTCGATGACGATGTTGCCGCCGGCGTCGAGGCTCGCCGTGGCGCCGGGCGGCACGACGCAGGTGGCATCGTACTCCTCCACGATCAGCGGCCCCTGGCGGGCTTCGGCGAGATCGGACCGGCGCAGGACCGGTGTCTCGACCCAGCCCGCAGCAGGGCCACTGCCGTTGGCGCCGAAATAGGCCGGCCGCGGCGGCGCCGGCACGGGCTCGGCCCGGCTCGGCTTCAACCGCTCGGGGACGCCCGCTCCCTGACGCAGGCCCTGCCCGACGATCTGGATCGACACCAGCTCGACCGGCTCGTCGGGGCCGGCGCGATGGCCGTAGGTCCTCTCGTGCTCGCGGCCGAACGCCTCCTCGAGCAGCGTCACCATCCTGTCGTCGATGGCACCGTCCGGCACCGGCACCGTGAGTTCGTAGCTCTGGCCCTGATAGTGCAGCGCAGCCGAGCGGCGCAGACGGATGTGACTGCCCGTGAAGCCCTCCGCCGCGAGCTGTGCCGTCGCCTGATCGGCGAGGCTGTTCCAGGCGCGCTGGATCTCCGCCAGATCGGCCTGCCGCAGCAGCCGCCGGAAGGTCCGCGAATAGTGATGCTCGACGTCGGCATAGAGCAGGCCGAACGAGGAAAAGAGGCCGGCCGACGGCGGCACCACGACACGGCTCATGCCGAGCGCGCGGGCCATGCCGCAGGCGAACAGCGGACCGTTGCCGCCGAAGGCGAACAATGCGAACTCGCGCGGATCGCGGCCGCGCTCGGTCGACACCGCCTTGATGGCGCGGATCATGTTCGACGCCGCGATCTGGTGCGCGCCGTAGGCCGCCTTCTCGAGCGGCAGGCCGAGCGGTTGCGCGACCTTCGTCTCGAAGGCCTGGCGCGCCTTGGCCGCATTGAGCGCGAGCGCGCCGCCGACCAGGTGCTGCGGATTGATGTACCCGAGCAGGACGTTGGCGTCGGTGACCGTCGGCATCTCGCCGCCCTTGTCGTAGCAGACGGGCCCCGGCAGGGCGCCCGCGCTCTCCGGCCCGATCTGCAGCGAGCCGCCGCCGTCGATCCAGACATGGGAACCGCCGCCGGCGCCGACCTCGGCGAGATCGATCGCCGGCACCTTCAGCATGTAGCCGGCGCCGGTCAGAAGGCGCGAGCCGATCATGATGCCGGCGCCGACGGAGTACTCCGCAGCGCGGCTGACCTCGCCATCCTCGACCATCGAGGCCTTGGCCGTCGTGCCGCCCATGTCGAAGGTGATGATCTTGGGCAATGCCTTGGCGCGGGCCAGGGCCTGGGCGCCGACGACGCCGCCTGCGGGACCGGACTCGATGATGTTCATCGGCCGCTCGGCAGCCGCTGCGTCACTGGTCAGTCCGCCGTTCGACTGCATGAGCAGCAGGGGCGCGGGGATGGCGGCACCATCGAGGCCGTTGCGGAGCGCGCGCAGATAGCTCGCAACGATGGGCATGACATAGGCATTGATGACGGTCGTCGAGGTGCGCTCGTACTCCTTTATCTCCGGCAGCACCTCGTACGACACGCTGTGCTTGAGGCCGGGCGCCTTGCGCTCGATCACCTCCTTGATCATCAGCTCGTGGCGCGGATTGGCGAAGGAGTTGAGGAGGCAGACCGCGATCGCTTCGACCTTCTCGGCCAGCAGGGCATCGACGGCGCGCTCGGCGTCCTTGATGTCGAGCGCCGTCTCGATCCGGCCCCGCGCATCGACACGCTCGTCGACGACCTGGCGCAGGTAGCGCTCCACCAGCGGCGCCGGCTTCTCCCAGGCCAGATCGTAGAGCCGGGGCATGCGCAGCGTGCGGATCTCCAGGACGTCGCGGAAGCCCTTGGTGGTGATCAGGCCGACGCGCGCGCCCTTGTGTTCCAGGATGGCGTTCGACGCCACGGTCGTGCCGTGACGGATCTCCTCGATGGCCTGGCCCGCCAGGCCGGTTTCGACGAACAGCTCGCTCAAGCCGTCGACGATCGCCTGGGCATAGTTGCCGACGCTGGAGGAGATCTTCTTGGTGTGGATCGTACCGTCCGCGCCCAGCAGGACGATATCCGTGAACGTGCCGCCGATATCGACGCCGACACGATAGGTGCCGACGGCGCTCATTCTGCCGCCTGCACGGCGCCGGAGGCCGATGTCGGTGGATCCTGCCATTGCACCTTGGGCGGATCCGTCCAGCCGCGCGCCTGCCTGATCTGCTCGCGACGCTTCGCGGTGGCGGCGGCGTCGACGGTCCAGTGCGCCGTATCGACCACGACACCGTAATCGGCCACCGCCTTTGCCGGCGACAGCAGCTCGTTGCGCACGTCTTTCAGCACCGCGGCGGGATCGCGCTCCAGCGGATCGCCCCACCCGCCGGCGCCGGCCAGGACATGACGGAAGATGTCGCCCTTCCTGATCGTCATCGTGAGCTTGCCGGGCAGGGGTTTGTTCTCGGCCTGCGGGTTCAGGTAGTTCTCGGACGGCGCACCGGGATTGCCGCCATAGAGGCCGAAGGGACGATGATCGCGCCGGTCGGAGCGAACCTGCAGCGTGCCCTCCTCCTCGAGGAACCGGTAATCGCGCCGGAACGGCACGCCGCCGCGATACTTGCCGGCACCGGCCTTGTCGGGCACGAACTCGTAGGCGAGGAGCTGGATCGGCTCCTCCGCCTCGGTCACCTCGATCGAGTGCGAAGCCATGTTGGCCATCATGTGGCTGTTGCCGTCGAGCCCGTCGGCCCACGGACGCGCGCCCCAGGCGCCGCAGGTGAAGTCGACATAGATGAACGGCTTGCGCTGCGCATCGTAGCCGCCGATCGAGATGCCGGTGTTGCCGCCGTCACCCGCTGCCTTGACCTTGTCGGGCAGCATCATCGCGAGCGCGCCGAACATGCAGTCGACCATGCGGAAGCCGGTGAGGCCGCGTGCCGCACACGCCGCCGGCAGCACGCCGTTGCCGACGGTGCCCGGCGGACAGATCACCTCGATGGCGCGGAACACGCCTTCATTGTTGGGAATGCCGGGCGGCAGCACTGAGCGGATGCCGCAATAGGACGCGGCCTTGGTGAAGGAGAGCGTGTTGTTGATCGCGCCCTTCACCTGCGGGTTGGTGCCGGTCCAGTCGACCACCATGTGGTCGCCGGTCTTGCGGATGGTGACGAACAGGCGGATCGGCTTGCCGTAATCGACACCGTCATCGTCGATCCAGTCCTCGAAGCTCCATTCGCCGTCGGGCAGCTTGGCAAGCGCGCTGCGCGTCAGGCGCTCGGCATAGTCCACGGTCTCGCGCATGAAGGCGGCGGTCTGGTCGGGGCCATAGCGCTTCACGAGGTCGGCGAACTGCTGCTCGGCGATATGGCAGGCGGCGAGCTGGGCGCGCAGGTCGCCGAACACCTTCACCGGCAGGCGCACGTTCTTCTCGATGAAGGTCATGATGGTCTTGTTGATCTTGCCCGCCTCGTAGAGCTTGAGCGGCGCGATGCGCAGGCCCTCGGCATAGATCTCCGTCGAATCGGACGCGTTCGAGCCCGCGACGCGGCCGCCGACGTCGGTGTGATGGCAGACGGTGCAGGCGAAGGCCATGCGCCGGCCTTCGTGATAGAGCGGCTTGAACACGAAGATGTCCGGCAGGTGCATGCCGCCGTCGAACGGATCGTTCATGATGAAGACGTCGCCCTCGACCATGTCGTCCTTGTAGTGGCGCATGATCGCTTCCATCGCCGTCGGCACCGAGCCGAGATGGCCGGGCAGCGTCAGGCCCTGCGCCACCAGCTTGCCGTCGGCGTCGGCGAAGCCCGTCGAGTAGTCCATGTTGTCTTTCAGCACGCCGGAATAGGTCGTACGGAACACGGTGAGCGCCATCTCGTCGGCGATGGAGAAGATGGCGTTCTTGAACAGCTCGAACGCAATTGGATCTTTCAGCTTGGACATGGCAGCATCGTGCCGGGCCGCTCTCTCGTCGGCAAACGAATCCGGCGCATCGGCGCCATCGAAGGGAATTCAAGCTCGCGACAGTGGGTTGGCGCACATTTTGCTCGCCACGTTCGGCGACATTCACTTGCGGATCTAGTTGGGGGCAACGCAATGCTGCATCGGTGGTTGACGGGGGTTGTGCTGGCGGCGGCGGTCGCATCGGGCGCGGCGGCACAGGATTTGCCGAAGAACCAGTTCAAGGTCATCGGTCTCAACAGTCCGACGCCGGCTTCGAGCCATGACGAGCTCCCGTTCTGGCGCAAGACCATACCCGAAGCCTCCAAGGGCGCGATCACGGCGGATGTCACGCCGCTCGACCAGATGGGCGTCGACGACAAGACCATGCTCCGGCTGCTGAAGCTCGGCGTCATGGACTTCGCCGGCATGGATATCTCGAAGATGGCGGGCGACGATGCCCGCTTCGAAGGGTGCGATCTCGCCGGCCTGACGCTCGATCCGGACAAGGCCCATGCGGCCTGCAATGCCTATCGCGACGTCATCGACCGCCAGCTTCAGAAGAACTGGAATGCGAAGCTGCTGGCCTTCGGCGGCAACACGCCCCAGGTGTTCTGGTGCCGCGAGGTCGTCAGTGGCCTGGACAGCTTCAAGGGCAAGAAGATTCGCGTCTTCAACAACACGATGCGCGACTTCCTCGGCGGCCTCGGCGCGACCGCCGTCAGCATGGCGTTCGCCGAAGTCGTCCCGGCCCTCAACAACGGCGTCGTCGACTGCGCGGTCACGGGCAGCCTGTCCGGCAACACGGCCGGCTGGACCGAGGTGACGAAGTCGATCTACCCGATGTCGCTCGGCTGGAGCATCAACGTGCTGGCCGTCAATCTCGACCGCTGGAAGAAGCTCGATCCCAAGACCCAGGCCTTCTTCGTCGAACAGGCGAAGGCCTACGAGAACAAGATGTGGCAGACGGTCAAGACGACCACCGCCGAGGCCGACAACTGCAACACCGGCAAGCAGCCCTGCACGATGGGCAAGCTCGCCAAGACCACGATCGTGCCGGTGAAGCCCGAGGAAATGGCTACCCACAAGAAGCTGGTCGAAGGCGCCGTGCTTGCCGGCTGGGCCAAGAGGTGCGGGCCGGCCTGCGCGAAGGAGTGGAACGAGACGGTGGGCAAGACGCTCGGCCTGACGGCGCCGGTACCGTAAGCCGCCCTTTCGATCCCGGCGAAGTGCGAGATACGGGGAGCCCGTAATGAGAGGCGTGCGCCGCTTTGCACAGATGGGTCTTTGGTTCGGCGGCGCGCTCGTCCTGCTCGCCGCCGTGCTCATCGGCATCGATGTCGTGATGCGCAAGTTCCTCGACCGCTCGATTGGCGGCGCCGACGAACTTGCCGGATACGCCCTCGCCATCGGCACGACCTGGAGTCTCGGGGCGGCCCTGCTCGACCGCGCCCATATCAGGATCGATTCCCTCTACGTCCATTTCCCCCAGAAGATCCGGCTTCTGCTCGATGTCGTGGCCGTGGTGCTGCTGGTCGGCTTCTTCGGCCTGATCCTCTGGCACGGCCTGGGCGTGGTGGGCCAATCCTGGACCTCGGACTCGCGGAGCCAGTCGGCCCTCGAGACGCCGGTCATCATCCCGCAGATCCTGTGGATCGCCGGTCTCCTGGCATTCGTCCTCGTCGGGGTGGCGCTGCTGATCGAGGCGCTGCGGCTGGCCGTTTCCGGCGATCTGCAGGGCATGGCCAAGCTGATCAGCACACGATCGGCCGAGGAAGAGGTCGAGGACGAAGTCAAAGACCTCATGGATCGCCAGACTCGCGAAGGAAACCGCTGACGTGCTGGGTGTCACACTTCTCATCCTGATCGGCCTGCTCGCGCTGGCCATCCCCGTTGCCGCGGGGCTGGGCATCCTCGGCCTCGCCCTGTCGGGCATCTACTCCAAGCTGCCCCTCTCGCTCGCCATAGGCGAGGTCACCTGGGGGACATCGAACAACTTCCTGCTCGTCGCCATCCCGTTCTTCGTGCTGCTTGGCGAAATCCTGCTGCGCTCCGGCATGGCGGAACGCATGTACAATGCGCTGGTCCTGTGGGTGCCGTGGCTGCCCGGCGGGCTGATGCATTCCAACATCGCCGCCTGCGCCATGTTCGCCGCCACGTCCGGGTCGAGCGTCGCAACGGCGGCGACGATCGGCACGGTCGCGCTCGGCGAGGTGGAGAAGCGCGGCTATTCGGAGAGCCTGTTCCTGGGCACGATCGCCGCCGGCGGCACTCTCGGAATCCTCATCCCGCCGTCCATCAACATGATCGTCTACGGCGTCCTGACCGACACGTCGATTCCCAAGCTCTACCTGGCGGGTTTCATCCCGGGAATCGTGCTGGCCGGCCTGTTCAGCCTGACCGTGGTCGTATTCTGCGTCATTCGCCCGAAGATGGGCGGCACGCCGACGGCGACGAGCTGGCCGCAGCGCATCGCCGCGCTGCCGGACCTGCTCCCGCCGCTGATCATCTTCCTCGCCGTGATCGGATCGATCTATGCCGGCTGGGCAACGGCGACAGAGTCGGCGGCCCTGGGCGTGATCGCCGCCGCTGGCATCGCGGCCTGGAACAAACGGCTCACCCTGCGCACGCTGCTGGCCGCCTTCGAAGGCACCATGCGAACAACCGCCATGATCATGGCGATCCTCATCGCCGCCTATTTCCTGAATTTCGTCATCACGTCGATCGGCCTGACCGGCCGGGTGAACGGCTTCATCACCAGCCTCGGCCTGACGAAGGTCCAGCTCTTGCTGGCCGTGGTGCTGTTCTACTTCATCCTCGGGATGTTCATGGAAACCCTGTCGATGATGGTCGCCACGGTGCCGATCATATCGCCGATCATGTTCAAGGCCGGCTACGACCCGGTGTGGTTCGGCATCATGGTCATCATCCTGATGGAGCTGGCGATGATCACGCCGCCGGTCGGCATCAACCTGTACGTCGTCCAGGGCCTGCGCAAGCGCGGCAAGATCAACGACGTGATCATCGGGGCGGCTCCCTTTGTCATCACGATGCTGCTCATGCTCGGCGTCCTGGCGATCTGGCCGGACCTGGCCCTCTGGCTGCCCAGGACGGCGGCCAGCTGAGCCTCGAGGAGGGGCCGAATCCCTCCCTTCGTCCCGGCTCAGCCAGTCTCTCCGCCACGACAAGCCCGGCCTGCCGTTATGATACGAGGGGCCGGGCCGCACGACGTCGCGCACCGGATCCGGCTCGGAGGATCCCATGTCCCGTTTCGCCGATTGCCTGACCGAATCGCCCGTCCTGCTGACGGATGGCGGCATCGAGACGCGGCTGATCTACGAGTTTCACCGGCCCCTGCCCGATTTCGCGTCGTTTCTGCCGCTGTTCACTCCCGACGGGCGCGCTGTGCTTGCCACCATCTACCGCAGCTACATGCAGATCGCGGTCGACTATCGCTTGCCCATGCAGGTCGGCACGCCGACCTGGCGTGCGCATCCGGAAGGTCTCGCCCGGCAAGGGTTCTCCGCCCCCGACGACATCGCAAGGGTCAACGGCGAGGCAGTGGCCTTCCTGCAGGACCTGCGGCGCGAGGTCGGCGCGGAGGACGGAGTGTTCATCGCCGGCGTCGTCGGCCCGCGCCGCGACGGCTACGACCCCGACGGCGCACCGGATGCGATGACCGCCGAGGCGTACCACACGCCGCAGGCCCGCGCGCTCGCCGCGGCCGGCGTCGACCTGCTCTACGCCCCGACCTTCGCCAGCACCGAGGAGCTTCTGGGCGTCGCGCGGGCGTTCGCGGCGACGGGGTCGCCCTATGTCCTGGCACCGGTGATCGGCGCCGACGGGCGACTGCCCGACGGCACGCCGCTCGGCGAAGCGATCGAGCGCATCGATGCCGGCGTTTCCCCCCGTCCCCTGCAGTTCCTGATCGGCTGCGTGCATCCGACGCGCTTGGTCGAAGCGGCGGCCACACCGGCCTGGCCGAGGACCTCGCGGGTGGCGGGCCTCAAGGCCAATGCCTCCAGCCTGCCGCCGGAGGAGCTCGACAAGCTCGATCATCTCGAGGAGGGCAGGCCCGAGATCTTCGCCGATCTGATGGCCGCGCTGCGCGGCCGTGGCCTCAAGGTACTGGGCGGCTGCTGCGGTACCAGCGACGCCCATATCCGGGCGCTGGCGCAACGGCTTGCGCCGCAGGAAGGCGGGCCTTCCTTCTAAGCTGGTTGGCGGCGGCGTTTGGGAGTATCTGAGCGCCGCCATGCCGACACTGCGCACCCTCGAAGACCTCGAACGCGAAGGGCTGATCGCGCCCGATCCGCGGCTGGTAGAGGCCGAGCAGGCGCTGGCGATCGCGCTCACCCCCGATGTCGCGGCGCTGATCGATCGCCGCGACCTGGCCAACGATCCCATCGCCCGCCAGTTCGTGCCCAGCGCCTGCGAGACGAAGATCGCGCCGGAGGAACTCGCCGATCCCATCGGCGACGAGGCGCGCTCGCCGGTGAAGGGCATCGTCCACCGCTACCCCGATCGCGTGCTGCTGAAGCCGATCCATGTCTGCCCGGTCTATTGCCGCTTCTGCTTCCGGCGCGAGAAGGTCGGTCCCGGCAGCGAGGCCCTGTCCGCGGCCGAGCTCGAGTCGGCACTGGCCTATATCCGCGACCATGCGGAAATCTGGGAGGTGATCCTGACCGGCGGCGACCCGCTGATGCTGGGGCCGCGCCGGCTGCGGGCGCTGATCGAGGCGCTCGACGCCATCCCGCATGTCGCGGTCATCCGCGTGCACAGCCGCGTGCCGATCGTCGATCCCGGCCGGGTGAGCGACGACCTCGTCGCCGCCCTGAAGCCGGGACGGGCCGGCCTGTGGCTTGCCGTGCACTGCAACCATCCGCGCGAACTTGCCCCGCCGGCCCGGGCGGCGCTTGCGCGCCTGGCCGATGCCGGCTTCCCCCTGCTCGGCCAGACGGTGCTGCTGGCCGGGGTCAACGACGACGCCGACACCCTCGCGGCGCTGATGCGGGCGTTGGTGACGGCGCGAGTGAAGCCCTATTACCTGCACCATCCCGACCTGGTGCGCGGCACCGGCCATTTCCGCGTCTCCATCGAGCGCGGCCAGGCGCTGATGAAGGCGTTGCGGGGGCGCCTGTCGGGCCTCGCCCAGCCGACCTACGTGCTCGACGTGCCGGGCGGCCACGGCAAGGTGCCGGTGGGCCCGGCCTATGTCCGGGACGATCCTGACGCGCTTCGCGTCGAGGATGCCTTCGGCAAGCACCACCGCTATCCGGGCTGAGCCCGGACGCCACCGGCGTCCTAGGCGTGGCCGAGCGTGGCCCGGTTGATCGGCCCCTCGGCCTTCACCAGCAGCTCGACCGTCTGCGCCGCACCCTTCTCGAACTGCAGGGTCACGGCCACCGTCTGTCCCGGCACCAGCGGCTTGCCGAGGCTCTGGAAGAACAGATGGTAGCCGCGCGGCTTGAGCTCGATCGGCATGCCCACCGGCAGCTTCAGGCCATCCTCCAGATGGCGCATGCGGGTTCCCGGACCAACGACCCTGATCCCCCAGATCTCGGTCTTCCCGGCGATGGCGGTGGTCGCGCCGACCAGGCGGTCAGGCTCGGGCCCATGATTGAAAAAAGTGGCGAAGCCCGCAGCCTCGCCCGATTCCGCGTTCTGGGCGCGCGCCCAGGGCTCCTTGATGTCGATGCTCATAACCTTGTCCGACGATTAGCTATTCTCGCTCGTCTCCGGATCGATTTCGCCGAAAACGCACCCCAAGTCGGATGCTTCATCGCACGGGAACGGTTCCATGATCGACCTTTACTATTGGACGACGCCAAACGGCCACAAGATCACGATGTTCCTCGAGGAAACGGGAACGCCCTATACCATCAAGCCGGTCAACATATCCAAGGGCGAGCAATTCCAGCCCGAATTCCTAGTCATCTCCCCCAACAACCGCATCCCGGCCATCGTCGATCATGCGCCGGCTGACGGCGGCGAGCCCCTGTCGGTCTTCGAATCGGGCGCCATCCTGCTCTATCTGGCCGACAAGGTCGGCAGGCTCCTGCCGCGCGACTCCCGGGGACGGGCCGAAGTGACGGAATGGCTGATGTGGCAAATGGGCGGTCTGGGACCGATGGCCGGTCAGAATCACCACTTCGTCCAGTATGCGCCGGAGAAACTGCCCTATGCCATCGACCGTTACGTGAAGGAAACCAACCGGCTCTACGGCGTGCTCGACAAGCGGCTGGCCGACCGGCCCTTCGTGGCCGGGGAATATTCCATCGCCGATATCGCCGCCTATCCCTGGATCGTGCCGCACGAGCGCCAGCAGCAGAAGCTCGAGGACTTCCCGCATCTCAAGCGCTGGTTCGAGACCATCAGGGCCCGTCCGGCCACGCAACGCGCCTATGCGCGCGCCGCCGAGATCAACACCGTGGCCACGGTCAACGACGCGCAGTCACGCCAAGTGCTGTTCGGGCAGACCGCATCTGCGGTGCGCTGAGCTCCTCCACGAGCCAGTCCTCGAACGCCCGCGTCTTGGGCCGGCTGGCCGAAGCCGGTGGGCAGACGAACCACCACGCCTTTCCCGAGTCGACGATCTGCGGGAAAGGCTGGAACAGGCGGCCTTCCGCCAGTTCCTCGCGAAAGAGCTGCGGCGGGCCGAGAGCGACGCCCGCCCCCTCCATGGCCGCCTCGACCGCAATCATCGTCGAGTCGAAGGTCAGCACCCGCTTGGGCTTGAAGTCGCCCATGCCGACGGCGCGCAGCCAGATCGCCCATTCGGGATCGTAGGTCATGTCGATGAAGGGCACGCGCTTGAGGTCTTCGAGCGTCTTGAGCTTGTCCCTGTAGCGCTTGCCGCACAGCGGGGTCAGCACGTCGCTGAACAGCCGCGTCGCATGCAGGTCCGGCTCCGGCTGGACGGCGAAACGGATGGCGCAGTCGAAATCCTCCCGCGCGAAGTCGATGCGCCGCTGGCTGGTCGTCATGCGCACCTCGATCTCGGGATGCTTGGCCTGGAAACGGTGCAGCCGCGGGGCGAGCCAGCCCAGCGCGAAGGTCGTTACCAGGCTGACATTCAGGGTGCCCGAATTGGCCTTGCGGCCCACCCGTTCCAGCGCGTTCGTCATGCGGTCGAAGGCGTCGCGCAGGTCGGGCAGGAGCGCCTGGCCCTCGCCGGTGATCTCGAGCCCGCGGGGGCGGCGCACGAACAGTGCCACGCCCAAACGCTCCTCGAGCGCCTTCACCTGATGACTTACCGCAGCTTGGGTCACATGCAGCTCCTCGGCGGCATGCGTGAAGCTTGCGTGACGCGCGGCGGCTTCGAAGGCACGCAGTGCATTGAGGGGTAATTGAGACCGGCTCATGTCGGAATCACGTTCATAATTTTTCTAGGCCTTTCCCCCAACAATGATCCTTTGCACACAAGCGCCCCATACAACAAATATGGCACAGAAAACGAGGTGTTACAAAGCCGTCTCGGCTTCGGCGCCTCAAACGGAGCTAAGTCATGTCGACCCTGTCCAGCGTACGGGCGCCCGCCCGTGCGGAAGCCCCTTCTTTCTCGATCGGCCGCGCCGTTGCGCTGCTGGCCGGAACGATCGTGGTCGGAGTCGAGGCTCTGATGAACCGAGCGGAATTGCATCGCTCACGACGCCAACTCGCCGAACTCGATGACCGCCTGTTGCGCGACATCGGGATCGACCGTGGTCGTGCCCGGTTCGAGGCCGATAAAGGCTTCTGGAACTGATTTCCGGGTCGGGGAATTGCCGGCGGGCGCCGGATAGAGCAGGCTGAAGCATGGTGCTTGGATGGCGCCATGACCCAGCATTTCTCTATCCTCCCGCCCCCTACCGTGGCGCCCGCCAGCTTCTCCCTCCCCGGCACTTTCCCCGACCCGGATACCTGCTGGCACGCCGTCCAGCAGCGTGATCGCAGCTACAACGGCCGCTTCTGGTTCTCGGTCAGAACGACGGGCGTCTATTGCCTGCCGTCCTGTGCGGCGCGTCCGCCGCTGCGCCGGAACGTGTCCTTCCATGCCTCGCCGGAAGCCGCCGAGGCGGCGGGATTCCGGCCCTGCAAGCGGTGCAGGCCGCGCGACTGGCAGGTCGAGACCGGCCTCAGCAAGCCGGTCGCGAGGGCCTGCGCCCTGTTCCAGTCGGATGCAACCGACTCGCCACCCACTCTTGCAGACGTTGCGCAGCGGGTCGGACTTTCAGCCACGGCCCTCAGCAAGCGCTTCCTGGCCGAGCTGGGGGTGAGCCCGCGCGACTGGCTGGTCGCCAAGAAGCGCGAGCGCTTCCGCAAGGCCTTGCGCAACGGCGAGAAGGTCAGCGAGGCCCTCTATGGTGCGGGCTACGGCTCCCCGAGCCGCGTCTACGAGACGAGCGACAAGGCACTGGGCATGACGCCCGCGACCTATGCCAAGGGCGGCGCCGGCGCCGAGATCGACTACACCATCGTCGATTCCGACTACGGCCGCGTTCTCGTCGCGGCCACGGGCAAGGGCATCGCCGCTGTATTCCTGGGCGACAGCGACCGCAAGCTCGAGCAGGAACTCCGGCGTGATTTCCCCGCCGCCCATCTCCAGCGCAACGACACCGCCTTGGGCGCCCGCGTGAAGGGGGTCTTGGCCAGGCTCTACGGTCGCAGACCGTCCGCCCTCGATGCGCCGGACGTGCCGCTCGACATCGTGGGCACGGCTTTCCAGTGGAAGGTCTGGAAAGCGCTGACCGAGATTCCGGCCGGCGAGACGCGCACCTATGGCGAGATCGCGGCCGCCATCGGCGAGCCCAAGGCCGCCCGGGCGGTCGGGCGCGCCTGTGCCACCAACCAGGCGGCCGGCGTCATCCCCTGTCACCGGGCCGTGGGCGCCAAGGGCAGCCTGAACGGCTATCGCTGGGGCGTAGGCCGCAAGGAACGCCTGCTGGCCGACGAGCGGCGGCGCATCAGCACGTAGAAGGCGCCGCCGCCGCCGTGGCGGGCATGCGCGGCCTTCACGCCCCGGACGCGGGCGCGGTTCTCCGCCCGCCGGAGCCAGAGCGGGAACTCCGCCCGGATGCGGCCGCCAAAGACGCGGTCGCCTTCCTGGCGCAGTCCCTTGCCCGTCACGATCAGCACGACCCGCATGTCGAGGGCCGCTGCCTCCTCGAGAAACCGTGATACCGCCCGTTCGGCCGCGACCAGGGTCATGCCGTGCAGGTCGAGCGTCGCTTCCGGGGTACGCCGGCCGCGCGACAGAGCCCGGTCGACGTCGCGGTCGAAAGACAACGGTTCCGCCGCCGGGATTTGGGGCTTGCTCCCGACTGGGGGCGCAGGCGCCGTTCTCTGCTCAGCCCTTTTGGGGGAGGCTTTGGGCTTTTCCTTGGAGCCGGTCTCTGCCGGTCCGGAACGGCCGGTCGGCACCCGCAGCCGGCGCCGACCCTTGAGCGGAAGCACGTCGGCCATCGCGATCCGGAACAGTTCGACGTCCTTGGCCATGGCGTTTCGTGTAGCCTTGACGGGTAGGTCGGGTCTACACAGCCGACCATGGCAAGCATGCCCATCCCTCCGACGCCGCAGAATCAGCCGCCCCAGGGGCAGCCGGATCCTGAATTGCAGACCGCGGTGCAGTATCTCCGCGCCGGATGGCTCGACCGTGCGGAGCCTCTCTTCCGGTCCGCCTATGGTCGCTACGGCGACCGGCCCGACGTCCTTCACTATCTGGCCGTCTGCCTTGCCCAGCGCGGCGCACTCGCCGAGGCCGAGGCCCTGTGGCGCAAGGCGCTGGCCAAGGATCCGAACGAGCCGATGCTGTCGTACAATCTCGGCCTGATGGCACGGCGTCAGGGTCGCCCCGACGAGGCGGCCCGCCGATTCCGGGATACGATCCGGCGGGCGCCAGCCCATGTCGAGGCACGATTGGGCCTTGCGTCGCTGCATATCGAGCAAGGGCGCTTTGCCGCCGCCGAGCGCGAACTTGCCGAATTCGCCCAGAACCTCGACCGTGCCATCCAGCAGCCGGGCGGCGAAGGGCTGAAGCCGCTGCAGGCGCGGGCGCGCAACATGCTTGGCCATACTCTCTATCGCCTCGGCCACTATGCGCCGGCGCTCGAGGTCCTCGACATGGCGCTGGTCGATGCCGGCGAGGACACGGTCCGCCGCTCGCAGATCATGGGCGATCGCGCCCTCGCCCTGGGCGGGCTCGGCCATCATGAGGAAGCCATCGCCGAAGTCGAGCGCGCCCTCGCCCTCGCCCCTGAGAATGCAAGCCTCAATCACGCCCTGGGCTTCATCCTCTATTTCGCCGGCCGCCCCTCCGACGCGATTCCCGCCATCCAGAAGGCGCTGGAGCTCGACCCGACCTTCACCCAGGCGGCAAAGACGCTGGCGCTTGCCCAGACGGCTGCCGGCAGGACCGATGCGGCCATCGAAATCCTCCAGCGCACGCTGCGGCACAATCCCACCGATCGCGACGCCGTCCTGCAGCTTTCCTTCCTGGAGATCGAGCAGGGTCGCTTCACCGCCGCCCTCGAGGTGCTGGAGCCGCTCCTGAAGGCCGCGCCCAACGACCTGCGCGCCCTCAACAACCAGGGCCTCGCCCTGCGCGGGCTCAAGCGGTCCGAGGAAGCCCGGCGAGTGTTGAAACGGGCCTCACGGCTGGCGCCCGACGATCCGCTGGTCCTCACCAACCTCGGCTCGGTGCTGGTCGACCTCGACCGGGCGGCAGAGGCGCGATCGCTGCACGAACATGCGTTGCGCGGCCTTCCGGGCGACCCCCGGCTGCTGACCAACTACGGCATTTGCCTCGCGGCACTCGGGGAAAAGGACAAGGCGCGCGAGGCGCTCGACTCCGCCCTGGCTGTCGATCCCACCAACAGGGACGCCCTCGGGGCCCGCACCGCGCTGCAGGAGTGAGCAGGACGATGAGCGAGGGAGCCGGCCGGCTGGCCGAGGTCGAAGCCAAGATCGCCCAAGCCGCCCGGGCCGCCGGGCGTGACCCGGCCGACATCACCCTGGTCGCCGTCTCGAAGACCCACGGCCCCGACCGCGTGCGCGAACTGCTGCAAGCCGGTCACCGGGTTTTCGGTGAGAACCGAGTGCAGGAGGCTCAGGAAAAATTCCCCGCGCTCAAGGCGGAATATCCGGATCTGCAACTGCACCTGATTGGTCCCCTGCAGACCAACAAGGCACGCGAGGCCGTGGCGCTGTTCGACGTCATCCAGTCGGTCGACCGCGACAGGCTCGCCGCGACCCTGGCCAAGGAGATGGCGCGCGCCGGCAAGCGGCCGGAATGCTTCATCCAGGTCAATACCGGCGAGGAACCGCAGAAGGCGGGCGTGCTGCCGGCCGATCTCGACGCGTTCATCGCCGCCTGCCGCGAGACTCACAAGCTGCCGGTCGTCGGCCTGATGTGCATTCCGCCGGTCGACGAAGAGCCGGCGCTGCACTTTGCGCTGCTCGCCAAGATGGCGGCGCGGCATGGCCTTGCGAAGCTGAGCATGGGCATGAGCGCCGACTACGAAACGGCAGTCCGGCTCGGTGCCACGCATGTCCGCGTCGGCAGCGCGCTTTTCGGACAGCGTCCGACCGGACATGCCGGAGCTGCCTGAGGTCGAGACCGTTCGGCGGGGCCTGATCCCGCGAATGGTTGGCCATCGCATCGTCAAGCTCCGTCAGCACCGGCAGGATCTCCGCGTGCCGTTGCCGCAGCGCTTCGCGGCACGGGTCGAAGGACGCACGGTACGAGCCATCGACCGGCGCGCGAAATATCTGCTGGTCCGCCTCGACGACGGCCATACGCTGGTCGTGCATCTCGGCATGTCCGGCCGCATGACGCTGCACGATGCGGCAAGCGCCGCAGCCCATCCGTTCGACCGGCACGACCACGTCGTGATGGATATGGACGACGGCTGGCAGGTTCGTTTCAACGACGCACGCCGGTTCGGGCTGATGCTGCTGGTGCCCGACGAAAGCGTCGCCACGCACAAGCTGTTCAGAAGCCTCGGTCCCGAGCCGCTGGAGGCGAGCTTCGACGGCGCCGCCCTTGCAGCCCGACTGAAAGGGAAGCGTACCGCCATCAAGGCAGCACTGCTCGACCAGACGACGCTGGTCGGGATCGGCAACATCTATGCTTGCGAGGCGCTCTATCTCGCCGGCCTCTCGCCGCGGCGAAAAGCCGACACCGTGCGGAAGGAAAAAGCCGAGCGCCTTGCGGCCGCGCTGAAGCAGGTATTGCTGCGCTCCATCGACGACGGCGGCTCGACATTGCGCGACCATGTCCAACCGGGCGGCGAGCTCGGATATTTCCAGACCCGCTTCAACGTCTATGATCGGGCCGGAACGCCTTGCCCGACGCCGGGCTGCGGCCGTCCGATCAAGCGTCTTGTTCAGGGCGGGCGCTCCACCTTCTATTGCGCACATTGCCAGCGGTAACTAAGGACCGATCATCAGTTCGGAGGAAGAAAGCGTGGCCACATACGAAAACATCCAGGTCGAGACCAAGGACAGGGTCGGCATCATCCGCCTCAATCGACCGAAGGCATTGAATGCACTCTGCGCCGATCTCGTGCGCGAGCTCGGCCAGGCACTCGACGCTTTCGAGGCTGACGCCAACATCGGCTGCATGGTGCTGACCGGAAGCGAGAAGGCGTTCGCCGCCGGCGCCGACATCAAGGAGATGAAGGACAAGTCATACCAGGACGTTTTCCTTCAGGACTTCATCACCGTCGGCTGGGAGAAGGTGAGCCAGGTCCGCAAGCCGATCATCGCCGCGGTCGCGGGCTATGCCCTGGGCGGCGGCTGCGAGATGGCGATGATGTGTGACTTCATCATCGCTGCGGACAACGCCAAGTTCGGTCAGCCGGAGATCACCCTCGGCACCATCCCCGGCGCCGGCGGCACCCAGCGGCTGCCGCGCTTCGTCGGCAAGTCGAAGGCGATGGACCTCGTCCTGACCGGCCGCATGATGGATGCTGCGGAGGCCGAGCGCTGCGGGCTGGTGAGCCGCGTCGTGCCGTTAGGCCAGCTCATGGACGAGGCGATGGCGGCGGCCGAGAAGATCGCCGGCATGTCCCTGCCGGCCACGATGGTGGCGAAAGAGGCCGTAAACAGGGCCTTCGAGACCAGCCTGGCCGAGGGCATACGGTTCGAACGTCGGACCTTCCATGCAACCTTCGCCTTCGCGGATCGCAGCGAAGGCATGGCCGCCTTTGCCGAAAAGCGCAAAGCGGCATGGAAACACCGCTGATTCGGCGGGTTTTGGCCGCTTGACCGGCTGCGGGGCGGCTCGTATAAGCGCGCCCTTCCGAGGAATGAGGATCAAATGGCTAATCACAAGTCGGCCGAGAAGCGCGCCCGCCAGACCAAGCGGCGCACCGTCGTGAACTCCTCGCGGCGCAGCCGCGTGCGCACGTCGCTCAAGAGCGTCGAGGAAGCGATCAAGACCGGCGACAAGAAAGCAGCTGCGGAAGCCCTGCGCGCGGCCCAGCCGGAGATCCAGCGCGGCGCTGCGGCGCGAGTGATTGCCAAGAACGCCGCCGCACGTCGCGTGTCGCGACTCAATGCGCGCATCAAGGCGATGGCCTGATCGACGAACCGTCGAGCCCCTCGGACAAGAGATGCAACGCCGCTCCATCGGAGCGGCGTTTTCTTTTTGCGAAGATCGTCGAAATTTTTTTTGACGGATTCGGCGAAGATCGTTTGGTCGGCAATTGGCCGAAAGACATACGATTCGCGTTTATCGTCCCGCGCGCGTAGGCGAGCGCAAGATGTTGGGAGACCTCCCAACGCGCTCACGCAGGGGAATCAATTCGAAAGCATTGTCAATCGACTCCGGTAGAGAACAGTCTGAATAGTGTGCGGTGTTGTGCGTCTGAATCGTTTGCGCGCTCGAAACGGTCTGGTAAGAGTCAGCGCATCGCGACGGGGCGTGGGGCGCTCAAGCGCGAGCCAGATGAAGACGGGGGGCATTCCTCTTCATCGACAGGTCGAACGAGGGAGAGTTTCACAGCGCTGAAGCATCACGAAGACTCGACAATGCAGCGCCCCCTCAACGGCGCTCGATCCGAATCTCTTCGCTGCTTCGATTGCGTTGTGTGCCCGATCATCGATCGTCGGCTCGCGAGTGCCCTGCCTCGCCAAATGAAGAGCGGGGGCTATGACGAAAGACAACTCGATTGTCGGCACGTACGAAGTGTCTCCCGCCGCCGGCTACGCCGGTGATGTGTCGCCGAAGAACGCCTGGAAAATTTTGAATGAGAACAAAGCCGCGACGCTGATCGACGTTCGCACGCGCGCGGAGTGGACCTACGTCGGGCTTCCTGATCTTTCCTCGGCCGGCAAGGAGCCGGCGCTGCTGGAGTGGCAGATCTTCCCCGGCATGCAACCCAATCCCGAATTCGTGGCGACGCTCTCCAGCGCCATCGCGGACAAGGATGCTCCGCTCCTTTTCTTGTGTCGGAGTGGAGCGCGTTCAGCGGCCGCGGCCAAGGCGATGACCGCAGCCGGCTTCAGTACGTGTCTTAACGTGGTGGACGGCTTCGAGGGGCCGCTGGACGCGCAGGCCAAGCGCGGTACGGCGGGAGGCTGGAAAGCGGCAGGACTTCCATGGAGACAGAATTGACCCGATTCCAATCACCGATCTCCGGCAGCGACACGGCATATAATCAAAAGACGATGGCGGGAGCCGAAATGGACGAGGGCAGCCGCAAGGAGTTGGAAGCGCAATGGACGCGCGTCTGCGACCGGCTGCGCAAGGAAATCGGCGACAAGGCCTTCAAGACCTGGTTTGGCGAGGTCGAGCTGGGTGAGCTGAAGGCCGGCAAGCTGCGCCTCTACGCGCCGACGCGATTCGTTCGCGACTGGGTCAGCCGCCACTACGGCGACCGGGTGCTGGCCTACTGGCAGGCCGTCATGCCCGAAGTGTCCAACGTGGAGGTCAACCTCGTCCCGCCGCCGGCGCCGCGCCGGGCCAATGAGATCATCGCCATGCCGCCGGTGCCGGCGCCGCAGTCGAGCTTCCAGCAGCCGATGCCGCGGCTCGGCCCGTCGATCGGCCGGGGAGCGGACGAGACCTTCCAGGGTCCGGAGGCGCGCTACACCTTCGCCAACTTCGTGGTCGGCAAGCCCAACGAATTCGCCTACGCGGCGGCACGCAACATCGCCGAGCAGGATCGTCCGCTGCCGGAGCGCAACCCGCTCTATATCTTCGGCGGCGTCGGCCTCGGCAAGACGCACCTGATGCATGCGATCTGGCACGCCATCCGCGAGCGCGATCCCAAGACCCGAGTGCTGTACCTCACGGCCGAGAGCTTCGTGAACCGCTTCATCCAGGCGCTGCGGACCAAGAGCACCAGCCAGTTCAAGGAGCTGTTCCGCAACGTCGACGTTCTCATGGTCGATGACGTGCAGTTCATCTGCGGCAAAGAGGCCAGCCAGGACGAGTTCTTCTTCACCTTCAACTCGCTGGTGGAGCAGAACAAGCAGATCGTGCTGTCGTCGGAGAAGCCGCCGTCGGAGCTGCAGGACATCGAAGAGCGCATGCGCTCGCGCCTGGGAAGCGGACTGGTGGCCGACATCCATTCGTCGACCTACGAGCTGCGCCTCTCCATCCTGCAGACCAAGGCCGAGTCGGCGCGCGTGCCGGTGCCGCATGCGGTGCTGGAGTTCCTGGCCCACAAGATCAACACCAACATCCGCGAGCTCGAGGGTGCACTGAACCGTGTCGTCGCCCACGGCCAGCTGATCGGCCGCGAGATCACGGTCGAGATGGCGCAGGACGTCCTGCACGACCTGCTGCGCCAGGCCGACCGCAAGATCACGGTCGACGAGATCCAGCAGCGCGTGGCCGCCCACTACAACATCAAGCTGGCGGAGATGAGCTCGCCCCGGCGGGCCCGCTCGGTGGCGCGGCCGCGGCAGGTGGCGATGTATCTCGCCAAGCAGCTGACGACGCTCAGCCTGCCGCAGATCGGCAAGCGTTTCGGCAACCGCGACCACACCACGGTCATGCACGCCGTCCGCAAGATCGAGGAGCTCAAGATCTCCGACCTCTCGATTGCAGAAGACGTCGAGCTGCTCAAGCGTCAGTTGCAGGGCTGACAAAATCCTTTACGGAGATGGGGAACGGGGCCGGACAGGCCCCGTTTTTCATGGCCCAAGACAGGCCTAAACGCCTCAAATAGCGGGCGAATTCGCTTTCGGCGGGCGACCGCCGTGGTATACTTTCCAACCGTTCTGCTGGGGCATTCTCGGCCTTGGCACGACGGGCCAGAAAACACCTCCAAATCGGCCCCGATTACAGCGACCCAACCATGAAATTGACGATCGAGCGGGCGGCCCTTCTCAAGGCCCTGGCCCATGTCCAGAGTGTCGTCGAGCGTCGGAACACGATCCCCATCCTGTCGAACGTGTTGATCACCGCCCAGAAGGGCCGGCTGAGCCTGGCGGCGACCGATATGGACCTCGCCATCACGGAGACCGTCGAGGCGAGTGCCGCCAAGACCGGCTCGACGACGGCGCCCGCCCATACGCTCTACGAGATCGTCCGCAAGCTGCCTGACGGGGCGCAGGTCGAGCTGGAGACGGCGGCCGACGGCAACAGCCTGGTGATCCGGGCCGGCCGCTCGCGCTTCACGCTGCAGTGCCTGCCGCCGGCCGACTTCCCGGCCATGAACGAAGGCGACCTGCCGCACCGTTTCCAGCTGCCGGCCACCGACCTCAAGGGCATCATCGACCGCACGCGCTTTGCCATCTCCAACGAGGAGACGCGCTACTACCTGAACGGCATCTATTTCCACACCGCCAAGGCCGGCGGGACGGAAGTCCTGCGCGGCGTGGCGACCGACGGCCACCGGCTGGCCCGGGTCGAGGTGCCGATGCCCAAGGGTGCCGGCGACATTCCGGGCGTGATCGTGCCCCGCAAGACGGTGAGCGAGGTGCGCAAGCTCCTCGACGAAAGCGACGGTTCGGTCGATATCGAGCTCTCCGACACCCGGATCCGCTTCGCCAGCGGCAACATCACGCTGGTCAGCAAGCTCATCGACGGCACCTTCCCCGACTACGAGCGGGTGATCCCGACCGGCAACGACAAGGTGCTGAACGTGCCCTGCAAGGAATTCGCGCAGGCCGTCGACCGCGTCTCGACCATCTCGACCGAGAAGTCGCGCGCCATCAAGCTCGCCGTCGGCAAGGGCGTCGTCACGCTCTCGGCGACCAGCCCCGATGCCGGCAGCGCCACGGAAGAGATCGAGGTCGAGTACCAGGACACCCCGATCGAGATCGGCTTCAACTCGCGCTACCTGCTCGACATCACCGAGCAGATCGCCGGCTCGGAGGCGCGCTTCCTGATGGCCGACGCCGGCTCGCCCACCCTGGTGCGCGACGGTGCCGACGAAAGCGCGCTCTACGTCCTCATGCCGATGCGGGTATGACGCCGCCGCCGATCAGCGCTCTCGCCTATTCCCCCGACGCCGCATCCGGCGCTGCGCCGGCCCCCTTGGCCGTGCGCCAGCTGCGCCTGACCGATTTCCGCAACTATCGCCAGCTTCGCCTCGACTGCGGCGCCGAGCCCGTGGTGCTGGTCGGCGCCAACGGCGCCGGCAAGACCAATCTCCTCGAGGCCATCTCCTTCCTGTCACCCGGCCGGGGCCTGCGCCGGGCCCGGCTCGACGAGGTCTCGCGGCGCTCCCGTGGCGAGGAAGCCGCGACCGGCGTCTGGGCCGTCGCGGCCACCCTGGACACGCCCGAAGGCCGCCTCGCGGTCGGCACTGGCCTGGATCCGTCCCGCGGCGAAGGCAGCCTGCCGCGTCGCGTGGTGCGAATCGACGGCCGGCCGGCGGCGAGCCAGACGGCGCTCGGCACTCATGTCGCGGCGGTGTGGCTCACGCCGCAGCTCGACCGGCTGTTCCTGGATGGCGCCGGCGAACGCCGCCGCTTTCTCGACCGCCTGGTGACGGCGCTGCATCCGGAGCATGCGGGCGACGTTGCCGCCTACGAGAACGCGCTGCGCCAGCGGGCGCGGCTGCTCTCCGAAGGCAATCGCGATCCGCACTGGTTCGTCGCCCTGGAAGACACGATGGCCCGCCATGGCGTGGCGCTGGCCGCCGCCCGTGCCGATACCGTCCAGCGCCTCGATGCCGCGGCCCGGCTGGGCGTCGGCCCGTTTCCCCGTGCCGCGCTTGGCATGGCGGGCGAGGTTGACGCCTGGATCGCCGCAATGCCGGCGCTGGACGCGGAGGACCGGCTGCGGGCCGCCCTGGCGGCCAACCGCTTGCGCGACGCCGAGGCCGGCACCACATCCTGTGGGCCGCACCGCAGCGACCTGGCGGTCCGCCATCTCGATCTGGACCTGCCGGCCGCCGAAGGCTCGACGGGCCAGCAGAAGGCGCTGCTGGTGTCGATCGCCCTGGCCCACGCCCGGCTGGTCGCCCTGTCGCGCGGACGGCCGCCGCTGCTGCTGCTGGACGAGATTGCCGCCCATCTCGATGCCGAGCGTCGCGCCGCGCTGTTCGACGAGATCGTGGCGCTGGGAGCCCAGAGCTGGATGACCGGCACCGATGCCGGACTTTTCGCGCCGCTGGCCGGCCGTGCGCAGCTGTTGCGCGTGGCCGACGGCAGCATCGTGGCGCACTGAACCCTGTCAGGACAATGACGATGAGCGAGAACGAGCAGATCCCGAACGGCAATGGCAACGGCGACGATTACGGCGCCGATTCCATCAAGGTGCTGCGCGGCCTGGAGGCGGTGCGCAAGCGGCCCGGCATGTATATCGGCGACACCGACGACGGCACCGGCCTGCACCACATGGTCTACGAGATCGTCGACAATGCCATCGACGAGGCGCTGGCGGGCTACTGCGACCAGGTCGACGTGATCCTGCACGGCGACGGCTCGGTCACGGTGCGCGACAATGGCCGCGGCGTGCCGGTCGACATCCACAAGGAAGAAGGCATCTCGGCCGCCAACGTGATCTTCACCCAGCTCCATGCCGGCGGGAAGTTCGACCAGAACTCGTACAAGGTCTCGGGCGGCCTGCACGGCGTGGGTGCCGCCGTCGTCAACGCGCTCAGCGAACACCTGGACCTGCGCATCTGGCGCAACGGCAAGGAATACTTCATGCGTTTCCGCAGCGGCGACGCAGAGAAGGACCTTGAACTGGTGGGCGACGCTCCCGAGGGCAAGCGCGGCACGGAAGTGACCTTCCTGCCCTCGACCGCGATCTTCACCAAGACCGAGTTCGACTTCTCGACGCTGGAGCACCGGCTGCGCGAGCTCGCCTTCCTCAATTCGGGCGTGCGCATCGTGCTGACCGACGCGCGCAGCGCCGAGCCGAAGGTGACCGAGCTGTTCTACGAGGGCGGCGTCGAGGCCTTCGCCAAGTATCTCGACCGCAACAAGCAGGTGATGCACAGCCCGCCGGTGTCGATCCGCGGCGAGCGCGACGGCATATCGGTCGAAGTCGCGATGCAGTGGAACGACAGCTATCACGAGACGATGCTGTGCTTCACCAACAACATCCCCCAGCGCGACGGCGGCACGCACCTCGCAGGTTTCCGCGGGGCACTGACGCGCACGCTGAACAAGTACGCCGATGAAAGCGGCCTGTCGAAGAAGGAGAAGGTGAACCTCACCGGCGACGACATGCGCGAAGGACTGACCTGCGTGCTGTCGGCGAAGGTGCCGGATCCAAAATTCTCCTCGCAGACCAAGGACAAGCTCGTGTCCTCCGAGGTCCGGCCGGTGGTCGAATCGATCGTGGGTGACAAGCTCGGGCAGTGGTTCGAGGAGCATCCGTCGGAGGCGCGCAAGATCCTCACGAAGGTCGTGGAGGCCGCGGCCGCCCGCGAAGCCGCGCGCAAGGCGCGCGAACTCACGCGCCGCAAGGGCGCACTCGACGTGAGTTCGCTGCCGGGCAAGCTCGCCGACTGCCAGGAGCGCGATCCGGCGCTTTCCGAGCTCTTCATCGTCGAGGGCGATTCGGCCGGCGGCTCGGCCAAGCAGGGCCGCAACCGCGCCAACCAGGCGATCCTGCCGCTGCGCGGCAAGATCCTGAACGTGGAGCGCGCCCGCTTCGACAAGATGCTGTCCTCGGCCGAGATCGGCACCCTGATCACGGCGCTCGGCACCGGCATCGGGCACGACGATTTCAACCTCGACAAGCTGCGCTACCACAAGATCATCATCATGACGGACGCGGATGTCGACGGCTCGCACATCCGCACGCTGCTGATGACGTTCTTCTATCGCCAGATGCGCGAGCTGATCGATCGCGGCTATCTCTACATTGCCCAGCCGCCGCTGTTCAAAGCGGTCAAAGGCAAGTCGATCATCTACCTGAAGGACGAGCGCGCGCTCGACGACCACCTGATCGACAGCGGCCTCGACGGCGCGACCTTCCGGCTCGGCGACGGCACCGTGCAAGCCAAGGAGGACCTGCGGCGCACCGTCGACATCGCCCGCTCGGTCTCCAACCTCGTGAAGCCGCTTGCCCTGTCGCGGCGCGTGACCAGCCAGTCGGTGATCGAGCAGGCGGCGATCGCAGGCGCCCTCAATCCCGATATCCTGGCGGACGAGGCCCTCGCCCGGCAGAGCGCGGATTACATTGCGCGCCGCCTCGATGCGGTGAGCGCGCCGACGGAGCGTGGCTGGACCGGCGACCCCACGCCCGACGGCGGCCTCGCCTTCAGCCGCCGCGTGCGCGGCGTACAGGAGAGGCACGTCATCGATGGGCCGCTGATCAAGAGCGCCGAGGCGCGCAAGCTGGACGCCCTCGCGGGTGAACTGCAGGCCGTCTACATGAAGCCTGGCACCTTCACTGTGAAGGACAAAGAGACGCAGATCTTCTCGCCCACTGGCCTGTTCGCAGCCGTGCTCGAATCCGGCCGCAAAGGCATCACGATCTATCGCTACAAGGGCCTGGGCGAGATGAATCCCGACCAGCTCTGGGAGACGACCCTCGACCCGGAGGCGCGCACCCTGCTGCAGGTCAAGATCAACCACGCCGACGAGGCCGACGAGATCTTCTCGACGCTGATGGGCGATGTGGTCGAGCCACGCCGGGAGTTCATCCAGGACAACGCACTCAAGGTGGCGAACCTCGATGTCTAGGATAGTGGCAATCGCGATGGCGCTTGCAGCTCTCGCCGTCCCCGCGCTGGCGCA
The DNA here is from genome assembly GCA_018240685.1 of Pseudomonadota bacterium. Taxonomy (GTDB): domain Bacteria; phylum Pseudomonadota; class Alphaproteobacteria; order Reyranellales; family Reyranellaceae; genus Reyranella. Next base: position 20,718 of record JAFEFG010000020.1, on the reverse strand, counting down.
ACCCGCCGCGGCGCCCGCCACACATGCCGGCGCCAGGATCAACTTCCCGCAGACGGTCGGTGGCGCGGCGCTCGAGCAGAGCCAGGTCCAGGGCGGGACGGCGACCTACATGTACGCCCTCAACAAGATGCAGATCTATGTCTTCGTCTTCGACGGCGGGCGCCGGATACCGCCCGGCAGCGATACGCCGCAGCTGATGACCCAGTTCATCGACGAGGTTAACCAGGCGCAGAGCCAGCTCAAGGCGAGCGGCTACGGCCAGTTCGAGCGGCCGACAGTCGCCTCGGCCTGCAGCTATGGCGGCATCACCTTCCGCTGCATCGTCTACAGCGTGAACTCGACCGGCGGGCGGCTGTTCAGCAAGCTGCTGATGACCGGCTACCACGACTATTTCCTGAAGATCCGCGTCGACTGGGCACAGGCCACCGGCCAGTCCCAGGCGGACGCAGACAAGGCCCTGCAGGCGTTCATCCCCGCCCTCGTGCACTGACGGGCGGCCGGCCCCGCCCGATGGGCCTAAAGCACCATCTGGGTCTGGGTTACGAGCGCCACGAGCTTGCCCTCCGCGGTCGTGACGCGGGTCTGCCAGACCTGCGTGCGCCGGCCGCGATGCACCGGCGTCGTTTCGCCGGTCACGGTCGTCCCCACCGGCGCCGGGCCGACGAAGTTCGTCTTGCTCTCGATCGTGGTCGTGCCCTTGCCTTCCGGCAGGTTCAGGACCGTCGCCGCCGCCCCCAGCGTGTCGGCAAAGGCCATGATCGCCCCGCCATGCAGGATGTCCGGCCGCGTGCAGAGCTCCGGCCGGACGACCATCTCCGCCTTCACGCCCGTCTCGCTGGCGGCGACGAACCTCAGCCCCAGCACCTTGGCGAAGGGCAACGGGTGGTCGTTCAGGAATTGAAGCTTGTCCATGGCGCGCGTCTCCTCAATTGGCCGTGTCGTGGCGCCGACCGGGATACTCCCGAACCGCGACATCAGCCACGATCCGCGCCGCCGCCGCGCGGCAGGCGACCGGACGGGATGGTCCCGGCAACCTCCGTGGAACGGCTGCGTCGGGTAGGACTTCGCCCGTGAGCGATGCCCGGGCAATTACGCGTAAGGTAATCGGCGGCCCGACGGCGGCGGTGTTAGTCTCGGGCCCATGCCGAGCCCAACTCTCCCCAGCACCGCCTCGCAGCCCGACCTGTTCGGCCCCATGCTGCGGACCTGGCGCCGCCGCCGCGGGGCGAGCCAGCTGGCGCTCGCCCTGCAATCGGGCGTGTCGCAGCGGCACGTGAGCTTCCTCGAATCGGGCCGCGCCCGGCCCAGCCGCGAGATGGTGATCCAGCTTTCCGCGGCGCTGGACGTGCCGCTGCGGCAGCGCAACGCCATGCTGCTGGCGGCGGGCTTCGCGCCGATCTATCGCGAGAGCAACCTCGCCGCACCCGAACTGGCGCCGGTGCGCCAGGCGATCGACCGCATGCTGAAGCAGCAGGAGCCCTATCCGGCCGTGGTCATCGACCGGCTGTGGAACCTCCTGCAGGCCAACGAAGCGGCCAACGCCTTCACGATCTTCCTGTTCGAGGGCCCGCCACCACCCCCGCCTCCGGGGAAGAGGCCGAACCTGCTGCACTGGCTGCTCGATCCGAAGGCGCTGCGGCCCAAGCTCGCCAACTGGGAAGAAGTGATCCGCTATCTGGTCTCGACCACCTACGCCGAGATCCTGGCCGATGGCGGCGAGCCCAAGGCGCTGGCCTTCATCGAGGAAGTGATGGCCTATCCCGACGTGCCGGCTTCCATCCGAAAGCTGCGCTTCGAGGAGCGGCCGCAGCCGGTCCTGACCACCGATTACATCGTCGGCGGCAAGGCACTTTCGGTGTTCACGACCATCGCTACCCTCGGCACACCGCAGGATGTCACCCTGCAGGAAGTCCGCATCGAGAACTTCTTCCCCGCCGACGAGCGCAGCGACGCGCTGTTCCGCAGCCTGGCGGCGAAGAGCTAGCCGAGATCGTCCACGTCGTTGCGCAGGTTCCGGCTGTCCCGGAAGCGGGCGAGGTTGTCGAGGAAGATGTCGAAGATCGCCTCGTTCTGGCCCTGCGAATGGCTGGCCGTATGCGGCGAGACGATGACGTTGGGCATGTCCCACAGGGGCGAGGCCGGATCGAGCGGTTCCTTCTCGAACACGTCGAGATAGGCGCCGCCCAGCCTGCCACCGCCAAGCGCCGCGATCACGTCCTTCTCCACCGCGATCTCGCCGCGCGAGACATTGACGAAATGCGCCCCCTGGGGAAGCGCAGCGAAGACCTCGGCATTGGCGATGCCGCGCGTGAGCGGCGAGGCGGGGCAGCACAGGATCAGCCAGTCGGCCGTCGGCAGAACCTCCTGCAGGCGTCCATAGGGCACCACCGCCTCGAACGGCTCCGCCGGCTCGGCGCTACGCCGGACCCCGACCGACACCATGCCCAGCACCTTCAGCAGCGCGGCGATGTTGCGGCCGATCGGCCCCATGCCCACGATCACGGCCCGCTGACCCTTGAGATCGCGTGGCGAACGGTCGCCGAGCCTGGGCTCCCAAGCGTGGCGGCGCTGCGCGTCGGCCAGGAGTGGAAAGCGACGGTTGAGGGCGATCACCGCGCCCAGGACGCTGTGCGCCACCGTCACCGCGGTCGCGCCCGAGGCCGTGGTGACCTTGATTCCCCGCGCCCGCAGCTCGCGATAGATCGGCCGCTCCGCACCGGCGGGATGGATCTGCAGCCACTTGAGACGCGGCGCGGCGCGCACCACGGCATCGAAGCCCTGAAGCTCGGGAGTCGGATTGTCCTTGCTCGAGCGGCCGGTGACCTCGCGGGTCATGAAAGCGATGTCCGCATCGCAGGGCGCATCCGCGGCGAGGGCCTCCTCGGCCGTCACGAAGGAAAGGCTGCCGGCAGGAACCGAGGCCTCGACACGCGGTCCCCAGGTACGCAACGCGTGAGCGGAAAGCAGGAGCTTGAGTGGCGCCGGTGGCATGGCGCCGAAAGCCTATCCGGCTTTTTCCATCAGCGCCAACAGGCCCTTCACGATCTCCAGCGGTTCCGGCGGACAGCCGCCGATATGCAGGTCGACGGGCACGACGTCGGAGACCGCGCCCGCCACCGCGTTCGAGCCGGCGAACACGCCGCAATTCACCGCGCAGTCGCCCAGGGCCACGACCCACTTGGGCTCCGGCGCGGCATTGTAGGTCCGCAGCAGCGCCTCGCGCATGTTCCAGGTCACCGGTCCCGTCACCAGCAGCACGTCGGCATGGCGCGGCGAGGCCACGAACTTCAGGCCGAAGCGCTCGACATCGTAGACGGGGTTGTTGAGCGCGTTGACCTCGAGCTCGCAGCCATTGCAGGAGCCGGCATCGACCTCGCGGATGGCCAGCGATCGGCCGAGCCGTCGGCGGGCGCGCTCGCCCAGTGCCCTCGCCAGCTCCTCGAGGGCCGCCGGCGCGGGCGCGGGCGGCGTGACGGTCGCCTTCCCCTTCAGTAGGGCGTCGAGCAGGAAGGATTTCATGGTGCGCTCCTCACAGATCGTGGCCCGAGTAGGAGCAGTTGAACGATTTGTTGCAGAGCGGAAAATCCGCAACGATGTTGCCTTCGATGGCCGCCTCCAGCAGCGGCCACTGGAACCAGCTCGCGTCACGCGCATGGACATGCGCGATCCGCCCCGCCTCGTCGAGACGCACGTCCATGAAGACGTCGCCGCGGAAGGCCTCGATCAGGGCAGCCCCCTCTCCCGCCTGCAGCGACAGCGCCGTGCTCCTGATCGCACCCGGCTCCAGGCGATCGAGCAGGACGCCGACCAGCTTGAGGCTCTCGACGATCTCGTCCATGCGCACCAGCAGACGCGCGTCGACGTCGCCCGTGCCGCGGGTCTTGAGATCGAAGTCGAGCCGGTCGTAGGGCGCATAGGCGAAGGTCTTGCGGGCGTCGAACGCCCGGCCCGACGCGCGGCCGACATAACCGCCGGCCGCGAACTGTTGGGCAAGCTCCGGCCTGACGATGCCGGTGGTGACGGTCCGATCCTGCAGCGACGGCATGCTGTCGTAGACGCGCAGGATCTCCGCCCGGGTTGCCTCCAGACGTGCGAGAAGGGAACGAATCCGGCCGACGCCGTCACTCGACAGATCGACCGCGACGCCGCCCGGCACGACCCGATCCATCATCATGCGATGGCCGAAGCAGGCCTTGGCGACCGTGAGCATGTCCTCGCGCTGCAGCATGCAGCGGGCGTTCATGGTGATGACGCTGGCGTCGTTGCAGATCGCGCCGACGTCGCTGATGTGGTGCGACAGCCGCTCGAGTTCCGCCATGATGGCCCGCAGGAGCAGGGCGCGCGGCGGCACGCTCCAGCCCAGCGCCGCCTCGACGGCACTGGCGAAGGCCCAGGCATAGGCCACCGTGCTGTCGCCGGAGATCCTGCCCACGATCCGGGCGCCGTGTTCGAGATCGGCGCCGGCGAGCAGGAGGTGCACGCCCTTGTGCACGTAGCCCAGCCGTTCCTCGAGCCGCACCACCGTTTCGCCGTTGGCGGTGAAGCGGAAATGGCCGGGCTCGATGATGCCGGCGTGTACAGGGCCCACAGGTATCTGATGCAGCCCCTCGCCCTCCACCGGCAGGAACGCGTAGCGCCCATCGCTCTCGCGCCCCGGCCAGCGACCGTGGTCGAGCCAGGGCCGTTCGTCAGGCAGGCCAAGCGGCCGGACGCCGTAGAGATCGCGCAGGGCGCGTTCCAGGCGCATTGCCGGGGCGTGCAGCGCGGCGACCGAGGGATAGGCGCCGTCCTCCGTCTGGAGGGAGACGATGGCGCGCTGGCGGTCGCCATTCAGCGCCATGCGGACCTTTCCGCCGTCGGCCCACACCGAGCTGAGATCGTGCAGGCCCGCCGCACAGCCCCGGGCAAGCGACTCCCAGAGGTCCGGCGTCACGTCCAGCCGTACATAACCGTCGCGATCGGGCGCGCGGCCCGCGATCAGGTCGTTCAGGGGGGTGGCGGCACTCATCCGAGCAGCTCCGCGGCGCGCCGGAACCAGGCCACGAGCGCGGCCGGCAGGTAGATGCCGGCCGTGAGCACCAGCAGCAGATGCATGATGATCGGCACGAAGGACGCCTTGACGGGATGCGCCGCGCCCGTCGGCTCGCCGAAGATCGTCCCCTGCAGGCGCATCAGCAGGGCCCCGAACGCGACCAGCAGACCGAACGCGGGCAGCAGGGCAAGCCACGGCTCGCGGGCGAAGGTAGTGGTCAGGATCAGGAACTCGCTGGCGAACACGCCGAAGGGCGGCATGCCGCAGATCGCCAGCACCGCGAGCGCGAAGGCGACCGCAAGGCGGGGATGAGTCTCGCTCAGGCCCGTGATCTCGGCGATGCGCTGCGTGCCCTTGGCCTGGGCGATATGGCCGACGGCGAAGAAGATGCCGGACTTGGTGAGGCTGTGCATCGCCATGTGCAGCAGGCCGGCGAAGTTGGCGAGCGGACCACCCATGCCGAAGGCGAAGACGATCAGGCCCATGTGCTCGATCGAGGAATAGGCGAACAGCCGTTTGATGTCGCGGCGCTGGTAGAGCATGAACGCGGCGAAGATCAGCGACACCAGCCCCATCGTGATCATCACCGGACCCGGATCGAGCGCGGCCGGCTGCCCGGCGATCACCATCTTGAAGCGCAGCAGGGCGTAGAGCGCCACATTCAGCAGCAGCCCCGACAGGACCGCCGAAATGGGCGTCGGCCCCTCGGCATGGGCATCGGGCAGCCAGGCATGCAGCGGGGCGAGGCCCACCTTCGTTCCGTAGCCGATGAGCAGGAAGATGAAGGCGAGGTCGAGGATGGCCGGATCCATCTTCGCGGCGGCGGCCTCCAGGAGGCTCCAGGTCATCGCCGGCACGCCCTCGCCCAGCGCCGGCTGGCCAGCAAGGTAGATCAGGATGGTGCCGAAGAAGGCGAGCGAGATGCCGACGCTCGCCAGGATGAAGTACTTCCACGCCGCCTCGATCGACTGCGGCGTGCGGTAGAGGCCGACCATCACCACGGTGATCAGGGTCGCGATCTCGAGTCCGACCCACATGACGCCGATGTTGTTGGCGACCAGCGCCACGTTCATCGACCCCATCATCGCCTGGAACATGGCGTGATAGAAGCGCACGAAGTTCGGTGGCAGGCGCCCGGTCTCGATCTCGTGGCCGATATAGGAGGCGCTGAAGATCGACGTCGTGAAGCCCACCAGCGTGTTGATGGCGATGAAGACGATGTTGAACTCGTCGACGATCGCATAGTGGCCGACGGTCCGCTCGCCGCCCACCAGCCACAGGCCGGCCGCGAAAGTGAGGCCGGAGGCGACGACGTTGACGATGGCGCCGGTCCGGTAGCCCGGCAGCGCCACCAGCAGGAGCGCCGCGGCGTAGGGGATCAGGACGACGAACTGATAGGTCTCGTGGATCATCGCCGATCCCCGCGCATGCGATCGAGGGCCTCGATGTCGATCGTGTCGAAGCGCTCGCGGATGCGGAACACGAAGACGGCAAACACGAACAGGGCAATCAGCACCGAGAAGGCGACGCTCACCTCCACGACCAGCGGCATGCCGCGCGCGCCGGTGGCGGCGAGGATCAGGCCGTTCTCCATCGACATGAAGCCCACGACCTGGGTCACCGCGTTGCGGCGCACGATCATCATCAGGAAGCCCAGCAGGATGATGGCCAGCGCCAGCGCCAGCTGCTCGCTCGCATAGCTCAGCGGTCCGTGCGCGACCTTCATCAGCAGCGCTTGCGCCAGCCCCGTCAGGGCAAGCCCGACCATCAGGGCAATGCCGACGCCGACCACCTTCTCGACCTCGCGATGGATGCCCAGCCGCGTGACGGTGCGGTGCAGCGCCACCGGGATAATGATCCCCTTGAGGGTGAGTGCGATCAGCGCCGTGATGAAGAGATCGGGCCGGTCCTGCGACCACGCGGCCCAGGCCACGGCGAGCGCAAGGGTTATCGACTGCGCGGCAAAGGCGTTGAGCACGGAGGCGATGCGCTCCTGGTACAGAAGCGCGAAGCTCGTCACCAGCATGACGCCGGCCAGCAGATGGGAGATGTCGTAGACCTCGTTCACTCGACCACTCCGCGCGAAAGGAACGCCAGCAGGATGGCGAGGAAGCCGAACACGAAAGCGACGCCGACGAAGTTAGGCAGGCGGAACACGCGCATCTTGGCGATGCTGACCTCCCAGACGCCCAGCAGCGCCGCGCCGAACAGAAGCTTGGCGACCCAGGCGACGAGCCCGATCGCCCAGCCGCCGAGCCCCGCCGTCGCCGGCGCCATGCCGAAGGGCGCGAACAGGCAGATCAGCAGGGAGAGATAGAGGACCAGCTTCAGGTAGCTGGCCGCCTCGATCAGGGCGAGATGGCGGCCGGAATATTCGAGGATCATCGCCTCGTGGACCATGGTGAGCTCAAGATGGGTCGTCGGATTGTCGACGGGGATGCGTGCATTCTCGGCCAGCGCCACGATGATCAGGGCGATCAGCGACAACGCCAGGGAAACACGCACGGCCAGCGGCTCAGCGATGAAGAAGTCGGCGACTCCGGCCAACCGCGTCGTGCCCGCGGCGAGGGCGAGGGTCAGCACGATCAGCATCATCGCCGGCTCGGCGAGCGTGGCGATCATCATCTCGCGCGACGAACCCAGCCCGCCGAAGCTCGTGCCGACGTCCATGCCGGCAAGCGCCAGCAACGCGCGGGCGGCGCCCAGCAGGGCGACCAGGGCCACCACGTCGGCCGCCCAGTTGAACATGAGGCCGGAAGCGAAGCTCGGCACCAGCGCCGCCGCCACCCAGGTGAGGGCGAAGATGAGCGACGGCGCGGCGCGGAACAGCCACGAGGCGCTGTCCGCCACGACCGATTCCTTGTGAAGGAGCTTGGAGAGGTCGCGGTAGCCCTGCAGCAGCGGCGCGCCCTGGCGGCGCATCAGCAGTGCCTTGACCCGCCGCACCACGCCCACCGCCAGCGGCGCGACGAGCAGGACCATGAACATCTGGGTGCCCTGCGCCAGGAGCTGGATCACGAATTCGGCGGTCATGTCATCACCGTGGCGATGGACAGCAGGATGACGAGGGCGGCGAACATCAGCACCAGGTAGCGGCGGATCGACAGGAACTGCAGGGCATTGAGCCGCTCCGACAGGCGCAGGACCGCGCGGCCGGGCCGGGCGTAGAGCGTCGCCCAGACGACGTCGACCAGCGTCACCGAGAAGCGGGCGGGCCTGGTGTCGCCGGGTGGCGGCATGACCACCGATTCGCGCGCGGAGAAGAGCGCGGCGCCATAGACCCGCCGCAGCGGCTGGGCGAAGCTCGAGGCGGTGTATTGCGTCGTCGGCGACGGATCGGGGAAGCCGCAATCCCAGGCCGGGCCGCGCCGCGTGCGCCGCTCCGACAGGCGATGGACGACGGCGAGGGTCGTCAGCGAGGCGATGGCGACGAAGAGCGCGATGACCGGCGCGTCATAGACGCTGCGCGCGGCGTTGAAGGCGATCAGGGAGAAGGGCGTCGGGCCGGCGCCGCTGTTGGGCAGGCCGCTGCCGACGAGCGCGGTGAGGACCGGCGCAAGGCCGGCCACGATCACGGCACCGAAGAGACCACCCAGGATGCAGAGCAAGGCCAGCCCGCCCATCGCGACCTGCTGGATCAGCGGCACCTCGTGGGCATGCGCCGCCTCCTCGCTGCGCGGCCGGCCGAGGAAGGCGATGCCGTAGACGCGCACGAAGCAGGCCGCCGCCAGGGCCGCCGCCAGGGCGAGCATGGCGCCGATGGCCGGCGAGGCGAAGTTGAGCGTGGTCTGCGGCATGGCCGGTGCCGCCAGCACGGACTGGAATAGCAGCCATTCCGAGACGAATCCGTTCAGCGGCGGCAGCGCCGAGATCGACAGCGCCCCGATCAGGAAGAACACCGCCGTGCGCGGCATGCGGTGGATGAGGCCGCCCAGCCCGGCGAGATCCCGCCGGCCGGTCGCATGCAGCACCGCGCCGGCGCCGAGGAACAGCAGGGACTTGAACCAGGAGTGGTTGAGGATGTGGAGCAGCGCCGCGGCCATCGCCACGGCGGCGGCCGCGTCCTGATGGTTGGCGCGGAAGGCGAGTGCTAGTCCCAGCGCCACGAAGATCACGCCGACATTCTCGACCGTCGAATAGGCGAGCACGCGCTTCAGGTCGCCGTCGAACACGGCATAGAGCAAGCCGAGAACCGCGGTGATGACGCCGAGGATGATCGGCGGCAGCGACCACCACCAGGCCGGCGGGCCCAGGAGGTCGAAGGCAATCCGCATGAAGCCGTAGATCGCCACCTTGGTCATCACGCCGCTCATCAGCGCCGAGACGTGGCTTGGCGCGGCGGGATGGGCGAGCGGCAGCCAGGCATGCAGCGGAATGAGGCCACCCTTGGAGCCGCAGCCGACGAGCGCCGCCGTCAGCACCAGCACCGCGATCATCGGACCGGGGGCATGGGCGCGGATGGTGTCGAAGGCGTAGCCGCCCGACGGGCCGGCGAGACCGCCGAAGGCGAAGATCAGCGCCATGGTGCCGATCGCCGCCATGACCAGGTAGAGATGGCCGGCGCGGCGGCTGTCGATACTGGTATGGCGGGCCACGACCAGCGCCCACGAGGCGAGCGACATCAGTTCCCACGAGAACAGGAAGGCGTAGGCGTCGTCGGCCAGCAGCACGAGGTTCATCGCCGCCGCGAACAGCGGGAACAGCGGCTCGACGCGGGGCGTGAGGTCCTTCACGCGATCGAGCCCCATGCCGTAGAGGCTGGTCGCGAGCACGCCGCCATTGATCACGATGCCGAAGAAGGCGGACAGCGAATCGAGGCGCAGGTGGAAGCCGATCATCGGCAGGCCGATCGGCAGACGCGCCGTCAGGACGCCGCCCTGGAGAAGAACGCCGAGATCGACGACGCCCAGCGCGACAGCGGCAACGGCCGCGATTGGGTAGACGATCGCCAGTGCCGGCCCGCGCACAACCGCGGCGAGGGCCGCCGCGAAAACCAACGCTCCGAGCGCGGCCCCTTGGACAAACAAATCCGGCACGACTGGCTAGGTCCCCTTTCTCGATTTCACAGACTTTTTGTGTCTAATTCTCTCCAGTCTAGCAAACGAACGCCGCTCCGTAGAAGTTAAGATCGCACCAGACGAGATGTTCTTATCGTTTAGGCGGTCAAGGCAACGGCCTTGATCGTGATCGAGGGCCGCTCCCCGTCACGGCAGGGCTTTGACCCGCTCCATCGCCCCGACGAAGTCGAGCGGCGTGTCGGACCGGCAGGAGGGCGGGTAGCGCGGGTCGGGCGCCTCGAAGAACTCGTCCCGCAGCCGCGCGGCGCACTGGTCCTGGGCCGAGACGCCGTGGCCGAGGGCACGGAAGACGATGTGCCGGGACAGGGAGAGGTGCCGCGCCGCCTCCCGCCCCCAGGACGGCGGGGTGAGCCAGTCGTAGCCGCCGCTCAGCAACAGGGTCGGAAGATCGGAGACCACCGGCTGGCGCTCCGACGGCGGCGCCACGGGGACGCGCCAGACCGGGCAATAGGCACCGAGCTTGCTCATCTGCGCGCTCAGGCTGTACACGCCGCCGGCCTGGATCGCCGCGTCGCGGGCCCGCTGGTCGACCGCGGCCCAGCTCTCGCGGCATTCGATGGTGTTGAACAGCCCGCCGAACTGCTGGGCATTGCCTTCGGTGAGGGCACCCTCGTCGTCCTCCAGCATCTCCGCCGCCTGCGTGATCAGCCGGCGGTCGCCGCGGGCCAGCGCGGTCACTGCCTCGGGCACCATGTTGGCATCGCCCTCGCGCATCATGTGCAGCAGCACGAGCAGGAGCCTGGCGCTGTCGAGCTTCACGGTCCGGGGCCCGTCGTCGAGGTCGAGCGTCAGCTCCACCGGCTTGCGGTCGGCATTGGCGATCGTCGCGCGCGTGACGTTGGCGAGGTCGGGATTGCGTTCGCGGCAGAGCTTGTCGGACGCGCAATCGGCATAGAGCTGCTCGAACACGCTGCGCACGATCTCGGGCTCGTTCTGCTCGCCGTTGATCTGCGGCGGGTAGACGCCGTCGAGGACCACCGACCGCACGATGCCGGGATGACGGCGCATCACCTCGAGCGCCCAGCGCGTGCCGTATGAGATGCCGTAGAGATTGACCTTCTCCAGACGCATCGCCTTGACGAGATCGGCGACGTCGTCGGCCAGCACGGGCGTGGCGTACATGGCGAGGTCGATCCTGCGTCGGTCGAGCTCGGCCCGGCAGCGCAGCAGGATGTCGCGCTCCTGCGGCTCGGTGATGGAGCGGCGCCGGGCCCGCGCGGGCTCGGAGCTGCGCGGCTCGAAGCAGTCGAGGTTGGGCGTGGAGCCTCCCGCGCCGCGCTCGCTGACGATGATGACGTCGCGCTTGCGCCTGATATTCGCGGTGTCGTTCCACCAGTCGCCCTCGGCGAGCGGGTCGGCGCCGGCATTATAGGCCACCAGAGGCGAATCGCCGGGACCGCCGGCGAGATAGATCACCGGGTCGCGCGCCAGGGCCCTGCGCGCCTTCAGCACCGCCACCTTGAGCCGCACCTCCGCACCCTGCGGCTGCTCGCGGTTCTCCGGCACGATCAGCGTGTAGCATTCCAGCCGGTCGCCGCGCGGAGGCTTGAAGACGCAGCGATCGCGTTCGAGCCGCGGCGCGCCGAGAGCAACGCCGGCCACGAGCATCAGGATCGCCGCCAGACCGGCACCGAACAGACGTTGCATCATGTCACTGCTTTTGGACCACATCGCAGCTTGTGGCGCCATGAACAATTCTAGCGCAGGCTGCGCTGGCATCTGCTTGAAAAGCGGCACCGTGCCGCCCCAATTTGGCCCCATGAACAATCGATCCTATTGGGCTGCCGTCTGGTGTGGCTTCCTCGTCCTCACCATCGGCCTCGGCGTGCGCCAGAGCTTCGGCATTTTCCTCAAGCCGGTCTCGGCCGAGCTGCATGTCGGCCGCGAGCTCTTCTCCTTCGGTACCGCGCTGTCGATGCTGCTGATGGGCGTGTTCGCCCCCTTCTCCGGCCGTCTTGCCGACCGCTTCGGCTCCGCGCCGACCATCGCCGGCGGCGGCGCCATCTACGTCCTCGGCATGATCGTCACCGCCACCATGCACAGCAGCGTCATGCTGGTGCTGGGCAACGTGCTGGTCGGCATCGGCCTCTCCGCCGCCACCTTCGGTCCGGTGCTGGGCGTGATCCTGCGGCTCGCGCCGCCGGCCAAGCAGGCGCTGGCGGTGGGCATCTGTTCCGCCGGCGGATCCTTCGGCCAGTTCTTCATCGTGCCGCTCGCCTCAGTACTGCAGAACTACTTCGGCGACTGGCGGCCCACCATGTGGGCGCTGACGGCGCTCGCCGTGCTCATGATCCTGCTGCCGGTCGGGCTGAACGACCGCAAGCAGATCGCCGCGGCCCGCAAGACGACCGCAGGCGCGCAGACTTCACGCGAGGCCCTGGCCGAGGCCTTCGGGCAGCGCAGCTACGTGCTGCTGGTGGTCGGCTATTTCGTCTGCGGCTTTCATGTCGCCTTCGTCGGCGGCCATCTGCCGGCCTACATCTCCGACAAGGGCATCGGGCTGTCGCTGTTCGACGTCCACCTGTCGCCGGCCGAGCTGGGCGGATGGAGCATCGGCATGGTCGGCCTGTTCAACATCGCGGGCTCGATCATCTGGAGCACGCTCGGCGGGCGCTTCCAGCGCAAGAACCTGCTGTCGATCCTCTACCTCCTGCGCTCGTGCGTCTTCCTCGCCTTCGTGCTGGCGCCGCTGTCGGCCTTCTCGGTGCTGGCCTTCGCCGGCGCGCTGGGCTTCCTGTGGCTGGGCACCGTGCCGCTCACCACATCGCTGGTGGGCTACATCTTCGGGCCGGTGCATCTCACCATGCTGAACGGCTTCGTCTTCCTCGGCCACCAGGTCGGCTCCTTCTTCGGCGGCTGGGGCGGCGGCAAGCTGTTCGACCTCACCGGCAACTACGACGCCATGTGGTGGCTCTCGATCGGGCTCGGCATCGTCTCGGCCCTGCTGCACTGGCCGATCGTCGAGAAGCCGGTGTCGCGCCCGGCGGCGCTGGCCGCGCAGCCGGCATGAGACCGTCAGCCCTGAAGCGGGCGGCCCTGAAGCGGGCGACATGAGCAGGGGCTGGCGCATCCTCCTGTGGTGGAGCGTCGCCGCGCTGGCGGTGGCGGCGACGGCCCTCTCGTTCGTGCTGTGGGGCCGGAACGGCGCGGCCTATCTGGTCGACCTGGTCGAGACCTACTGCTTCTAGGTCAGAGCACGTACTTGCTGAGGTCGGTGTTCTTGGCGAGCGTGCTGACGCGCTCGCCCACGTAGGCGGCGTCGATCTCGATCGTCTGGCCGGGCTTGTCGGAGGCGGTGAAGCTGATCTCCTCGAGCAGCTTCTCCATCACCGTGTGCAGGCGCCGGGCGCCGATATTCTCGACCGTCTCGTTGATCTCCGCGGAGAGCCGCGCCAGCTCGTCGATCGCATCGTCCTTGAACACGAGGTCGACCTTCTCCGTCGCCATCAGCGCCTTGTACTGCTTGACCAGGCTCGCCTCGGGCTCGGTGAGGATGCGGCGGAAATCCTCCTGGCTGAGCGAGGCCAGGCTGACGCGGATCGGCAGCCGGCCCTGCAGCTCCGGCAGCATGTCGGACGGCTTGGCGAGATGGAAGGCGCCCGAGCAGATGAACAGCACGTGGTCGGTCTTCACCGGCCCGTGCTTGGTGTTCACCGTCGTGCCCTCGATCAGTGGCAACAGGTCGCGCTGCACGCCCTCGCGGCTGACGTCGCCGCCGCGGATTTCGCCGCGCGCCGTGATCTTGTCGATCTCGTCGATGAAGACGATGCCGTTCTGCTCCACCGACTCGCGCGCCTCGCGCACCACCCGCTCCTGGTCGAGCAGGCGGTCGCTCTCCTCGCGCATCAGCGTCTCGTAGGAGTCGGCCACCGTCATCCGGCGCTTCTTCGTGCGCCCGCCGAACGCCTTGCCCAGCATGTCGCCGATATTGATCATGCCGACCGACGCGCCCGGCTGGCCCGGCACCTCGAACTGCATCGGCATGCCGGAATCGGCCACCTCGACCTCGATCTCGCGATCGTTCAGCTCGCCGGCGCGCAGCTTGTGGCGGAAGCGCAGCCGCGTCTCCTCGCTGGCGTTGGCGCCGCACAGCGCGTCGATCACGCGGTCCTCCGCCGCCAGCTCGGCCTTGGCCTTCACTTCCTTGCGCAGACGCTCGCGCGTCATATCGAGCGCGGCTTCCATCAGGTCGCGCGCGATCTGCTCGACGTCACGGCCGACATAGCCCACCTCGGTGAACTTGGTCGCCTCGACCTTGAGGAACGGCGCATTGGCGAGCTTGGCCAGGCGGCGCGCGATCTCGGTCTTGCCGCAGCCGGTGGGGCCGATCATCAGGATGTTCTTCGGCAGCACTTCCTCGCGTAGCGCTTCCGGCAGCTGCAGGCGGCGCCAGCGGTTGCGCAGCGCGATCGCGACGGCGCGCTTGGCCTCCTGCTGGCCGACGATGTGCTTGTCGAGTTCGGAGACGATCTCGCGGGGAGAAAATTCATTGCCCATTACGATGACTCAGAGCTTCTCTAGGACGATGTTGTGGTTGGTGTAGACGCAGATGTCGGCAGCGATGTTCATCGCCTTGCGCGCGATCGCCTCGGCGTCGAGAGTGTCGACGTCGATCAGCGCCCGCGCCGCCGAAAGCGCGTAGTTGCCGCCCGAGCCGATGGCGATGATGCCGCCCTCGGGCTCCAGCACGTCGCCCGTGCCCGACAGCAGCAGCGAGACCTCCTTGTCGGCCACCGCCATCAACGCCTCGAGCCGGCGCAGGTAGCGGTCGGTGCGCCAGTCCTTGGCGAGCTCGATGCAGGCGCGCAGCAGCTGGCCGGGATGGCGTTCGAGCTTGGCCTCCAGCCGCTCGAACAGGGTGAAGGCATCGGCAGTGGCGCCGGCGAAACCGCCGATGATCTGGCCGTTGCCGAGGCGCCGCACCTTCTTGGCGTTGCCCTTGACGATGGTCTGGCCCATCGAGACCTGGCCGTCGCCCGCCATCACCACCTGCCCGCCCTTGCGGACAGAGAGGATCGTCGTGGCATGCCAGCCGGGGAAATTCGGGTCGGATTGTGGGGACATGCAAGGCTAAATAATCAATTGGGGCGACAATTCAATCGCGATCGCCGGGCGAGGTCCGCGCCTCGCCGCGGGGGCCGTGCTAACCTCCGTGCATGGAACCTGAAGCTCCCGTCCCCGAAGCCCCCGTCATCGTCGTCGGCGCCGGAATCGTGGGCGCCGCCACCGCCCGTGCCCTGCAGCGTGCGGGCCACCGCGTCACCCTGGTCGACAGCGACGAACCCGGGCGGGCCACCTCGTTCGGCAATGCGGGCTTCCTCTCCCTCGACAGCCTGATCCCCCTGGCGCGGCCTGCGACATTGAAGAAGACGCCGCGCATGCTGACGGATCGTGACGGGCCGCTCACCCTGCACCCGCCCAGCCTGCCGGCGCTCCTGCCCTGGATGGCGCGCTTCGCGCTCGCCTCGCTCAGCAAGGCCGAGGTCGCCAAGGGCAAGACGTCGCTCAAGGCCCTGATGGTGGAAGCCGACATCGCCTGGAAGACGGAGATCCAGGCCTCCGGCCTGGGCGAGCTGTTCCGCACCCGCGGCGCGCTCTACGTGTACGAGAGCGAGGCGGCCTTCCTCGACACCGACGAGATGCGCGGCCTGCAGAGCGCCAAGGGCACGACGTTCGAGATCGTCGACGGCGCGCGGGCGCGCGAGATTGCGCCGGGACTCGGCCCGCACATCACGCGCGGCATCTTCTATCCCAACGGCTCGCACAGCATCGAGCCGTACAAGGTCGTCACGACGCTGGCCGAGCGCTTCGCCGCCGAGGGCGGCACCATCGTGCGCGGCAAGGTGCGCGGCTTCTCGCGCACGGGCGATCGCGTGACCGCGGTGAAGCTCACCGACGCCGAGCTGCCGGCCAAGGCGATCGTGATCGCGGCCGGCCGCGCCTCGGGCGAGCTCACGCGCCTGCTCGGCTTCAACGCGCCGCTGGTGGCCGAGCGCGGCTATCACGTCATGCTCGCCCCCGACAACGTGCGCTTCGACCTGCCGGTGAGCCCGCCCGAGCGCGGCCTGTTCTTCACGCCGATGGCCGACGGCGTGCGGCTCGCGGGCACGGTCGAGCTGGCGGCCCCGCACCAGCCGCCGTCGTGGCATCGCGCCGACCTTCTCAAGAAGCATTTCGCGGCAATTTTTCCGGGCGTGGGCGGGGCGGAGACGAGCCGCTGGATCGGCGAGCGCCCGACCCTGCCCGACTACCGCCCCGCCATCGGCCGCGCGCCACGGCTCGCCAACGTCTATTGCGGCTACGGCCACCAGCATCTCGGCCTCACGCTTGCCACCGCGACCGGCCGGCTGATCGCCCGACAGATGGCCGGCGAACCGCTGCCCGAGGGCCTCGAGGGCTGCGATCCGGGCCGCTTCGGCTGAAGATCCGGCACGGCCTGTCCTGAGGCGGTTACCGTGCGGTAACGTTTTTAAAAAGGGGAATAAAAAGGAAACTGCGTCCCGCCGGCCCCGGCGAGGCGGCAAACGGGAGGCGGGCGCGCGCAGGACCACCAGCATGCCGGCCACCCTAAGCCCGGTGGCCCCGTTTCCTCGATTCCGGTCTCTACCCCTGTCTGCAGCCGGCACACGCCCGGCGGAACGGGCGTCGCCCTACCATGTCATGCGGACGCCTGCGGTGATGGCGTGGCTCGAGTCGGAGCCGGAGAGCAGCCCCTCGTAGCGGGCGTAGACGGAAGTTGCCCGCGCGATCGCCGTGCTGCCGTTCATGCCCACCAGGACGCCATCGCGCTTGGGCGACACGCCGTAGGTCGTGAACGAGGTTGCCGGCGCACCGGCCAGCGTCGCCGTCACCGGCAGCGACAGGCTGGCATATTCGTGGCTCCAGCCCAGCTTGACCTGCAGCGCCAGCGGACCGCGCCAGCCGAGGTCCGCCGTCCCGCCCAGTTGCGCCCCCAGCACCGAGCGCAGCGAGTTCGCCGTCTGCGGCGCCACCGTCAGGTCGAGCGACTGCGCGCCCGTCTCCGTGAAGCCGTTCTGCGTCGTCGTCGATCCCTGCAACCGCGCGAACGGCGCCAGCGTCGTGTCGCCCGTCGCGCCGATGGCGAAGCGCCAGCCACCCTCGACCTGGCCGAAGAACTGGTTCGCCCCCGTCGTCGCCTGCGCCGTGCGCGTCGCCAATCCCGGGATGGCGATGGTGCGCCACATCCGGTTGCTGCTGTAGGCATAGCCTGCCATGCCGTCGGCATAGGCGGGACCATCCGAATAGCTGGCGTACAGCGAGGCCTGATAGCTGTCCGAGAGGCCCGTGCCGGCAAGTCCGCTCACCCATTGCTGGCCCGACGTGTAGCCCACCGCCACGCCGGCCAGAAAAGTGTCCGTGAGCTGGCGGTCGAGTCCCGCCGCGAAGCCGCCGAGATTGTAGGTCACCGCACCCGTGCTGGTGCCCGCCCCCACCGTGCCGACGCCGCCCACGCCGCCGCCCCAGGCGCCCCACTTCGCAGGCTCCGTCGCATCGCAGGCGCCTTCGCTCTCCGCGTCACATGCCTCGGCCAACGCGATGCGGCCGCTGCCGCCGACGCTGCCACGGCTTCCGCCGCCGGCCTGGGCCAGGAAGTTGTTCATGAACATCTGCGCGCTCTGCGTCATCGACGTCGAGAAGGCGGCGTAGTTCTGGCCACTCAGCGCGTTCAGCACCGGCGCCATCTGCCCCGTGCTCAGGGACGAGAACGCCGACATCACGGTGGCAAAGTCGCCTGTGGCCGACTGGGCATTGGCATTGAGAGCTGCGGCGACCGCTGCCTGCGCCGGCGTCTGCGCCGCCTTCTGGAAGCCGCCGATCTCCAGCGTCACATAGGCGTTGTTGGCATCGTAGCTGAGGCTCGGCAGCAGGAACGGCAGGCTGCTGGTGACGGACGAATAGGTGCCGCTGAGGCCGCCATTGGCCTTGAGGATGTTGTAGGTGGTGCGTAGCGCGTAGAGGCCCGGCGTCGGCGCGACGGAGACCGTTCCGCCCTGGAGGCTGGCCGTGCCGGAGATCGTGGCATTACCGATCTGGCCGGTGCTGCTGAGCGACACGAAGTGGCTGCTGCTCGCCCCCAGGGTCAGGGTGCCGTTGACGGTCATGGTGCCGAACGGGCTGCCGGGCGCGAACTGGCCGTTGCTCACCACGTTGCCGGTGATCTGGCCGCTGCCGCCCAGGGACGCGCCGGCGGCGACCGTCACGGCGCTGGTGATCGAGCCGTTCACCGTCAGCCCACCGCCGGTCACGCTGGTCGGCCCGGTATAGGTGTTGCTTCCCGACAGACCGAGAAAGCCGCCGGACACGGTCAGGCCGCCGCTGCCGCCGATCGCGCCCGAGAAGGTGCCGCCGCCGTTGGTGATCGCGAGGCTGCGGCTCCCCAGGGTCACCGTGCCGCTGCCGGCGAGCGATTGCAGGGAGACGGTGCTCGAAGTCGCACCGGAGATGTCGAAGGTACCGTTGCTCGTCAGGCCGCTGGAGCTTGCGATGCTGCCGGCGCCGGTGAGGGCGAGCGTCGTGCCGGCATTCACCGTCGTCGGGCCGGTGTAGCTGTTCGCCGCTCCCAGGATCACCTGGCCGCCGCCGCCGACCGTGAGACCGCCCGGCCCGGAGATGCCCTGCCCGGCAGTGAAAGTATTGCCGCCGGTAAGGAGGGTGCCGCCGCCGGACCCCAGCGTGATCGCGCGCGCGGTGGTGAAGCCGCCCTGCAGCAGCAGCGTGCCGTTGTTGAGCGTGAGCCCGCCCGAAGTGTCGCCCAGGGCCGAGTCGGCCGGGATGCCGAGCGTCGCGCCGCCCGTCACGGTGGTGCCGCCCGTGTAGGTGTTCACGCCCTGCAGGATCATCGTGCCGCCGCCGATCGTGAGCCCGCCCGAACCGCCGATCACCGACGTGATCGTCCCCGTCCCCTTTTCCAGCAGCGTCGTCGCGCCGAAGAGATAGGTCTGGAGACTGGAGTTGAAACCGTCCGGCAGGTTCACGTTGCCGATCAGGGCCACCATGGCAGTCACTGACGCATACGAGCTCGCCGACGCGTAGCCGACGTAACCATTGGTGGGGTCGTAGAGATAGTCGAAGCCCTGGTAGAACAGGCGGCCGGTATTGAGGAAGGTCGTCGAACTCGGCGGGTTCAGCGCAATCGCCGCAGGCGCAAGCGGACTGCCCGAATCCGTCAGGGTGTAGGTGGCCAGTTGCGGCGTAGTCTGGCCCGGCAGGTAGACCTCGACCGTCACGCTTGACGGCAGGCAGCTGCTGCCGCCGGGCGGCGTGGTGGCGCACGGCCCCACGCCGACATATCGCGGCGGCGTCAGATAGGAATAGGCGATGCCGCTGTCCGGCAGGATGGTGCCGCTGCCCGCCACGCCGTTCACCACGACCGTCGCCGGAGCCTGCTGCCACACCGTGCCGGCCTGGCTGTTCGGACTCGGGCTGGTGTCCGGCACCAGTTTGACGAAGGCAAAGTTCTGGGTGTTGGCAGCGGTCAGGCCCAGGGTAACGCCGCTGTTGGTGATGATGTAGCCTTGCTGCAGGCTGGTCGTGGGTTGCCCGTTGATCGAGGTGAGATTGATGAACGGATTTGTGTTGATGACCACGCCCGGGGTGGTTGCCGTGACGGTGCTCACGTTCCGATTAAAGCCGACACCCATGTAGGCAATGTTGTCCGGAGCGGGACAGGAGGGCTGACAGCTTGCCGACGTTATGCTGGTCACCTGCAGCACCGTGACAGTCGCCGTCGCCACGGCGCTGGTGCCCGAGTTGATGGTGACGGTGGTGCTGTAGAGGTTGCCGTTGTAGGTGATCTTGCTGCTGGTCAGCGTCTCGGTTCCGGGGCCCAGATACTGGTCGCTCGACGTCGGCGTGAATTTGCTGGCGGATATGAGGATGCCGTTCGATCCCGTGTCCATGGGGACGGAACTCAGGGTCGTGCCGCCCAATGTCAGAGACAGCGTCGCGTCCTGGGTCGCGCTCATCGGACCACTGGCGAAGGGGATGGTCACCGAGCTGGTCGAGCCGCTGTAGAGGTTCCAGCTCTGCGCCCGCGCCGATCCCGTCGCCAGGATGACGATCATGACAGCGATCAGGCGTAACACGCCCGATGCGTTGCCGGCCATCTCAGCGTCCCCGCATCGCGCGACGAAGCGTTGCCGGTCGTCGCCACTCGCTCGGCCGACAGGGCCACGACCGCCGTCGCAAGCTCGAGGGGAGAGATGAGGCTGCGGGGTATGTCGGCACTACAGGCAACGTTGTTCGTACGACTGAACGGTATCGCCGCGACTCTACCGGGTCGTCGGGTTATTGTGAATGTGCACGGTTGCAGGTGTCGCGGCGGTTCGCTCTTTCTTAGAATCGTCACACATGACCACGCATCTGCGGGGCGATGCCCTTGATCCCGCTGCCTGCGTCGCCTCGCGCATTCTCGTCGGCCAACCTTGCTCGCCGAAGAAAAGTTTTGGTGTCGCGCGCGGGTGCCGTCGAAGGAGACAGTGACGGTCGCGCAGATCCCCGTCTCCGATGGAACGGTCAGATCGCTCGGCCGCCGAGCACAGAGCACCAGTGGTCGAGTCGATTCTTGAGGAGGCCGTCGCGAATCAG
>JAFEFG010000209.1 GCA_018240685.1 Pseudomonadota bacterium | reverse complement strand
GCAGGATCGGGAGATCGGGCGCATGGAACATCTTGCGCATCTCCTCGATCACCTTGTTCTCTTCCTCGTTGTAGCCGTTCTCGGCCACCTTGGTGTTGTGCGAGAAGAGGTTGAAGGCGATCTGGTGCGGGAACACCTTGTGGGTGATCGGCTTGCCTTCGGCATAGTCACGCACCTGATCCTCAAGCTCGCGCATCGCCGCCGCGCCCGCGCCGGACGCGGACTGGTAGGTCGAGACCACGATCTTGCGGATGCCCACCGCCTGGTGGATCGGCCACACCGCCGTGGCGAGGATCGCCGCCGTGCAGTTGGGATTGGCGATCACGCCCTTGTGGCGCTTGAGGTCGCCCGGATTCACCTCGGGCACGACCAGCGGCGTGTTCGGGTCCATGCGGAAGGCCGACGAATTGTCGACCACGACCGCACCCGCGGCCTTGGCTGCAGGGACGAACTCGCGGCTGCGCGTCGCACCGGCGCTGAAGAAGGCGATGTCGATGCCCTTGAAGGCATCGGCAGCCAGCAGCTCGACGGGAACCGGTTTGCCCTTGAAGTCCAAGGTTTTGCCGACCGAGCGCTCCGAAGCGAGAAGCTTCAGTTTACCGACCGGAAACTTCCGGCGTTCGAGCACGCGCAGGATCTCTTCCCCGACGGCTCCGGTAGCACCCACGACGGCAATATTCTTGGCTTGCATGTCCCTTTTCCTAGCGTTGGAGCCCGCCGTGTGGGCCACGGGGGCGAACGTGTCAAGGGAGCCAAGCCGCGCGGAACATGGCGCCGGATGTGCTTTGGTGCCATAGGAAGACGCCATCGTGGCGCAACGGCTTGAGAACAAAGAGTGAGTACGGCGGAATGACTGCAGACAGGACGACGATCTACCGGGCCCGCCGCATCCTCACCATGAACCCGAGCCGCCCCGAAGCCACCCACGTCGCCGTGCGCGAGGGCCGCATCCTGGGCGTCGGACCGCTCGAGGAGCTGACCGGCTGGGGCGACCACACCGTCGACGACCGCTTCGCCGACAAGGTCCTCATGCCCGGCTTCGTCGAAGGCCACAGCCATGCCAGCGAAGGCACCTTCTGGCGCTACCTCTATGTCGGCCGCTTCGACCGCATGGACCCGGACGGCAAGGTCTGGCCGGGCGCCGGCTCGATCGAGGACGTCGTCGGGCGCCTGCAGGAAGGCGAGCGCGCCCTGGCCTCGGCACAGGAGCCGATGGCCGGCTGGGGCCTCGATCCGATCTACTACGGCGACCGCCGCGTGACGCGGCAGGATCTCGACCGGGTGTCGGCAACACGCCCCGTCGGCGTCCTGCATGCCAGCGGCCACATCTTCAACGTCAACAGCCGCGTGCTCGAACTCGCGGGCCTGCTGCGAGCGGGTGTGAACCATCCGGGCATTCCGCTCGGCGCCGACGGCCTGCCGACCGGCGAGCTCAAGGGCCCCGACGCCATGACGCTGGTCGGTCATTATTTCGGCTTCGACCGCGAGGCGCTGTCCAACGACGAGCCGGGCCTGCGCCGCTTCGCGCGCCTGTGCGTGCGCCAGGGCGTAACAACCGCGACCGATCTCGCCAACCTGCTGCCCGACGAGGCCGTCGACATGATGCGGCGCGTCACGGCGGAAGCGGGCTTCCCGGTGCGGATCGTCTCGTTCCGGCGTTTCCAGGCCCTGACCGCCGCACAGGTGGTCGAGCGCGCCGCAGCGCTCCGGAAGAAGTCGACCGACCGGCTGCGGCTGGGCGCGGTGAAGCTCTTCGTCGACGGGTCCATTCAGGGCTTCTCGGCCCGCCTGCGCTGGCCCGGCTATTACAACGGCGCGCCCAACGGCCTCTGGTACACGCCGCCGGAGACGATCCGCGAGCTCTACGGCCTGGCACTGAAGGAAAACGTCCTGGTGCACAGCCATACCAACGGCGACCAGGCGACCGAGATGGCGCTCGACTGCCTGGAGGCGGCGCTGCAGGGACAGCCGGCCCGCGACCACCGCTTCACGCTGCAGCATTGCCAGCTCGCCGATGCCGCGCAGTTCCGGCGCATGCGGCAGCTCGGCATGTGCGTGAACCTGTTCCCCAACCATCACTTCTATTGGGGCGACCAGCACTACACGATGACGGTCGGCCCCGAGCGCGCCATGCGCATGAATGCCTGCGCCACCGCGCTGGCCACGGGTGTGCCACTCGCCATCCATTCCGACGCGCCGGTGACGCCGCTCGGCCCCCTGTTCACGGCCTGGGGCGCGGTCAACCGCCTCACCGCGTCGGGCCGCGTGCTGGGCAAGGAGGAGCGTATCTCGGTGGCCGACGCGTTGCGCACGATCACCCTGGGCGCCGCCTACACGCTGCGGCTCGACAGCGAGGTCGGCTCGATCGAATGCGGCAAGCGCGCCGATTTCGCGGTGCTCGAGGACGACCCCACCGAGATCGGCGCCGAGAACCTCAAGGATGTGCGCATCTGGGGGACCGTCCAGGGCGGCCGCCCCTTCCCCGCCACCGAGGCGTGAGCGACATCGAGGCGATGAACAAGCGACGGCTGCCGGTCACTGTGATCGGCGGCTATCTCGGCACCGGCAAGACGACGCTGGTCAATCATCTGCTGCGGCATGCGGGCGGACGGCGGCTGGCCGTGCTGGTGAACGATTTCGGCGCCCTGCCGATCGATCGCGACCTGATCGTGGCGGCCGAGGGCGACACGCTCGATATCTCGGGGGGCTGCGTCTGCTGCAGCTACGGCTCCGAATTGATGGAAGCCCTGATCGAGCTGCCGCACCGCCGGCCAGACCTCGATGCCGTGCTGCTGGAGACGAGCGGCGTCGCCCTGCCCGGCATGGTCGCCAATGCGGTGAGCCTGCTGGCCGACTACCGCATCGACGGCACGATCGTGTTGGTCGATGCCGAGACCGTGCTGGAACGCGCCGCCGATCCCTATCTCGGCGACACCATCACGCGGCAGATCGCGGCGGCTGATCTGCTGCTCGTCAATCGCTGCGATCTCGTGGACGATCGGACGCGCGCAGAAATAAGAGACTGGCTGTCCGCGCAGGCCCCGAAGGCGCGGCAGATCGAGTCCGTCCGTGCCGCGATCCCGCCGGCGCTGGCGCTGGGGATCGACCACCAGCCGGGCCGTTCGCCTGGGCTGGCCACGCCCGGCGCCCCAGATGCGGCGGCGTTGTACGAGTCCATCGAGCTTGGCTTTGCCGGCACGGTCGACGCCACAGCCTTCGCGCATGCTCTTGCCTCTTCCGCCGACGGCCTGCTGCGCGCCAAGGGCTTCATGCAAGATTGCGTTCGCGGCTGGGTCTCGCTGCAGATGGTCGGGTCCCGCTTCGAGATCGAGCCGGCACCCGCACAGGAACGGGGCCGCCTGGTCGTGATTGGTCGGCGCGGCCGGCTCGATCGCGATGAGATCGAGCGCCACTTGGCCGAAGCCCGGCGCTGAAGTCGCTCAGGCCGGGTTCAATGCCCGCCAGATCTTCTCCGGCGTCACCGGCATGTCGATGTGCGTGACGCCCGCTTCGGACAAGGCATCGACAATGGCGTTCATCACCGACGGCAGGGCTCCGGCACAACCCGCCTCGCCGCAGCCCTTCACGCCCAGCGTGTTGGTCTTGCACGGCACCGGATGGCTTTCGACCGCGAAGGACGGCACGTCCGACGCGCGCGGCAGAGCGTAGTCCATGTAGGAACCGGTGAGCGGCTGGCCCTGCCCGTCATAGACGGTGCGCTCGAAGATGGCCTGGCCGATCCCCTGCACCACGCCGCCATGCGCCTGGCCCTCGACTAGCATTGGATTGATGAGGGTGCCGAAGTCGTTGACCATGAAATAGCGCACGACATCGACCTGGCCGGTGTCGGGATCGATCTCGACCTCCGCCACATGGCAGCCGTTGGGGAAGGCCGAGGGTGGCGTGTCGGAGATGTGGCTGACATCGAGCGTCTGCGGCACGTCCTCCGGCAGCTTCAGGCCGCCGCGGATCTTCTCGGCCAGTTCCAGCAGGCCGATGCCGCGGTCGGTGCCGGCGATGGTGAAGCGGCCGCGCGCGAACTCTATGTCGGCCACCGCGGCTTCGAGCACATGGGCGGCGATCGCCTTGCCCTGATCGATCACCTTGGCGCCCGCCTCGATGAACGCTTCGCTGCCGACGATGGCGGAGCGCGAGCCGCCCGTACCGCCGCCGGCCTTGAGCTGGTCGCTGTCGCCCTGGATCAGCCGGAAGCGGTCGAACGGGATGCCGAGCTTCTCGGTCAGGACCTGGGCGAAGGGAGCGGCATGGCCCTGTCCGTAATCCAACGTGCCGCTCAGCATGGTGACGGTGCCGTCGGCCTCGAAGCGGATGCCGCCATATTCCTTGCCGGCTGGTGCCGTCACCTCGAGATAGCTGCCGACGCCGCGGCCGCGCAGCTTGCCGCGTGCCTTGCTGTCGG
>JAFEFG010000208.1 GCA_018240685.1 Pseudomonadota bacterium | reverse complement strand
GGCGCATGCCACGCTGCCCGGTGCGCTGCGCAGCATGTACATGCTGGAGCGTGCCTGCGAGCTCGAGCTCATCTCGCGCCAGCTTGGTGAGGAACCGTTGTTCGTCGACGACTACATCATCCAGCGCGCGGCCCAGCGCATGAAGCAGGTCCGCTCGGCGCCGGAATACGGCGTCAGCTACTTCGAGGCCCTGAAGCGTCAGCTCGTGAAGAAGGGCGCCGGGGACTGGGCGCTCTGAGGCGCCGCCGGCGGCGGCGCCCTCGTTGTTGCTGAAGGCGCCGCCACTAAGCGGTACGTGACCGCGTGGCGATCCAGAAAGATGCCTGTGCGATCACGCCGGCGCCGACCAGGACGAGCGCGGCCGAGAGGGCCGGATCGGGGCCGAGTCCGGTGAGGGCGGTGCAGACGGCGCCGACGCCCATCTGGCTGAAGCCGTAGAGGCCCGAGGCCGATCCGACGACATTGGGATTGACGCTGATGGCCTGCGTCATGGCGGCGGGCGAGGCGATGCCTGCGCCGGCAGCGAAGATGAACATCGGTATCACGACGAGCGGTACGGAGAGATGACCCGACAGCACCGCGGCGAGGAAGCCGACTGCCGCCAGCACGCTCAGCAGGTTGGCGCCGATGGCGAGCCGATCGATGGGGAAGCGGGAGATGATCCGCGTCGCGGTCATGCTGCCCAGCCAGATGCCCACGAACTGCACGGCGAGGTACATGCCGACTTCGTAGTCGGGGCGGCCCAGCTGGTGCGTGAAGATGAAGGGGGAGGCGGCGACGAAGCCGTACATGGCCGTCGTCGCGCACCCGCCGCCCAGGGCGTAGCCGAGGAAGGCGGGCGACTTCAGCAGCCGTCCGTAGTCGCGACCCAGCGCCAGGATGTGGGTGGTCCGGCCCGGCGGCCGAGTCTCCGGCAGCAGTGTCAGGGTGAAGGCGAAATTGACGGCACCGAGAGCGGCCAGCAGGTAGAACAACGCCCGCCAGCCGAGCGTGGTGGTGACGCCGCTGCCGATCAGCGGTGCCACGCCGGGGCCGATCACGACCATCAGGTTCATCAACGCCAGTCGTCGCGCCGCATCCTTGGCGGTCGCGGTGTCGCGGACCATCGCGCGGCCGATCACCATGCCGGAGCAGCCACCGAGCGCCTGCAGGAGGCGCAGCATGATCAGCGTATTCACATTGGGCGCGAAGGCGGCCCATAGGCCGGTGATCGTATAGATCACCAGTCCGCCCATCAGGACCGGCCTCCGTCCGAACTGATCGGACAGGGGACCGTAGACGAGCTGTCCGGCCGCGAGGCCAAGGATGTAGACGCTCATCGTGAGCTGTATGGCGGCGCTGCTGGCGCCGAGGTCGCGGGCGGCATCGGGCAGGGCCGGCACGAAGATGTGCATGGCCAGGGTGCCGCTGAAGGTGATCAGGCCCAGCAGCCAGAGGGGAGCCGCACGGGAGGGGGTGTTGTCGTTGGGTACGCTACTCTTCATACCTCTCTGTAAAGCAACGCACAGGCCATGAGGCTTGCGTTCGACGAATGGCTTCTTCGTCCGGAGAGGTTGAAGGCCGGTATCGTCGCTCAGAGTCGGTCTGCCGAACGCGACCTAAGGATGCCGCGTCGGCCGATCGCCAGGACGCGGCGTCACGAAATGGAGCGGTCCATGGACGGGCTCCCGGCCTTCGGTCCGGGTGTCAGCGTCCCTTCCACTCCGGCTTCGGCTTCTTGTTCACGAAGGCATCGACGCCTGCCTGGGCATCCTCGCTCTGCAGCGCGCCGGCCATGAAATCGGTGGCGAGGGCGTAGGCCTGGTCGATGGTCATCTCCATGTGGCGATGGAACATGGCCTTGCCCGAGGCGATCTGCTGCGGCGGCTGGGCCGCGATCTGGTTGGCGAGCGCCATCGTTTCCCGGTCGAGTTGCTCGGGGGCGACGACGCGGCTCACGAGGCCGTCACGCAGTGCCGCTTCCGCGTCGATGAACTGGCCGGTGAAGAGCATGTCGAGGGCGCGCTTCTTGCCGACGTTGCGGCCGACCGGCACCGACGGCGTGCCGCAGAAGAGGCCGTTGGTGATGCCCGAGGTGGCGAAGGTCGCCTCGCTGGAGGCGACGGCAAGATCGCAGGCCGCGACGAGCTGGCAACCCGCGGCGGTCGCGATCGCGTGGATCTTGGCGATCACGGGCTGCGGCAGGCGCTGGATCGACAGCATCATCGCCGAGCAGCGCGTCAGCAGGTCGTGATGGAAGGCGTAGTCCTTGCGCGAGGCGACCTCGCGCAGATCGTGTCCGGTCGAGAAGGCGCGGCCCTGGGCCTCGATCACGACGCAGCGGAAGTCGCGATCTTCGGCCAGGCGGTCGAATTCCGCCTGCAGCGCGTCTATAAGCTCGCCGGAAAGCGCGTTCATCGCGCGCGGGCGGTTGAGGGTGAGGATGGCGACGCGGCCTTCGTCGCGGCGCAGCAGGACGGGCTCGTTGGGGGCGGCGGACATGGTTGCATTCTATGAGATGAGGAGCGGAGCGTCATGCCGGTGATGGCGCCGGCGGAATTGCTCGCCTTCCTGGACGAGCACTTTCCCCAGGCCGGGCATCTTGGCCTGTCGATCGAGCATCTCGACGATCGGACGATCCGCCTGCGTCTGCCGGTGCAGGAGCGCCACCTGCGGCCGGGCGGCACCGTCTCCGGGCCGACGCTCATGTGGCTTGTCGATTGCGGCTTCTATCTCCTGATCCTGGGGCAGCTCGGACCGGTGGCGCTGGCCGTCACCACCAATCTCAACATCAACTTCATGCGCAAACCCGAACCGACGGACCTGATCGGGGAGGGACGTTTGCTGAAGCTCGGGAAATCGCTGGCGGTGGGCGATTTCACCATCTGGTCCGACGGCAAGGCGGAACCCGTCGCCCATGCCACGGTGACCTATTCGGTGCCGCCTCGCCAAGGTGCGAATTCCTTGAGTTAATTCAAATCACTGGCTTGTGGTATTATCATACCGTGAATCTAAATGATTGATTCTACGCTATAATTTTCAGGGGTTTGACAAACGTCGGGCCGGTCGCCATAAGCGCCGCCTCACGGAAGAAAGAACCATGCACACCCTTAGCCATCGAACCGCCAGTCTCAAGACTGCCGACGTGCAGAAGAAGTGGGTGCTGATCGACGCCGATGGGCTGGTCCTGGGCCGGCTCGCCTCGATCATCGCCATGCGCCTGCGCGGCAAGCACAAGCCGACCTTCACCCCGCACATCGATTGCGGCGACAACATCATCGTCATCAATGCCGAGAAGGTGCGCCTCACCGGTCGCAAGGCCGAGCGGGAGTACTTCTACTACCACACCGGCCATCCCGGCGGCATCAAGGGCGAGACGCTGGGCAAGCGCCTGGAAGGCCGCTTCCCCGAGCGCGTCATCGTCAAGGCCGTCGAGCGCATGATCACCCGCGGTCCGCTCGGCCGCGCGCAGATGAAGAACCTGCGCGTCTACAAGGGCTCCAAGCACGAGCACGAGGCGCAGCAGCCCGAGAAGCTGGATGTGGCCGCGATGAACCGCAAGAACTCGAGGATCGGCTGACCATGGCTACCGAACTTTCGTCCTTTGCCGAGCTGAAGAAGGCTCCGATGGCGCCGAGCCCCGCGGCCGTGCGCGAGAAGGAAGTCGACGCGCAGGGTCGCGCCTACGCGACTGGCCGGCGCAAGAACGCCGTCGCCCGCGTGTGGGTGAAGCCCGGCACCGGCAAGATCACCATCAACGGCCGCGACCAGAAGATCTACTTCGCGCGTCCGACGCAGCAGATGGTCATCCAGCAGCCGTTCGACGTCTCGGAGCGCGGCGGCCAGTTCGACGTCGTCGCCACCGTTTCGGGCGGCGGGCTGTCGGGCCAGGCCGGCGCGGTGCGCCACGGCATCGCCCAGGCGCTGGCCAAGTTCGAGCCGGCCCTGCGTGGCGCCATGAAGACCAACGGCTTCCTCACCCGCGACAGCCGCGTGGTCGAGCGCAAGAAGTACGGCCGCGCCGGTGCGCGTCGCCGCTTCCAGTTCTCCAAGCGCTAAGCGGCGCCCGGAGAGCCGATCGTATCTGGTCGAAGGGCGCCCCAGCGGCGCCCTTCGCTTTTGTGGAGGAAAGGGATGTCGGGCCTCATCGTTCCGTTCAACGGTTTCGTTCCCAAGATCGACCAGACCGCCTTCATCGCGCCCAACGCGACGCTGATCGGCGAGGTCGAGATCGGCGCCCATGCCGGGATCTGGTTCGGCGCGGTGCTGCGCGGCGACGGGCCGGGCATCAGGATCGGCGACAATTCCAACATCCAAGACGGCACGGTGATCCATGTCGCCGCCCGGGGCCGGGGCACCGTGGTCGGCCGCAACGTGACGGTCGGGCATATGGCCCTCCTGCACGCCTGCGAGGTCCAAGACGACGCCTTCATCGGCATGCATTCGACGGTGCTGGACAACGCCGTGGTCGAGTCGGGTGCCATGGTCGCGGCCGGCGCCGTCGTGCCGCCGCGCAAGGTCGTGCGTCGTGGCGAACTGTGGGCCGGCAATCCCGCGGTGAAGATGCGCGACCT
>JAFEFG010000207.1 GCA_018240685.1 Pseudomonadota bacterium | reverse complement strand
GCGGTTCATCGTGCCAGCCGGGTGCAGTGAGGTAAAGCTGCACCGCGCTGCAGCATCACAGCGCGCAGATCACGCCAATGGCGAACAGGCACAGGCCCACCACCACCATCCAGCGTGGGCCGCGTGTGTCCTGCGACCGGCGCGGGAACCTGCCGGGATTGCCGTCGAGCGGCATGGCCTTGCTCCCCCGAGTAAGGGCCGTCGGGGCGCGTCCCGGTCGGGCGCGTCCCTCGACATGACTACGCCGGCGGAGGGCAATGGGTTCCGGCCAATTTGCCGGGCGCGTGCGCGATGACCTCAGGCGGCGCGGCGGGCGAGATCGTCTTGCGGCGCCGGGAAGATGCCGTCGACGGCGATGCGCAGGTGTCGATAGCGCGCGGCCGCCTCGAGGAAGGCGCGCCAGGCGAGGCCGCGCCGGGCGCGATGGCCGGCGAGGTCCTTCTCCGTCTCGGCGGCGATGCGGGCCCAGCCGTCGCGATAGGCCGCGTCCTGGGTTCCGTCGCCGGCGGCCCGGCGCTGCGCCCGCAGGCGGCGGCAGGCCTCGCGAAGGCCCCAGCCCGCGGCATCGACATGGAGATGGCAGTTCACCAGCCGCGCCGCCGCCTGCTCGTGCGGCAGGCGCAGCGCCTCGGACGGATGCGGGCGGTGGCGCGAGACGGCGAAGGGATCGCCGCCCAGGCGGCGCCATTCCGCCTCGACCCATTCGAGTTCGGCGCGGCAGGTCTCCACCAGCCACGCCCGCGAGCCCTCGCCCGGAGGCGCCTCCAGCCGCCACGCGCCCCAGCCCACCGCCAACCGGCGTCGGCGGAGGAACTCGGCGGGGGCGGCCCGGCGCAAGGAAATCATGCGCCTTATATTGCGATAAACGCAACCTCAGGTCAATGCCATTATCGCTTTCGGCCTATCGCTTGCGTCGCGGCGACTTGCGCGCGGAGGCCTTGGGAGGGGACGCCTTGCGGACGGGGCCCTTGCGGACAGGCGACTTACGGGCGGGGCGCGGCTTCTTCGCCCGCGAGCGCGGCGATCCCGGCAGCGCCACCATCGCGTCGACCGCCGCGAAGGTGCTGGCCTGGACCTTGAACGTCGCCGCCACGCCCTGCAGGCCCGTGACCACCTTGGCGCCAGTCGAGACGAACGAGGCGGCGTTGCGGACGAAACCCGCGGCGTTGACCATGTTCGCCGCGATGTCGGTGAGCGCGCCGGTCGCCGACCTGATGACGGCGAGCGCCCGCGCCATGTCGCTGCCGGTGAGCGCGCCGGCATAGTCCTGGACGTAGATCCTGGTGCGCTGTTCCATCACCTGATGGACGGCGTCCGGCAGGTCCGGGTTGCCGCTGCTGTTCTGCAGCCTGATGCCGTCGACGATCTTCCGGTCGTAGACGTCGAGCGCGTCCTGCTTGCCGTCGTTTATGTCGTCGAGCGTGACGGTATCGCGGGCGTTGGCCATGGTCAGGATCCCTTCTTGGTGGCGGACGGGCCGGCCGCGGCCAGGGCGGACTGAACCGCGGCGACCTTGTCGGCGAAGGTGCCGATGGCGGCGAGGAGATCGGCGTAGGCGGTCTTCGGGTTGCGGAGGGCTGCCGCGAGCGCGTCGTGGGCCTTCGCCATGTCCTGCGCCGTCCCGGTCGGATCGGCGTTGCGCAATCCGTTGATGGCGGCGACCACGGCCTGGGTATCGGCCAGGCGCTGCCTGTAGTCGGCCGTGCTCAGGCCGGCGTTCAGCCGGTAGGCGAGCACGCGGCCCTCCTCGTACAGCCATTCCTGCCGCGCCACGCTCACCGCCAGCAGGCCCTTGCCGAAGGTCGTCGCCACGATGTGGATGGGCTTGCGGGCCGCCGCGCGCTGCTGCTCGGCCTTCCTCTCGGCATCGGTCGGGGGCGGGGCATCGGCCCGCGCCGCCGCCGCGCCAGACCGGCTGCCGTCCCGGCTGCTGCCCTCTTCGGGCAGCGGCGTGTCGACCGTCAGCACGGCCGACCGCAGCGTGTCGTAGCGCTGCTGGTCCAGCGCCTCGCCGACCAGCCAGCCGAGCAGATTGACGGAGGCGGTGGCCACCGTGCCGGCGCCGGGCATGCCCTTCGCCGCGGCGCTGGTGAGCGCCCCGACCGCGCTCGCGAGCTGGGCCACCGCCGCGTCGTAGGCGGCGCGGTCGGCGGCGTTGGTCACGGCGGCGAGACCCTTGGCGTAGTCCTTCAGGACCTTGAGCGCCTTCATCGTGTCGTCGCGGGTGGCGGCGAGGTCGATCTCGTTGGCGGTCGGCGTGTCGGGAATCCGGATCGGCGGCGGGACTGGCGCGGTCGCACGCAGCACGGCGCAGGGCGCCTTGCTGTCGGGCAGGCGTCCGGGGCGCAGCGCGCAGCCCGGGGAAAGGACGACGGGCGCGCGTTCGTCGATGAGCTGGATCTGCAGCGCCGCCGTGCGATCGGACGTCGGCGCGTCGTAGCCGGACGTGAAGGCGCTCGCGAGCGTGTCGACGCTGGTGCTGAACTTTCCGACTTCCGTCGAATAGCGGTAGGGCGAGCAGGCGGCGAGTGCGATCGCCGCGGCGCCCGCCAACGCAAGACGCATTTCCCCCATGAAGCCCCCGTCACGGCTTTCGCCGCCATGCTCGCCGGGGTTGAAAGGGGGAGTCAAGGACGCACCCGCATCGCCCAGGCCTGCGCGGACGCATACCTTTGGCGCCAGGCGCCGCGTCAGGGAGGGGAGGGGCGGGGAAGGGAGATCAGCCGTACCGCTTCTCGGTGATCAGCAGCGCGCGGCCCCATTTCTTCTTGGGCAGGTCGAAGTCCTTGGGCGGGTTGTACTGGCGCACCCGCCAGTGGTCGGCCGAGACGCGCAGCAGGCGCTTCACCAGCGCCAGCATGTTGCCGTTCTCGTCGTCGTGGATGAACACGCAGTCGGCGCCCGGCCGCACCGGCACGACGGGATTCACCACCACCTGGTCGCCGTGCTCGATCGCCGGGCTCATGCTGGAGCCGATGACGTAGAAGGCGAACGGGTTCTTCACGCCCTGCATGCGCTCGGAGCGGCGGATGTAGTCGATCGGATCGTTGACCAGCACCATGGCGCCGTCCTGGCCGGCCTCGGCGCTGGCCCATACCGGCACGTCCGGCCGGGCGTTGCCCTCGGCGACGCGCTGGATCTGCGCCGCCGGCGCCGGGCGGTGGCCGACGGCCTGGGCGGCGAGCGTCGCCACGCGGTCGGTCGGCGGCGGCGCGGCCTGCAGGTAGTCGAGGATGACCGGCACCTCGTTCGCCTTGATCTGCCGGTCGCCCTTCAGCATGCGGTTCACCGCGGCGGCGTCCTTGCCGAGTGCGCGCGCGAGGCCGGCCTGGCTGAAGCCCGGCCGCTCGAGCATCTCGGCAATCCATTTGAGGTCCATGGTCGCGGTCCCTTCGTTCGTCCCCCGGTCGCCCCGCCGGCGGCGGAGAGACATGCAGAAATGCAGCTTGCCCGCAATGCGGTAGTCGCAAAATTGTTAATTACGCACGAAAATTCTTGACATGTATTGCGACTAACGCAATAGTCGGTGCCATGTTCAAGGAGACTCCTGCGGCGGCCGCCCCCTCGGCCGCCACGGCCAGCGGGAGCGGGCCGGCGGCGCGTCCCTTCAGCCGCCGGCCCACCTCCCGGCCGTCCTTCCAGATCCCGGTTGCGCCGGCGTCCCGCCGCTGGAGCGATCCCGTCTCCGACATCGAGCGCACGCTCTACGGCGCGCTGATGGAGGACGTGACGTTCCTGCGCAAACGCGGCTTCGGCATCCATCGCGAGACGAAGGGCTTCCGCGTCGGCAACCGCCTGGTCGACGCCGAGGGCCTCAAGGCCATCGCCGCCCGCGAGCGGCGCCTGATCGAGAAATCCTGATCCCGCTCCAACCGCAGGAGGTTCCATGGCGCGCATCCGCACCATCAAGCCCGAGTTCTTCACGTCGGACGATATCTGCGCGCTCAGTCCGCTGGCGCGCCTGCTCTATGTCGGCCTGTGGTGCGAAGCCGATCGCGCCGGCCGCCTGGTCTGGATGCCGCGCGTCTTCAAGCGGCGCTACCTGCCCGACGATGCCTGCGAGATCGAGGCGCTGGCCGACGAACTGGTGACGCGCGGCCTGATCGTCCTCTACGGCGACGGGTTGGCGCATATCCCGACCTTCGGCCGTCACCAGCATGTCAATCCGCGCGAGGCGGCGTCGAGGCTGCCGGCGCCCGACGCGTCGTCACGCGGGGATGACGCGTCGGGACGCGGGGGTGACGCGTCTTCGTGCGCGGATGACGCGTCAGAACGCGGGAGCGACGCGTCAGGACGCGGGAGTGACGCGCAGGGAGGAAGGGAAGGGATCGGGGAAGGAAGGGAAGGGGAATCGGAACGGGAATCGGAACCGGTGCGGGAAGGAGGGCGCGCGCAGGCGCTTCCGGCGGACTGGAAGCCGGACGAAGAGGATCTTGCCTGGGCGGCGACGGCGCGTCCCGATCTCGGCGCCGCGGCGCTCGATGCCGAGACCGAACGCTTCCGCAACCATGCGCTCGCCAATGCCCGCACGGCCCATCGCTGGGGACCGAACTGGCGCAACTGGATCGCCCGCGCGCAGGCGCCGAG